>PLXK01000025.1:26426-53229 GCA_003151415.1 Bacteroidota bacterium
TGCCGCTCCTGCATGGCCTCGAGCAAGGCGCTCTGCACTTTGGCCGGGGCCCGGTTTATTTCATCGGCCAGGATAAAGTTGGCAAAGAGAGGGCCTTTGCGAACGGTAAACTGTTCCTGTTTCTGGTTGTAAATCATCGTTCCTATAAGATCGGCCGGAAGCAGATCGGGGGTAAACTGAATGCGGCTGAAGTCGGCATGAATACACTGGGCAAGGGATTTGATGGCAAGGGTTTTGGCCAGGCCCGGAACGCCCTCCAGCAAAATATGGCCATTGGACAATAGCCCGATGAGCAGGCGCTCGACCATGTGTTTCTGACCAATGATTACTTTGCCCATTTCCATATTGAGCAGCTCAATGAAGGCGCTCTCCTTTTGAATGTGCTCATTCAGTTCTTTGATGTCGGTCATGCCTGATCTTGTTTTTAAATGTGATGCAATGTGCAGGGTACTGCTGATTAAATTTCTGACTGCAAAAGTAGTGTTAAGAGTAAAAAGAAAAAATAGCCGGGGGCTGTTAAATAAAGTTAAAGGGCTTTGCAAGCTGGAATCCTGGGTCTGCCATGCGAATTTTGGCCAATGCCGGAATTCTTTCCTAAAGAAACAAAGAAATACGTCATTGGGGCGGGACTTAAAAAAACAGGCGCCGGATCATTTCTGATAATGGGATTATTCTATCTTTGGTACTTAATCAGTCATTTTATTACACAATACAACGGCATTGAAAAAGAACCCTCTGTTTTTCCTGTTCCTTTTGGCGACTTTCGGTCCCGTATTGTCTGTAATGGCGCAGGATGTACACTTTTCACAGTATTTCAACAGTCCGCTTACCCTTTGCCCATCCAACACCGGGAACTTTGACGGCGACTGGAGGGTGTCGGCCAATTACCGTTCGCAGTGGAGCCAGATCGGCAAACCTTTTCTGACGGAAGCCATTGGGTTTGACAAGCCTTTTTTTATTGCCAACGAAAATATAAGCGGAGGGGTGTTTCTGATCGACGACAAATCGGCCGGAACTTTAAAAGTGCTGGAAATACAACTTTCGGCTGCCTACCACAAAACCATTTCCATACACAGCTTTCATGCCGGACTTCAGGGGGGGGTCGTAAGCAAATCCATCAATCCCGATGCGGAGACCTATCCCGATCAGTTCAATTGGACCAAAGGACAGTTTGACCCCACGCTTCCCAATCAGGAAACGCGGATTCACGACAATCTGAGTTATTTTGATTTGGGTGTCGGGGCCGGCTACAGTGTAAGGCTTGCCAAGATCACTCCTTTCTTTAATATAGCCGTTTTGCACCTCAACTCGCCGAAAGAGAGTTTCTATAGCGACGGAACAAAACTTCGTTCGCGCAAGGTTTTTAATGGCGGGCTGGAATATTCAATCAATAAACTCTGGTACATAGATCCCAGTTTTTTAGTGACGGCAACAGACAAAGCCAGTGATGTCCTGCTGGGTTCCAACCTGTATTACAAACTGGCAGCCAACAAGGCTAAAGCCACTTCTGTTTCGGCGGGTCTGTTTTACCGGAGCAATCTGGATGTGCACACCGATGCCTTTATCGCCAACGGAGGTCTTCAGTTCAAAAACTACCGCATCGGAGCCAGCTACGATTTCAATCTCTCCGAGTTGCATACGGCCACAAACTACCGGGGCGCCTTTGAGCTTAGCTTCATTTACACAGCCGCCAATACACGATTACATAAAATTGAAATTCCCTGTGACAGGTACTAATCCGGAAATTATTTTCGAAGCAAAGAATGGTATGGAAGTTTTTTTAAACACGGCCCAAGTCGGAACAAAAAAGAAGGCGCATGAAGCAATGCCGGCGGGCTTTCAATCCATTTGTTTTGCCTCTTTTCTCAAATCTATAGCCGCCAAACCCCTCTTCTTTTGCAGCTTGCTTCTTTTGTTTTCTTTCTCCTGTCATGCCCAGGATTCGCTCAGCCGCATGCATTCCGCAAGGCAATTGAAAAATCTGGGCAACAGCGGCATGACCCTGGGTGATTATGGCGCCGCCAGTCAGTATTTCGAGGCCTATCTGAAATTAAAAACAAAAGACTACAAAATCGCTTTTAAACTGGCCGAAAGCTACCGGTTAAACCGGGACTACGCGCCCGCCCTGAACTGGTACGAAAAGGCTTACACGCTGAGCGACAAAACATTTGTTTTGCCCCTTTTTTATTATGCCTTGATGTTGAAAATGAATGGCGATTGTGACAAGGCAAAAGAAAATTTTTTGTTGTTCAAAAAACAGGCGGCATCAGATGATTTGTCTCAAAAGCTGAAAACACAGGTCAAAGCCGAAATTGCGGGTTGCGATTCGGTGCAGAAGAAACCTGTTGATCCGAAAATTAAAATAGCCATTACCCACCTCGACACCAGTATCAACAAGATTCACGTGGAAGCGGCTCCGATCTTTCTGAATGATTCGAATATCGTCTATGCGGCACTTCGCTCGAATAAAAAAGAATACATCATCCAAAACGACACCCTTTCCACTCCTCTGAGAAAACTCTATACGGCCAAAAAGGTGGATGGCAAATGGACCTTCGGCGGGGAATATGCGGGACCGCCTGTTAAGCCGGGTATGAATGTTGGCGGGGGCTCCTTTTCCCAGGATGGCAAGCATTTCTATTTTACGCAATGTCATCCGAACTGGAAAAACAAGATGATCTGTTCGCTTTACAGCGCCGAATACAATGAGGGCAGCTGGTCAGAACCTGTCCTGCTGAATAAGACCATCAACCTGCCCGATTACACCGCTATGCAGCCAACCGTTTCTGTCAATGCAAAAGGACAGGAAACCGTCTATTTTGTAAGCGACAGGCCGGGAGGAAAAGGTGGCTATGACATCTGGTATTTCACCTATAACGGCAAAAAGAAACTCTTCAGCGCCCCCCGGAATGCCGGCGGAAAAATCAACACCTCGAGCGATGAGATGACTCCTTATTACGATCAGGAAACTGGTTCGCTTTATTTCAGCTCCGATGGATGGCCGGGAATGGGCGGAATGGACATATTCAAAGCCGTCGGGGAATTGAAGGCCTTTACTTTACCCGAAAACCTTTCTCCGGCAGTGAACACCACATACGACGACCTGAACTTCACCATTTCCAAAGACCGTGAAAGTGGGATGCTTGTTTCAAACCGAAAAGGCGGAGTTTCCTCAAAAAACCCAACCTGCTGCGACGACCTGTATGAATACAAGCGTCTGGAATTTGTCCATCTTCGCATCGCCGGCAGTATCGAAGGTGTCGGAAAAGACTCCTCGCTTTCAACACCCCTGAAAGGCGCAACGGTCAGCCTCTATCTGACCGACCCCCTGAACCCCGAAACCTCCGTGTTTATCAAAAAAGTAAACATGAATCAGGAGGGCCGCTTCGATTTTCCAGTTGAACCCGGGAATGTATACAAGGTTGTCGCCGAAGGGGATAATTACCTGAATGAAGTCAGCAGCATCAGCACAGTCAAGATGATTGCATCGCAAACCTTAAAGGTAAGTTTTCACCTCAAAGAAATTGCAAAGGAAGGTTTCCAGCTCAAAAACATTTACTACTTAAGCGACAAGGCAGATCTTTCTCCTCAGGCGAAGGCAGGACTGGACACAACCTTGTTTGTTTTGCTGAACGAAAATCCGGAATTGAAAATTGAAATTGGTTCGCATACCGATGATGTTGGTTCCGACAAATACAACCTGAACCTCTCACAAAAGCGTGCAGACGGGGTCGTCAAATACATGATCAGCAAAGGCATCAGCTCCGAAAGGCTGACGGCAATCGGATACGGAGAATCCATGCCGAAAGTCCCAAACAAAAATCCCGACGGAACTCCAAACCCGGTCAACCAGGAGAAAAACAGGCGCACCGAATTTAAGGTCATCGGCAAAGTCGATAATCTGGATATCAAAAACGACAAATAATCCAGGATTTCTTTTCTGCCATCCGCGTCATTAGAATAAACAAACGGGATATAATCGAAGCCGTATAAGAAGAAGAAGGAAAGGAGTGCAACAGGAACTTCGGTCGTGCACCAGATCGCCGGTTCGCGTTCCGAAAGGTTTTAGAAATACATTCGTTTAATGGGCCTGTTTTGCCGGCCCTTTCCAGAATCCGCGCCGAGTCTTCGAATCTGTGATGTCCCTGAAAAAGCAGGTCTGCCGGTTTTTCGTTCCTTGCCCTTACCGGATCAGTTTCACAAATCCCTTTTTCTGAATTTGTTTTCCGTTTAGATAGGTTTCAACCGTTGCTGTCCATGCGTAGGTTTCCACATTTTGCAGAACGCCCTTGAAATAACCGTCCCAGCCAACATTGATGTCGTCAGTCCTGAAAACCAATTCGCCCCAGCGGTTGTAAATGCTGAAGTCGACCAACCGTTTGATGCCCCAGCCCCTGACAAACACTATGTCGTTTTCACCGTCTCCGTTGGGCGTAAACGCTGTCGGTACATCCAATGACGCTTCGGGCAAAATGACGAACTCGTAGGTAGAATTGGTTGAAAAGCATCCTTTCTTGTCACTGACCGTAAGTGTATAGGTCGTGTTCACCAGCGGATCGGCTGTGGGGTTGGGGCATGCCGTACAGCTCAATAAATACGATGGCGTCCAGACATAGGTATAATTTCCAGAAGGACTTATGTTAAAATCCAGATGAACACTTTGCCCTATGACAATGCTTGTATCGAAGGTAATCACAGGAATCGGCTGGACAATCGTTACCAAAGCCGTTGTGTCGCCCTTGCATCCGTTGACATCGGTTGCAACAACTGTATACAATGTGGTTGCCGCAGGGGTTGCAACCGGATTTGGAATGTTTGTGGCGCTCAATCCGGCCGCAGGTGACCAGAGATAGGTGAGTCCGCCGCTGGCATTCAATTGCGCAGGTTTGCCCTGACAGGTATCCTTGCCCGTTGTAAGGGGGTGCGGAAGGGGATTGACAATCACTTTTTTGGTCAACGTATCCGCACATCCGCTTACATTGTCTTTAATATCCAGGCTGACCGTATAGGTGCCGGCCTGCGCATACAAATGCTGAGGGCTGCTCACTATACTGGTCTGTCCGTCGCCAAAATGCCAGATAATGGACGAGGCGCTGGTGGAGGTATTTGTAAACTGATCGCTCGGACCCAGGCAGAGAACAGAATCCTGGACTGTAAAATTGGCAATGACCTGATGGATATTAATTTGTTTTTGGAAAGCCGATTTGCATGTGGAATCGCCGCTCCAATAAACCAGTGTCACCTGATCCACGCCGCCTGCTGGATGAAAATCAAATACGTGACTCACCGGAGATTTTCCAACCGTATCCGAACCATCGCCAAAATACCAGTGATAGACTGAAATCTGAGATGTGTCCTTGATCTGGAAAGTAACCCGTGTGCCTTTGCAGATCAGAGAATCCGATTCGCTGAATTGTGCCTGGGGTCCCAGGATGGTGTATGGTTTTTTAATGGTCGAACTGCAACCAAATGTGGTGGTGACAATAAGTGAAACCGTATCCAGACCCGGAAACTGATAGGGGTTGGATACCGACTGGCTGCCAACAACAGGACCTCCGGTGCCAAAGTTCCAGGTTCTTGAACCAAAAATGTTTGCCGTAGTCGTGTCCTTAAAGTTTGCAACAAGCGGAGCGCACAAACTTTTTGCCGTGTCAAGAGAAGAGGTAAAACCAACTTTCGGATAGGCCTGAACGGAGATGTAATTGTTTAGCACTTTGGTTTGAAAACAACCGATGCTGTCTTTCACGGTTAGGGTTACCGTGTATGTTCCGCTGTTGGCATACGAATGCCATGGCGAAGCGGAAGCGGATGTGCCTCCATCTCCAAAAACCCATTGGTATCCTTTATCATTTCCAACGGCCGGAATAAACTGAACACTGTCTCCGGCGCAATTGTTTGTCGTGGCCGCAAGGAAACCCGCATTGGGTTTCGATGGAACCAGCAGTTTTGACACGGTATCCACGCAACCCAGAATATTGGTGGCTGTAAGGATAACCCGGAAACTTGTCATAACATTGTTGGAATAAAGATGTGTCGTACTCGAACCGCTTCCGGGAGCAGAAGCATCGCCAAAAGTCCAGCTCCAGGATGTAAGTGTTGTATCTGAGGTGGTCAGAGAATTTAAATTCACTGTCCAGGGTATACAGCCGTTGAAATGATCGGCCTTGAAATTGGGAGACACCGAACTTGCCTTAATCTTTTTGGAAATGGCCGTATCCCGGCAGCCGTTTATGTCGGTTACAATCAATTTGACATAATAAAATCCTGCCACCGAGAAGACGTGAGAGGCCAGCGGGGAAGAAGAAATGCCGGGAGCCGAATTGTCTCCCCACAACCAGACATATCCGTTGTTTCCGAGATTGTAAACATCAATGGATCCGCTCGCGTCAAAAGGCCTGGAAAAGCTGGTACAAACCGCCGTATCGCTTGCAATGACGGCTTTGATGTGCTTCACAAATATTTTCACCTTGAAGGTGTCGTCCGGACAACCGCTGCTGGCGCTGTGTGCAATCAGTTTGCTGAGGTAGTTTCCGGTTGCTCCGTAGGTGTGCTGGATAACGGACAATGTAGAATTGCTGATCACCGTGCCATCTCCGAAATCCCAGATCCAGGTTGTGGCTCCCTGAATGTTTCCGGTGAATGTATAAACATCGGGAAGGCTGCAGTCAACTTTAGCTGTGTACTGAACCAGCGGGCCATTTACGGTAAGGGCAGCGGGCTTTACAACCGAGTCGCAGCACCCTCTGGAACAGGTGACAAGGGTAACATTCTGTGGGCCTGTGCTGTTTCCGAAGGCATACAAAGGGTTGGGGTCCGTATAGCAGGACGACATGTAAAAACCGTTGTCTGTATTGTAGTGCCAGGAATCGATGGGGCTGTTCGCAGCCGAAGTGCTTGTGTTGGTAAACTGAACCGGGGTTTTGGGGCAAACCGATGTCGGGGCAACAGTAAAGTTTGGAGTCGGGGGTGCGCCCGCATAAATGACATTGACATAGGAGGTGTCTTTGCAACCTCTGCTGTTGGTAATAATCAATTTGGCCTGATAAACTCCGGCAGCCGGATAGGTATGGCTGACCACACTGCTGGAGGCCGCATTCAATACCGGCGATCCGTCACCGAAATCATACAGCCAGTTTACAATGGGTTCCTGCGAAATACTTGAATCTGAAAAGGCCACTTTCAGGGGAATGCACCCTCTGGAAATGTCGGGCTGGATACGGGCCGTGGGGAGATAAATGGTATCCATCAACAACTTGGTCAGTGTGGCTTTACATCCCTGGGGGGTAATTAGGGTCAAGGTCACATTCAGAATGGCGTCTTTGTGATCGATTGTGAAACGGTTGGTGTCCAAGTCAGAAATGGTCACAGCCGGGGCGTATACATTTGAAACGGTAATGCTGGGTTTGTATTTCGTTGACCCTGTTGCAAAGGTCCAGGCATAGGTTGTTCCGGGAATATTACCAATTGAGGTATTCGTAAAATTGATCAGCTCAGGGGTTGAACAGGAATAAGTGGGCTTGCTTGTAAAATTGGCCTGAGGATCTTCCACAAATATTTTTTTGATGGAGTCGTTGAAACAGGCACCCAGGGTGGTGTGCAGATGAACAAAATAGGTTCCTCCGACGGCATAAATGTGGGTATTGGAGGTCCCCGAGTTTGCATCGCCGTAATCCCAGCTGATCACTCCTGTTGAACCGGCAGGATTAAATGTGACCGTCTTGCAGACGGTATCTTTGACCGAGAAGGTTGCAACGGGCTTACTGATGAGGACATTCACTTTGGCCGAATCGGAACAGTTGTTATCATCCGTGGCGATGAGGGTAACCGGCAAAGTCGTTCCGGAAACCGTATAGGTTTGCTGAGGCGGAGCAACGGCGGTAGAGGTATTCCCATTGGAGAATGTCCAGCTGTATGTGAGCACCGAAGTGGCAAACGAATTGCTCGATGACCCCGAACCGTTGAATGTGATATTGAACGGACTGACACAACTTGTTGTCGAAGCCGGATTGGAAGCAATGACAACTTTGGGTTTCTTGGAGGTGGAAATGTATTTCAGAATTTTCACCGAAGAATCGCATCCGTTCTGATCGGTCACTTTGAGCTGTACATCAAAGAGCCCGGGCAAACTGTACGTATAAGTCGGATTTGAGGAGGAGGCGCTTCCTCCGTCGCCAAAAGTCCAGCTATTGGATGTGATGGCCGAGCCGCCGCCGCCGGTTGAACTGCTGGAAAATTTCACTGTTAAAGGCACACAGCCCTTTGTCGGCGGGCTCGCCGTAAAAACCGGAGTCGGTTTTCCAAAGACATGTATATTCAGGAACAAACTAACCGGAGAACCGCCTACTGTGGCCGTATAGTGAACAAGATATACTTTGGGAAGAAGAAATGTATTGGTCGGATTCAAAAGAGCCGAGAATGTTCCGTCATTGAAATCCCAAAGAATATTGGTCGATCCCGCTATCCCCGTAAACTTTACACCCACCAATGGGGCGCAGCCCACCGTATCGTTTGCCGAAATCTGGGCAGAGAGCCTTGTGGAAGCCAGCAATACGAAAAAAAGAAAAAATAGCCGGATTTTTTTCACCATATCAACCCATCGTTTAAATGGCCGTAAAAAATTAGAGTGACTAAAAATATATAAATTGCGATTACGTTCGTATAGAAAAATGATTTAATTTTAGGCAAATTGCATTTTATGCTTAACAAGTTCTCTTTTGTCCTCTTTCTGTGTCTTTCTTTTTCTCTGCTGAAGGGTCAAATCACGGGTTGCGGAACGGTCGTACCGGCCAACTCCATGCAATACGAGAAGGCCTTCATCGCAAAAAACTATCAGGCACTTACATCCTGTCTGAACAAAACCATTTCCATTCACTTTATAATTGTAACCGACAGCCTGAACAATCCCGGAATAACCCTGTCGGCCATTCAGCTTGCCGTACAGTATCTCAATACCTGGTATGCCCCGATCTGTCTTTCATTTCAGACCTGCACCATCGACACCGTTTATACCTATAAATACAACACCTGGAGTAAAGTCCGGGACGATGCGGAATTTACGGCGCTTTACTGCAAAGAGAATATTCTCAATGTCGTTCTTGTGTCAAGCATTACCAACCCGGGAGGCGCGGCCGGTTATGCGCCACTCGGAAACGGGCCTTCTTCCTCTCCCCATCACGACCTCATTGTCCTGAGCAAAGCAAGTATCGGAAGCGGATCTTTGTTTCCTCATGAAATTGGTCATTTCTTCGGTTTGTATCACACCTTCGAAACCAGCCTGGGCATTGAATTTGTAAACGAACACAACTGCAGCACAGCAGGCGATCTTTTGTGTGACACTCCGGCGGATATCAATCCGGCTCCCGTTTCCAATGCCTGTGTCTGGACCGGAAACAACCGCGATCCAAACAATGACCTGTATACCCCTATGCTTGGAAACATCATGTCTTACCACAATTCTGCATGCCCGCTGAGTTTCACGACCGATCAGTACAACCGCATGATCTACTGCTATATCCATTTCAGGAATTACCTGTACTGATTTTTTATTCAAAAACCAGTGTCGGACAACCGAATGCTTCACCTGCCCAGGTCATTTCGCTTTTTATACATCAAGTTTTTTTTCATCTTTTGCCTGAGCCCCATTTTCGTTTTCAGCCAGACGCTCTCATACAAGGGGCTTGAACGGACTTACCGATTGCACATCCCCCAAAATTACCATGCCGGCAAAGCCGTTCCCCTGGTTGTCATCCTGCATGGTGGCGGAGGAAATGCCGAAAGAATGGGCCGATTCACCGGATTCGATCATTTCTCGGACAGGGATACTTTTATAGCCGTCTATCCTCAGGCCTGGAAAAAACACTGGAACGATGGCCGGGATCTGGATAAATACGATGCACAAAAAGACCGGGTGGATGATGTCGGTTTCATCTCGGCCCTGATTGATACCCTGCAAAAAAAATACACGATTGCCGACAAAAAAATATACGTCACGGGTCTGTCCAATGGCGGCATGATGACCTTCCGTCTGGGCTGTGAGCTTGGCGCGAGGTTTGCGGCTATTGCACCCGTTATTGCAAGCATGCCGCGCAATCTGATGGAGCAACGCAAGCCTCCGGATCCTGTATCGGTGCTGATCATCAATGGAACTGATGATCCGCTGATGCCTTACGGGGGAGGCCAGGTCAAACTTGGAAAGCAGGAGCTGGGAGAAGTCGTATCAACAGAAGAGTCGTTTCGTTTCTGGTGCAAAAACAACGCCTGCACAACCGATTCGGTCTATTCGCAAATACCGGACTCCGATACCGGCGATGGGTGTGCAACAACAAGGGTCGTCTTTTCATGCCCCGGCCAGACCGAAGTCGTTTTGTATACCATTCATGGCGGAGGCCACAACATGCCCGGCTGTATGCAATATCTTCCGCGCAGCATCATTGGAAATACCAGCCATGATTTCTCCGGCGCCGATGTCATTTGGGGGTTTTTCAAACAACATTGATTCTCACCGGCAGAACCACGAAAAAACGGATTCGCTCCTTATTCGTAACTTCGGGGCTTCGGGGCTAAACAAAGAAAAGCACTTCTGAATGGAGGTGCTTTTTTTTCAGAAGCCCCTTCATAAAAAAATCCTGATCTTCCGACAATGGACCCACTCGCAAAACCCAAAAGCGCATTCAATGAAATTCCCGATATCGGCGTTATTTGGGTCATGGAAGAAGCCATGAAGCTCGGTTTTTATCATGGCAACAACGAATGGGCCAACCTGGGACAGGGTGAACCGGAAACAGGGGAAATGAAAGGCGCCCCTCCACGCATCAGGGAATTTGTTCTTGAGCCCGATGATTCCGGATACGGACCATTGAATGGAATGACCGAACTGAGAAAGACCATTGCCGGTCATTACAACAGGCTGTACCGCAAAGACAAATCTTCGCAATACACGGCAGACAACGTGAGCATTGCCATGGGAGGCCGTCTGGCCCTGACGCGCATTTTCTCCATTCTTGGTTCCGTCCGGCTGGGCTACAAAAGCCCTGAATATCCGGCTTATGCCGATATGCTCAATTACCAGCAAGGGAGAATTACCCCGGTTTGCATTCCTTCCCGCATGGAAAACAACTATGCAATTCCTTCGGCTGAATTTTCGGATGCGCTAACAACGTTTGAACTCGATGCCTTTCTTTTGAGCAACCCCTGCAATCCGACCGGGCATGTCATTAAAAGCAAAGAACTGAAAGGCTATGTAGACAGCGCCAGGAAACAAAACTGTTCTCTCATTGTGGATGAAGTGTATTCGCACTTTATTTATGAAAATGGAAAACCCGCCGGTGCTCCGGTATCGGCAGCGGCATTCATACATGATGTCAACTCGGATCCCGTTTTAATTGTGGATGCTTTGACCAAATCGTTTCGCTATCCGGGCTGGAGGCTGGCATGGACCCTGGGCACACCCGATGTCATACAAGACCTGGGCAGAGCCGCCAGCGGCATTGATGGCGGACCGAGCCTGCCTGTGCAGCGGGCCGCACTTCAATTGTTCGAGCCCGAAAGAGCAGACCAGGAAACAAATGCCCTGCGTGAGGTATTCAGCAAAAAACAGGGTCTTATGCTCAATGCCCTTCGCGCCAGTGGCATGATCTGCTCTGCCGATGCAAACAGCACTTTTTATATCTGGGCGGATATCAGCCGCCTTCCGTCGCCGCTGAACAACAGCGACCGCTTTTTTAAAGAGGCCCTCAAATGCAAGGTGATGACCGTTCCCGGGCGCTTGTTCGATATCCGTGCCGGGCTCGAAAAAAAAGAACCCGGCTTTGACAAATACATTCGTTTTTCATTCGGACCCGCTGAAGAAAATTTAAAAGCAGGGCTGGAGCGTATAACCAACTTAATCAAATCGCACCAGTAACATGATACCCAAAGGAAAACTGATCATCATCGGCGGACACGAAAGCAAAGGAGATGTTCCGGGAGAAAACCTCGACATTCAAAAAAAAACCAGTCCGACCTCGCACTTTGAAATTCTGGGAACGCTCATATCAAAAATTCCCAGGACGCACCATATCATCGAGATCATTGCTGCCGCCTCCTCCATACCGCGGGAAATGGAAGAGCTTTATATCCATTCCTATAAACAGGTTGGCTTTACGCATGTCGGGATCATTCAAGTAGAAAACGAAGCCGATGCACAGGACTCCCTGCTTATAAAACGTGTCCAGAATGCACATGCCGTTTTTTTCACCGGCGGAGATCAGAACAAACTCATGTCTGTTATCGGGCAAAGCCCTTTGCTGACTGCCATAAAAAACAAATACACAGAAGACAAACATTTTATTGTGGGCGGAACCAGCGCCGGAGCCATGGCCATGTCCGAAACAATTATCGGGGGCGGACCCATTGTAGAAGCGCTTTTCAAGAGCGACATCCGGATTTCAAAAGGCATGAACATGATCCAGGGAGTGATTATCGATACGCATTTTATCAAAAGGGGGCGCTTCGCACGGCTGGCTCATGCTATTGCGCTGAATCCATCCTGCCTGGGCATTGGACTGGGAGAAGATACCGCCCTGATTATATCCGAAGGAAACCATGCCGAATGCATTGGCTCTGGAATGGTCATCCTCATTGATGGAAGCAAAATGGGGTTGACAAACATTGATGTGGCGGACGACTCCACCCCTATCGTTGTTGACAATCTGACCGTTAGTATCCTCGCAGAAGGCAGCAGCTATTTAATTCAGGAAAAGAAATTCGGGTTGGCTGCCGGCAAATAAAATAACCGGAAGGAAAACCGGATTTGCAGATGACTCTCCTGCCCTTATCTGCCCTGCTAATGCGCTTCCTTCTTTTTGTCTTCCAGGAATGGATTTGAAAATTCAGGATTGCTGATAAAGAGCAATTGGCTGAATTTACCTTGTATCCGGCAATTCCGTTTTTTGAAAGAATACGGCAGCCTGTGCGAAAGCCCGAGTTATTCACAATGGATAGTTCACGATTTCTTAACACCTTCCGGCTCTGTTTTGAAAAAAGCTCTACTTTTGAGCGAACCAACCCCTATCTCAATGAAAACAACAATTCTATCCATTCTTGCTATTTTCACTTTATCAACCGGAACATGCGTTGCCAAGGGCGGCGGCGGAGATGACACCAAAATTGTTGTCGGTGTTTCTGTCGGAGCGGGTATGCCTATGGGCGCTTTTGGCACGAAAGACAAAAACTCAAGCGCAACAGACACAACCCATACAAACGGCTGGGCCAAAACGGGCTTTCATTTCGATGTCAACTTCGGATATAAGTTCTCCGACAATATCGGCGGAATGGTTATGATCGGCGGTAACATGAACGGGTTTGATGCCACGACATATGACACCAAATACAACAACAAGGCAGGGACCACCACTGCCACTTCATATTACACCGGTTCCTATCTGATCGGACCCTTTCTGAATTTTCCTGTTGGAGATAAATTCGCAATCACAGCAAGGGTTCTGGGTGGTCTGATGACTTCCAAATCGGCCACTCTGAGTCAGGACATTCCCGTACTTGGCACCGCTACTCAGACAATGGGATCGGTTTCCACTTTCGGTTATGATGCAGGCGTAGGTGCAAAAATCGGTCTTACCGATATGCTTGGTCTTGGCCTGAATGCCGATTATCTCGGTGGCACTCCTACCTTCACCACCTATACAACCACTTTTGGCGGAAAAACATCCACCAGCACCGGACATAAAATAGCAATGGGTACCGGCATCATCAATCTTTCTGTCGGTCTTGTTCTGAGCTTCTGATAACAAGTCAATACCTGTTGAACGATTAAATAAAGCCGGCATAACATCTGTTTTGCCGGCTTTTTGTTGTATCATACAGGATTGAAAACGACCCTTTCAGCTTGTTCGAAAAGCTTTCTATATTTGACTTGCAGCCCAGAACTCTTTTTATTCAATTTGCAATGACAGACCAGGCCAGCTTCGATGGTAAATTTTCTTCGTTGTCCGGATCTGTGCTCTGCCCTTGGTGCGGAACCTATTACAAACAAAGGTCCGAATCCAACTGCGGCAATTGCGGAGGCCCCCTCCCCTTGCCTCCGGGCCCCGACCGGGGCCCATCACCCCCTTCTGCTCCCCGACTGCTTCCAAAAGCATACAGGAGAAAGATCCTGTTTGCGACTGGCTGGTGGTTTCGAATCGGAGCCCTTCTTATTCTGATCAATTTACCTTTTCAATACCACGTCAATGGCCTTGATGTTTTACTTATTTCCATCGGGGGCTATCTGTGCTGGAAAGGATACGGCGATGGCCGCAGGAAACTTGATGTGCTTGAGCATGGGCAGGCAACCGAAGGAATAATCACCGAAGCAAAAGAAAATCCGAACATCCAGGTTGATGAGAAACACCCCTTTATCATTACGTATTCCTTTTCCAGAAACGGTCAAACCCTGACAGCAAGCATGAATTGCTGGGATGAAACCAGCCTGATGCATTTCGCCGGAGAACCCATATGGGTGGTGTACCACAGCCTTGATTTCGAAAACAGCAGTTCCATCTGGCCACCGCTGGCTTAATCTTTTTTTCAATCTCCTTTACAATGGCAGAACCTGTCATAACACATAAATCTTTGAATCCGAAGCTCACCGGTGGCTTTCATTTAATTATTACCATTGTTCCTGCCCTGGGCGTAATCTTTTACGGCTGGAATGCCATAGTCATGCTTGCTCTGTTTATTTGGGAAACCTCTGTTGTTTCCTTTTATGCGGTCCGTATGAGAAGCCGGATTCTCGAATACCACCTCGACCAGGATGCGAAAGATACAGACTGGGATGAGAATCTGCCGCAAGGATTTGCCGAAATGGTTCCGCAAAAAAGCAACAAAGACTACTTCCCGTTTCCATCACTTGTCTTTTTTCCTTTTTTCATCATCTATTGCCTGACCATGGGCCTTTGCAGTTTTGTCCATATTCTTGATTTTCCTGCCGGAGAGCACTCTGCGCTTTACATTTTTCTTTCCCCGTTCATCCGTCATCCGGAAACAATACTCTATCTGGGAGCTGCAATGGTTGGCAATCAACTGATCTATTCTGATTTTCTTCGGAAGGATGCTTTTAAAAGAACTTCAGACTTACATCCGGAAACCGCATTTTATTACCGGCTCATCATTCTTGTTTCAATACTTGTCCTTTACTGGCCACTTCTGCTTGTCATTTCCGCAATTGATATTGTAACTGTTGTCAATAGCCATGTGTTCGCTAACGATGTCGTTGCCATTGCCATGGTTGCTATCAAAAGTATTCCTGAAAAGACTCTGCTGCGGATAATCAATTTTCTTGGCGATCGGTTTGGAAACAACAAGCAATAAAGCGATTGCTATCAATCAAGGGGCTTCTTGTTCAAAGGGTTTCTTTCCCTTAATACCACCTTAACAGTCTGGCTATACATTTGTTTGATGATTAAAGCTTCCCACTCCAATCAAACCGTCCTTCTTGTGGACGATGAAGAGGACATTTTGGAAATGCTTGCTTACAATTTCAAAAAGTCCGGTTTTCGCGTTGTGCTGGCAAAAAACGGTGTGGAGGGTCAGCGGCTGGCCTTTGATGAAAAACCGGAAATCATTGTGGCAGATCTCTGGATGCCCGAAATGGACGGTATCCGGATGTGCCGGTATTTGCGAAGCCACCCTGCGCTGGACCGATCCAAGATCATTATTCTTTCTGCAGATTCGCACAAGAACAGAGCCCTGGAAGCCATCAAAGCCGGCGCCGATGTTTATCTCAACAAACCCATTCCCCCTTCCCATATTGTTCAGCTGGCCAAAAGTCTTGCTGTGTCCAGAGCACCCGCTCCGCTCTAAACAGCCATAGGGGTCTTCTGCATATATCCCCTCTCCTCCCTTTCGGATTTCTTTGCTTTCCTCAAATTTCAGGAATCGCAAATTAATTTTATCTTTGAAAAGCAGCCCCCTGCTTAACTTCATATTCTTTTATTTATCCCAGGCGGCGGCAGAATAAAATCGACAGAAGCAGGCGCCCTGTCTGCGCCAATTTATCCCTTCAGACTCAATTGATGATATGATACGAACAAAACGTTTAATTCCTTGAGGGCTTTTGGCATTGCTTTTTTATTTTCATCCTGTTCGTTTGCCGGTTTTACCCAGGTGAAGGACACTTCTTCTTCATTTAAATTCGGAGGTTACGCAGATGCCTACTATGCTTATTATTCTGATTCTGTAGGTGCAAAAAACTATCAGAAATTTCAGGCCGTATCGCCGCGCAGCAATGTTTTTGGCCTGAATGTCCTGCAACTTACAGGGCAGTATACTTCAGAAAAATACAGGTCTTCGGCCGCTTTATTCTTTGGCGATATTCCGGCCAGCGCCTGGTCTCCGGTATTCAATTATATCCAGGAAGCCAATGTCGGAATCCGCATTGCGAAAAAACTTTGGCTTGACGCGGGCTTTTTCAAAACGCATATCGGTACAGAAGCGCTTCTTCCCAGAGAAAACATTGCCAGTTCGCTTTCTGTTATCACCTTGTACGAACCCTGGTTCCAGTCCGGAGTCAAATTGAGCTACGCACCCAATGCCCGGCTCAGTTTGTGCCTGCACCTGTTGAATGGTTACAACACCTTCGTTGAAACAAACAAGAAAAAATCCGTGGGCATCACCGCTCTTTACCAGCTGGGCGAAAGGGGAAGCATCGGCTATTACAATCTGCTGGGCGATGAAACGCCTGACAATATAAAGACAAGCCATTTCAGGATACTCAACAATCTGGTCTTGAATTACGATGTCACATCGAAATGGAAACTGTCTGTGGGCGTCGACTACATTTCACAGGCGAACTCCTGGATAAGTGACAGCACGAAAACGGCATCCATATACAGTGCCATTCTCACAACGAGATACCAGATTCGTTCCAAACTCGGAATTTATATCCGGGGTGAGTTCTTCAGTGACCCCAGTGGTTTTTTAACCGGTCAGATCGTTGACACAAAGAATAACATTACGGGATATACAGTCAGTGGAGCCACCCTTGGCTTTGAATACAAATCAACGACTAACACCTACGTCAGGCTGGAGGGTCGCCAGCTGATCATGGACCCGAGTCAGACCATCTTTATGACAAATGGCATTCGTACAAACCAGCGATCGGAGATCATGCTGCATTCGGGCATCTGGTTCTGAAAATAATAGGCAATCTGAATTTAATCCGTAAACTAAACAAAAAACAAAAAACAAAAAACATGTTTGACACAGGAACCACCGGCTTTATGCTTCTTGCAACAAGTCTCGTCATGCTCATGACGCCCGGGCTTGCTTTTTTCTACGGCGGACTTGCCGGAAAAAGAAATATTCTCGGAATCATGATGCAAAGTTTTGTATCGATGGGAATCACAACCATTATGTGGTTTGTTTGCGGGTACTCGCTTTGTTTCAGCGGAGATGCCATGGGAGGGCTTATCGGAAATTTCGACAAGGCCTTTATGCATGGCGTAAACCTGAATACACCCTTTGCCGGCAACACCAAGCTGCCCGAATTTGTGTTCATGGCTTATCAGATGATGTTTGCCATTATCACTCCGGCCCTGATCACCGGAGCTTTTGTGAACCGTGTCACCTTTAAGTCCTACATCCTGTTTTTGATTCTCTGGCAGGTGTTTGTTTATTATCCTTTTGCACACATGGTGTGGGGTGGCGGTCTGCTCGCCAAATGGGGTGTGCTTGATTTTGCAGGGGGCATTGTGGTTCATGCAACGGCCGGTTTTGCCGCTCTGGCTTCAGTCATTTATGTTGGCAAGCGCCGGGACAAAGAATCTCCGCCAAACAGCATTCCCCTCATTGCAATCGGAACCGGTTTGCTGTGGTTCGGATGGTATGGCTTCAATGCCGGAAGCGCATTGGATGTAAACGCGATAACCGGTCTGGCCTTTGTCAATACCGATGTTGCTGCTTCGTTTGCCGCCATTGTCTGGCTGATACTTGAATGGAGCCAGCACCGCAAACCCAAATTCGTCGGTCTCTTGACGGGTGCCGTAGCCGGTTTGGCCACCATTACTCCTGCCGCCGGATTTGTTTCGCTTCCCTCTGCCGTAATTATCGGATGTGCCGCCGGCCTGGTTTGTTATCTTGCCGTTAACCTCAAAAATAAAATGGGATGGGATGATGCGCTCGATGTGTGGGGCGTGCACGGAATCGGTGGCTGTCTGGGCACGGTGCTGCTTGGCGTCTTCGCAACAAAAGCGATGAATCCCGGTGGCGCTGACGGACTGATATCCGGCGGATGGCATTTCTTTGCCAAACAGTGCATTGCCGTAGTGGCTGCCTGCGTGTATGGTTTTGTATTTACCTATATCATGCTTGCCCTGATCAACAAAATTACGCCGGTTAAAGTAACTACCGCCGATGAAGATCTGGGTCTGGACGAATCGCTTCACGGCGAGAAAGCCTATGATGAGGGGGTTTTGTAACTGATTGGTTTTGAAAAAACAGAGCGAAGAAAGAGAGCGTTACATTACTCTGTCTTCGCTCTGTTTTTATTCGGCCAGAGCCTTCAGGAAGAACTTTGCCAGTTGTAATAATGAAGTTCCCGTTCCACTTTTCCATTGTCGTGGAAATTCATGACAGAGAAAGAGGGCGGAAACTGGTGGTAATTGCCTTTCCACCACGAACCGCTCACTGCGCCGTTGCAGTAATAATCGATCCCCAGGTAATTGACATGGTCCACCAGGTGGATGTGTCCGCTCAGACAGGCCTTGATATTGGGGTATTGATAAAAAAGCGCCGTCAGTTCATCGGCATCGGCATGAAGGGCGTTATTGGGAATGCTCCAGTGTTCGCGGTCTTTGTTTTTCCCGATAAACATCGTGCATACAGCCAGAATGGGAATGTGGCTGACAATACAAATAAATTGATTCGCTGGTGTTGCCGCCAGTTCATTTCCAAGCCAGGTCATCTGCATCTCGTCCAGCTTTGCATAATAGCCGGGGATGCTGTCTCTTCCGTGAATGCTGTCGAGCACAATGAACTTCCAGTTGCCTTTTTCAAAAGCATAATACGGTTGTTCCATCTTGTATTCATCCAGCGCCCATTTCTTTCCTTTGGTATGCGCCTGGTTGGGCGAACTCCAGCCGTAGAGATCGTGGTTGCCGATGCAATGATGTACCGGCAATGAATTGTTGTCCTGAAGAATTTTGTGAAACAGCTCCCATTGATTTTTGACTCTTTCGCGGGAAAGATTCAGCGCCGAATTCATGATCGAGTCGCCTCCGTTCAATATAAACTCCGGCCTTTCGGCAAGGGAATTGACGGCCTGCAAGGCGTTTGCAAACCCCGCTTCCGAGTCCTTGCCTGCCTCCACATGAATGTCGGTGAGGTGGGCCATCCGCAGTACAGCCGGCTCTGTCGGGGTCCTGGAAGAAATCGTATCTCTGGAGGAAGACAATTTCGGCAAGAGCAGGGCCGCTCCGGAAACTCCAACATACTTTAAGAATTTAAGCCTGCTTAATGTTTCCATGTTGTACTGATCAGAATGCAAATATCACGATACAAAGATATTCGAAATATATTATTGTGAATTTACCTTAATGTTATCTGTTCTGCAAACCAGATCGGGCTGATCGAAATTAGAAAGTTATGAGAGTGACAAAGGCGGGGTAGGTACATATACCTATTCTCCCCGAACAGGTATCCTGCGCAGAAGGCGCAATGCGGGCTCATTTCTCAATGCTTTGGATGGACGTGTCCAGATCATTCATATCTTTTTGGAAATCGCGCATGAATTTTTCGGCATTGTCTTTCCCTTCTTCATTAAACTCGTCGAGTCGTTTTAAAAGAAGCGCGATTTGGAGCTGCGTATCTGCCAATGTTTTTCTTGATCGGGGTTTCAGCTCTTTTCCTTTTTCCACATGGGCATTTTGAATTTTGTCGAGGCGAACCTGGTTGTCATTGAGCCTGCCCTTGGCCGTTTTCTTAAACTGCTGAAGCTCTTTAAAATAAGAAGAACTGTCTTCTTTTTGCACCATCCGCAAATCCTTCTCGGTTTGACGGACCTGGTTCTGTTCTCTTCTTTCGGGCGAATTGCATGAAAAAAGAAGCATCAGGGCAAGACATTTTATCAGGTCAGAATTTACCTTCGGGGCTTTTACCCCCAAACGCCTCCGACATTTTGTATCCAGGCGCGGGTTTTTACAGGCCGGTTTTTTCATTTGAAAGTGTGTGGGGCAAACCATTGCATGGCGCCCTTTCGTTTTATCCGGATCCGGGCAAGCGCCACAGATTTTGATTGCCAGTCCCTGAACCACTGAACAATGCCCTTGGGCTTTGAACCGCCTTTTTTCCTTTGTACCGGTTTTGTATGTGGCTTGGCATGGATCATGGCAGAAGGGTCTTTCGCTTTTCTGTATAAACTTAAACGATCCATACCCGGAATTTCCCGGAATTTCGTTGAAAACCAGGTTTTCATTGCTCAAAACGCCTTTTGTTTTCCTGGGGACATCAAACACAGGATCGCCGTACCCTTTCTTTCGGGCTATTCGATTTCCCCCTTTGACGAATACTCCTTTGCGGCTGCCGCTCCTTCTTTACATTTGACCCAAACCAACGCTCTAAGCCATGGAAGAATATCTTGTTAAAGTCAAATCTGTCAAAAAGATCACACGCGACGTCTTGCAAATCGTTACAGAAAAACCAAAGGGCTATACCTTTATACCGGGGCAGGCCACTTCCATTTCATTGAATAAATTTGGCTGGCGCAAAACCGACAACCCTTTTACCTTCACCAGCCTGCCGGAGGACGACTTCCTCGAGTTTACCATCAAAACATATCCTTTGCACAAAGGCCTTACACACGAACTGCTGCGGCTGGAGAGTAGCGATGAACTGATGGTTCACGAGGCCTTTGGAACAATCTCCTACAAAGGCGAAGGGACTTTTATTGCAGGGGGTGCGGGCGTAACTCCGTTTATTTCCATTCTGCGTTTTCTTCAGTCGAAAAATAAAATCGGCGCAAACAGACTGATCTTTGCCAACAAAACCAGTAACGATATCATTCTCCGGGAAGAGTTTGAAAGAATCCTGGGGGCCCGTTTTGTTAATATTTTATCTTCTGAACAGACCACACAATATTCATATGGGCATATCACACAGGATTTTTTATTGGCAAACTGCCGGAGCCCCAAATCTTATTTTTATGTCTGCGGGCCGCCACCCATGATGGATGCGGTTGAAAAACTGCTCCTGACCATGCATGTGGATGAAGCGCTCATTGTAAAGGAAGTCTTTTGATTGTTTTCCCCTTGCCTCTTGTTGTAAAAAAAGTAAACGAAAAGCCGTATCTTGGCCTGATCGTAAACAAAAGGCAGGAGACAATGAAAATCAAACTTTCAAGTATACGGGTAGATAACCAGGATAAAGCATTGAAATTTTATACCGAAATTTTGGGTTTTGTCAAGAAAAGGGAAATCCCCATGGGGGAATACAGATGGCTGACTGTCGTTTCCAAAAACGACTCCGATGGCACCGAACTGGTTCTGGAGCCCCCTGGATTTGCTCCTGCTGTTTCTTATCAGAAAGCCCTGTTTGATGCGGGCATACCCTCCAATGCCTTTCAGGTGGAAGACATTCAAAAGGAATACGAAAGACTTAAAACACTGGGCGTCAAATTCAGCGGCCCTCCATCAGCCATGGGTCCGACCACATTGGCAAAATTTGAAAATACCTGCGGTAACCATTTGCAGATTTTTCAGGTTGGATAGACATTCAGAAACCGAAAACACTTCTTGTTTTAAAACCCGTTTACGTCAATTCGCACCCTTCCTGTTTGTTTTGAAAAAAAATTCCAATCGAATGAAAAGATCCTTTGCTCTGTGGACGCTTCTTTTTCTTTTTTTGACAAAAAGCATGTACTCGACTCACAACGTGGCCGGACAAATCACATACCGGTCGGTTGATTCGCTTCAGACACCCTCTCTTGAGTATGAAATAACGGTAACGACCTATACCGACATGCTTTCTTCGGCCGACCGTTGTTCGCTGACGGTCGATTTTGGCGATGGAACCAGCGCCATTTTTAACCGTTTGTATTTCCCCAACCAGGTCTCCGGTTCTCTCTGCGCTTTGCCGGCAGGCAATGGCGTTCAGGTTGCTCCGGCTTTACCCTGCTTCAATACATTGAAACAAAACACATACAAAGGGGTGCACACGTACAGCGGGACGGGCAGTTATGTCATCCGGGTGAAAGACCCCAACACCGCAGGCAACATATGCAACATCACCAATTCCGTTAACCTTCAATTTGTGTTACAAAGCCTGCTTGTCATCAATGCCGTGCCCGGAGGAAACAGATCTGCCGTTTTCAATGCGCTGCCCGTTGGATGCGCCTGCGCCAATACCTGTTTTTACTATCAGCCCCAAATCACCTTTGCCGCGGGCGACAGTGTTTTTTGTTTTCTGACCCCCTATACCGACACCAGTGGTTTGCCTTACCCGGGATACAGCAGCCCTCCGGTGGGGACTTCGGGCTGGTTGTGGATGAATCAGGCAACTGGAGATCTCGAATGGTGCTCCCCTCCCGCCATTTGCCGCTATGACCTTTGCATCCGCGTCAATCAGTGGAGGTCGGTTTCGGGCCAAACCTATTATATGGGGTATACAACACAGGTCATGGAGGTGGTGGTAAGCGCCCCCTCTGCCGGAGTTCCCTGCAGCGCGGGGGTCAATGAAACAAACAAAGAGCCTTTGAATATCGAGGTTTTCCCGAATCCTTCTTCGGGAGATGTTTTGTTTGTTTTCAAAAACAAGCCCGAAAACACAGACAACATCCTCTGTGGTCTTGAAATTTTCGACCTCTCCGGACGATCCCGAAAAAAAATAAAGGGCTCTTTCAATGAATCTTTCAGGCTATCCAAAGGAATGCTTAGTGCCGGATCTTACATCTATACGTTTAGTTCTGACAACGGTTCACAGCGCATACAGGGTCGTTTTATCATTCTCCCCTAGACCGTTTTTTCATTGGCCACGCTAAAAATGAGGATCAAACTGCTCCGTTTTTTATACTTTGTCTATGTTTGCCTGACTGCTTTGGCCTGTCTTATTTTTATCGGGGTAAATCTTCAGGAAATTATCGAACGGGCTCAAGGACACGATACTTATATCAGCCAGATGTATGGTCTTACGGCCAGGCAATCGGTTCGGTATTCGGCGATTTATCTTCTGCCCTTTCTGATTGCAACTGTTTTCGGCATTTATTTTTTCTTCAAATCAAAGCGAAAGGCGGTCCTGCTTTTATCACTTTTTGTTTGGGCGCTCTTTTTTATTCAGGGGTTTACAGATGCCCTCTTGCTTCCGTCGGGTATCTGATCTGTCTCAAAGGAATGCGTTTTACGGCTTCTATTCCGCCTTCCCTTTGGGGGCTTCCCGATTTTCCTTACATTCACCGGCTGATTTAACATTCTTTTGCGCTTTCTCTCTTTTGTCGCCCACCTGCTTCTTTTTAATGACAGGATCCCCATATTCAGATACCTGAAAAATTGCCTGATAGCAGAGGTCACACAAAACGGCAGGCATTCAGAATTGATACAGAATTGCCGATTAATTTTATTTCGTATCTCAAAAACCTTGTCTATGAGTCCGCACTCTCCCCTCTTCGCCCGCCGCCGTTATTCGTTAAAAAAGATTCCTGCTCTTCTTTTTTGTTTAATCTGTCTTGTTTTAGGCTCCCATGCACAGGGGGGGGACAACAAAGGGGGTGGAAAAATTTCGGGGACAATTATCGACTCTGTTTCGAAAGCGCCCGTAGGTTATGCGTCGATAGGTCTTGAACAAATGGACCCGAAAAAAGAAATCAACGGAACCACGACCGACGACAACGGGGCTTTTGAATTGAAGAACATCCCGGATGGAACATACCGTCTGGTCATCTATTTTGTGGGCTATCAGACCGGTTATAAAAACAACATCGTCATCAATTCGGGCAATCAGAATGTTGTGTTGAAGAATTTCAAGCTTGTTAATCAACAGGCCACCCTGAAGGAGGTCACCATCAGCGCCACCAAGAGCCTGATAGAAAACAAGATTGACAAAATGGTTTACAATGCCGAAAACGATTTGACATCGCAAGGTGGCGTGGCCACGGATATCCTGAAAAAAGTACCCCAGGTATCTGTCGACGTGGATGGCAATGTCGAACTGCAGGGCAACTCCAACATCCGATTCCTGATCAACGGACAGCCTTCCAGCATTTTTGGAAACAGCCTGACCGATGTTTTACAGTCAATCCCGGCCAGTCAGATTCAGAGCATTGAAGTGATCACCAGTCCGGGTGCCAAATACGACGCCGAAGGAACCGGGGGCATAATCAACATCATTCTCAAAAAAGTAACGGCTCAGGGAGTCAACGGAAATCTTTCCCTCTCGGGAGGCACACGTCTTGAAAACGGTTCTTTCAATCTCACCGCGCGCAAAGGCAATTTCGGGGCGCATGCCTTTGTCAGCGGAAATGCACAGCTGAACTCGACCACACTCAATAGCATGAACCGTCAGTCGTACGATCCGGTGCTGATGCAAAGCGCCGGTTTGATTCAAAACGGCCAGAGCGATTTTATGCGCAACGGATACCAGGCCGGCATGGGATTCGACTGGGAAATCTCGCCCAAAAACACGATTACCGGCGGCTTCAATTACAATTACTTTGGCAACACAAATACCGGGTTTGCCAACCGGCAGTCTACCCTGACAGATGCTTCGGGAAACCAGCTTTCGAATGTGAATGATTTAATCAACACAGCGAGTAATTCCAATGTCACATCCTACGATTACAACATGAGCTATAAAAGAACCTTCAAAAAAGAAGGACAGGAGCTGGATATCCTTTACAACTCTTCGTACGGAAACAATTTTTCCTACTACAAACAAACCCAGGAGAATCTGCCTTCTGAGTCTGTGTTCAACAGCTCTTACGGCAACAACCCCGGCACAACGAAAGAAACCAACATTGAACTGAATTATACCCAGCCCGTTGGCAAAGATGTTATTCTTGAAGCCGGGGCAAAAACGGTACTGGACCAGATTACCAGCACCTCTGATGTGTATTTGTTAAATTCGGCAACCAATAATTACGATTACAATACCACCCAGTCTTCGTCCCTTAGCTACAACCGGAATATTTACGCCGGTTATCTTTCGGCCACATTCAAGCTGTTTAAATACCTGGATCTCAAGGCCGGCTGCAGATACGAATATACAGAAGCCACATCCGATTTTTCGAGCGTAGGTAACCTCACCCTGCCACCGTACGGAACGGTTGCCCCTTCGGCCGTTATTTCGCACACCTTCGAGAATAACCAAACCCTTAAACTCAGTTATTCGCACCGTATCCAGCGTCCCGATTACCGCGATCTGAATCCGTTTCTCAACGCAAGCGACCCCCGCAACATCAGCACAGGCAATATCAATCTGCTCCCCGAACAGGCAGATAAAATTGAATTGGGCTACAACAAAACATTTGAAAAGGGGACCACGTTTGTCGCCACCCTTTTCGCGCGCCTCAACACCGATGACATTCAGTCGTACACCCGGTTTTTCCCGACTTATAAAATCGGCGATTCGACCTATCAGAACGTCGCTTTAACCACACGTGAAAACATCGGTCACGAAAACAATCTGGGTGCAAATCTTTACTTTTCCCTGCCCGTCAAATCAAAACTCACGCTACGCTCCAATCTCTCTGGTTTTGAACGGTACATCATCACCGGCCTAGGCTCGGGCGGAGATGTCCACGGGTTTAACTATCGGGTGAATTTAAACGCCTCTTATGAAGTGAGTCCGTCGCTGAGTTTCGAGGTTTTTGGGAATTACAATTCGCCGAGGGTCAATGCACAGGGAACCATGCCCGCTTTTGCAACCTATAATTTTGCTTTCCGCAAGCAATTCTTTAATAAGAAGTTCAGCATAGCAGCCACGGCAACAAATCCCTTTAACAAATACATTGACCAGCAAACAACCCTGGCGGGAACGAACTTTACACTTTATACCGATCGTCAATTGCCATACCGCTCGTTTGGTATCAACCTGACATACAAGTTCGGCAAACTGGAATTCAAAAAACAAAAAGAAGCCGAAGACCCTAACCTGAACGAACCGGCTGGTTAATCGGTTTCTCTGTTGCTTTTTCTGCCCTTCTCCAAGAGCTTTTGCTTTTGTTATCTCCGAATTAAACCGATTAAAGCAAAGACAAAGTCTTCCTCCCCAAACGAGGCTTTGTCTTTGCTTTCTTTTTTGCTGTCTGACCAGTGAAAGTCCCGCTTTTCCATGCCTTCCGATAAAGAAGCCGCTTTCCCCTTCGCAGAATGAATTGTTCTCTTTGTAAAAACGACTGTGGCATTCAAAAAGGGAATTCACGCCATATATCCACGGCTCCACTCTTCAAAGGAAACGTTCGATCCTGCCAAAGAAAGAGCTGAGCCTGAATGAATAAGATTTATTTCTTCGGCAGAAAAGAAGGTTTTTGATGACAGAGGAATGCTTTCCAGCAAGATGATTTTGGATTCGGCTGAGGCAACCATGTATTCTTTATGGGAAATGAAATGCGCTGAAGGGGAAATGCAAAACGCTCTTCCAAATACGGTCTTCGCCCATGTGTTTTTACAATGAAGCCTGCTTCCGAAACCTAATGGCTTTTCTGCTGCATTTGTTGTACGTAAGGGCTTTGATGTAAAAAAAGCATTTGCTCATGTGTTAGAATGGAGATAAAGATGGACTGAGAAATCGTTAATAGGCTTGGCTAATTTAAGGGCGTGTGCTTTATTTGTATTGTATATGAAAT
>PLXK01000136.1 GCA_003151415.1 Bacteroidota bacterium
GCAGAAAATTCATGGGAATGGAATTGATGCCATAAAGCTGTCCTGCCTCAGAGTTCCACTGTTTCAGATCACTGACATGCCATGGCCAGATGAGTTTATCGGCAACAATTGCGTTTTTCCATGACTGTTTGTCCCGATCGAGTGACACACTGTATATTTCAAAACCTTTGGCATCGCTGAATTTTGCGTNNACATTGGGGTTTTCCATCCTGCAGGGGCCGCACCACGATGCCCAGAAGTCAACCAGAACAAGTTTCCCTCTCAAACTGGACAAGGAAAGTTCTTTATCCTCCGGATTTTTAAATTTCAGTTCAGGAGCTTTATTGCCAATATTGGTACCTGTTACAGAGTCCTGAGAAGTGTAAGCCATGAATCCCATTCCCAAAAGAGAAATGGCTGCAAAACAGATGAACAGGTTGATTTTTTTCATGATTGATCGATTATCTGGGTTATTTGGGTGCTATTTTGAGATTCTTGTTTCCAGGAATCAAGCTTATTTGTCTTTTCTTACAATATCCGCGCCAAGAGCCTTTAAACGGCCGTCAATATTCTGGTATCCGCGGTCTATCTGGTTGATGTTAAAAATGGTGCTTTTCCCTTCGGCAGAGAGTGCGGCAATAAGCAGCGCCACCCCGGCACGGATATCGGGTGAAGCCATGGAAATAGCTCTTAATTTTTGTTTTCTGGCCAGACCGATAATGGTTGCCCGGTGGGGGTCGCAGAGTATGATCTGGGCACCCATATCGATGAGTTTGTCGACAAAGAAAAGCCGGCTCTCAAACATTTTCTGGTGAATCAGAACGCTTCCCCGGGCTTGGGTTGCAACAACAAGAACGATACTGAGCAGGTCGGGGGTAAAGCCGGGCCAGATCGAATCCGAAATGGTCAGGATAGAACCGTCTATAAAAGTGTCGATTTCATAAAGATCCTGCTCGGGGATAAAAATATCATCTCCTCTTCGTTCGAGTTTGATGCCCAAACGTTCGAAGGTTTTGGGTATGATACCCAGATGATCAAAGCCAACATTTTTTATGGTGATTTCGCTCTGTGTCATGGCGGCCAGACCGATGAAGCTGCCCACCTCAATCATATCGGGAAGCAGGCGGTGCTGACAACCGCTGAGATATTCCACACCTTCAATGGTCAGCAGATTGGAACCCAGTCCGCTGATTTTTGCACCCATGCTGTTGAGCATTTTGCAAAGCTGCTGCAGATAAGGCTCGCAGGCGGCGTTGTAAATGGTGGTGGTGCCTTTTGCCATGACTGCCGCCATGACAATATTGGCTGTTCCCGTAACCGACGCTTCATCCAGCAGCATGTAACAGCCGCGCAGGTTCTCGGCTTCTACTTTGTAAAATTCGGATTGTGAATCGTAAATGAATTTGGCGCCAAGGGCCTGAAAGCCGATGAAGTGGGTGTCGAGTCTTCTGCGTCCGATTTTATCGCCTCCGGGTTTGGAGATATACCCTTTTCCGAAACGGGAAAGCATGGGGCCGATGATCATGACAGAACCACGCAGGCCACCGCCTTTTTTTCGGAATGCTTCGGAGTTGAGATAGTCCACATTGACATGGTCGGCCTGGAAAGTGAATTCTTCAAGACCTGTTTTTTCCACCTTCACGCCGAGTTCCCGTAGCAGGTCAATGAGTTTGTTAACGTCAACAATGTCGGGAACATTGCTGATGGTCACCTTTTCCGGAGTCAGAAGAACAGCAGAGATGATCTGCAGGGCNNCCGCCATTGATCTCGAAAATTGCCATACGCTTTGCCCTGTGCTATTTACCCTTGAAATTTTTATACTTTCCTCCTCCGCCACTGCCTCCGTTGCCGCGGTTGTTGTTGTTCTTTTGAAAATTGTTTTTCTGAAATCCGCTGTTTTTCTTGAACTGTTTCGGTGCGTTTTCACTTGAGCGCTGGTTGAAATTTGCGTTTTTACCAAGGATGTCGTTGGTGTATTTGAAACGGAAATTGTCTGCCAGTTTGAGTTTCCCTTTGGAAAGTTCGGTGATGTGCTGGATAATCAGCTCGTCGTTTACCGAATCGCGGTTCCAGGTCAGGTAGAAGCGTTTCATCATGTGTGCCAGCTGCTCAACCAGAGCTGTTTTCATTTCACCGTCTTCCATTTCACAGGCTTTGCGGATCAGGGCCTCAACGGCTTTTCCATAATGCTTGTAACGGATATCCCTGGAAGGGTATTTCACCCGTTCGGGTTTGGTCTGAAACGTTTCGGGGGTAGGAAGCGGGTAGGGAGAGTCAACATCAAATTTAAAATCGGAGATGATGAACAGGTGGTCCCACAATTTGTGTTTGAAATCGGTGACATCCCTCAGGTGCGGGTTGAGCTGACCCATGATGCTGATGATGGCCTGGGCAGCATGATTGCGTTCGTCACGATCTTTCAGCGCCAGGGCATAGTCGATCATTTTCTGGATGTTCCGCCCATACTCGCTCATCAGCAGTTTGGGTTGTTGTGTGTTGTATTCCATTCGGAAGGATTGCTTGATTGCGTTAATATGATTAAAAATAAAGGGTTTTTATCTTAAATAAAATAAGGGTAATTCGTTTGGCGAAAGGAAACAGTCTTGTTGCACTTACCCGCGTATTCGCATCAAAAGTAAGGGATTTGTTCGGATTGTGCAATTCCTGAAAAAATCCGGATGATCTCAAACAATTTTCAGACTGTAGCGGTGTTCTGGCCGGCGAAGTCGTATTCTTTATAATCGGTCAGAATATTATAAAGCGTATCTCTTTCAATCGGATGCCGTTCCACCTGTTTGATGAGTTCCACCAGTTGCTGTGTGCTTAAAGCGGGGTTTTGTTCTTCAGAACCGGCCATGGTGTATATTTTGGTCGTGTCGTCAATGGTTCCGTCCAGATCATCCACGCCGAAATTCAGGGAAAGCTGGGCGGTAATCCTGCCAATCATGGGCCAATACGCTTTGATGTGTCCGAAATTATCCAGATAAATACGGGCAATGGCATAGTTTCTCAGATCTTCAACCAGAGCGCTTTCGGCAATGGCAGACATCTGATTGTCCTTGTTGCGGAATTTGAGCGGAATGAATGTATTGAATCCGCCGGTACGATCCTGCAAAGCTCTTAAGCGCTCCATGTGATCAATGCGGTGTTCGTATTTTTCAATGTGTCCGTAAAGCATCGTGGCATTCGAAGGGATGCCCATCTTGTGAGCGGTTTCGTGTATCTGCAGCCATTCTTCAGAACTGCATTTGTCGTCGCAAATCTCCTTACGTATGCTTTCATCAAAAATTTCAGCGCCGCCACCGGGCAGGGAATCAAGACCGTGATCTTTCAAAAGCTGAAGCCCTTCGGCAATGGTCATTTTTGCCTTTCTCACCATATATTCCAGTTCAACGGCTGTAAAACCCTTGATATGCAAATCGGGACGAATTTCCTTGATCTTTTTCAAAACTCCGGCAAAAAAGGCAAGCCCCAGTTTGGGATGCACACCTCCGACGATATGTACTTCTGTAACCGGCTCTCCTTCATATTTCCTGACGATATCCAGCATTTGCTTTTCGGAAAGTTCCCAGGAATCTTCTTTTTGTTTCAAAAGCCGGGAATAAGAACAAAATTTGCAATCAAACACACACATATTGGTCGGTTCAATATGAAAATTGCGGTTGAAAAATGTGTGGTTTCCGTGTTTTTTTTCACGAATGAAGTTAGCCAAAATGCCGACAAAGCCAATTTCGCCTTTTTCATAAAGTAACAAACCCTCCGTGGGTGTGATGCGTTCACTTTTGAAAACTTTAAGGGCTATTTTTTTCAGTTGAGGATCCAGGTTCGAATCCTGAAGAATGCTTTCTGCACTTGAAATTGGCATGGATGTGAATTTGCGACAAAGATAAGGTCTTTGAAGCAAGGAGCAAAAAATGTGTGGACCTCTTGCCCGGAGAGGTTGCGTTAATATATATTGATTTTCTATATAAGTTTAACAAGGTTGTCTGATATTCAGTTGATTGTATAGCATAATCGCCTTTGGATCTTGGTTTTTGATAATCGGGAGTGCCTTGGTTGAAGGATTCCTGGTTTTTTTCAAGGCCCCGGTAAGCTGAAAACGGAGGGCGGAATTTTAGCAAACCACTGAAAGTCACAAGTTTTCGCTGAAATTGGTTATATTTGCCCAAAACTAAGGTGGAAATTTTTAACAGGCCTTATCAATCAGGAAACATTCAGTTTACAAACGCGAGCGAAAAGTTTCGGATTGGCAGACAAAGCCCTGAATTTGGCAAAATTCATCCTGACCCGGAAAATTGAAAGATTTTATTCTCATAATACCCTGCTTAAACAACAGGGAAGGTTTACTAAAGTCTTTGAATTCAATAAATTATCCGTCGGATTTGTTGGAGGTGCTTGTAGTGGATGATGGAAGTTCAAAGCCTTTGTCAGCACAGGACCTGAAAACCGGAACGATAATTGATTTGAATCTGAAGGTATTGAGATTTGAAGAAAACAGAGGAGTGGTAAAAGCGCTCAATTTTGCGCTTGAGAGTTTAAAAAACAGGACGGATTACAAATACATTGCGCGTCTGGATTGCGATGATCTGTGCATCAACGATCGGTTTGCAAAACAGGTGAAATTTCTGGATACGCATGCTGAAATTGCTTTGATCGGAAGCAAAGTGCTGTTCAGGGAATATGTATCGGGCAGGGAATATGTTTATCAAAACAGTGTTGAGCACAGGGAGATCATCCGGGAAATGCATCACAAGTGCAGTTTTATACATCCCAGCGTGATGTTCAGAAAGGAGATCATTGAAAAGATCGGCGGTTACCCGGAGAATTACCTGCATTGTGAGGATTACGCGTTTTTTTTTAAAACCATAAAACATTACTTTTCATACAATATTCCTGAAATATTGCTGGTGAGTGAGATCAATAACAATGGCATTTCTGCAAAGTTCAGGAAACGGCAGATTGTTTCACGCATGAGGGTTGTCAGGGATTTTGGCCCGGATGCTTTTCTTAAAATGGCGGGACTACTGAGACTGATGGTCTTATTATTCATTCCGCTTGGTGCGGTACGGTTTCTGAAGACATTAAAAAAATAGAATGATCATTATCCACATCGTCGAACCTTTTGCTGCAGGTGTTGCCACCTACATCAAATCTCTTACGGAGAACATGGTGGATAATACCCATATCATCATTCATGGCGAAAGAAACAATCTCACTGCCGCCGCCGAAGTAAAAAAATATTTCCCCAAGAACAATGTCAAATTCATCCGCTGGGCCAATGTTCAGCGCGAATTGAATTTCAAGAAGGATTTCAACGCCCTGGTCAGACTGATTCGAATCCTGAAACGGTTTAAGAATGCAGATGCCATTCATTTGCATTCCTCCAAGGCAGGTTTTCTGGGCCGCATTGCATGCAGCATACTGGGCATCGAAAATGTCATTTATACCCCCAACGGCGCTTCATTCCTCATTGATGATTTGAGCGATTTCAAGGTGGCTTTGTACAAGCGGCTCGAACAGTTTGCCAGTTTGTTCGGCGGGCGCGTGATCTGTACCTCCAAATCGGAACGCAGGGCCTATGTCAACATTGGAATCAAAGCTTCTTACATCAATAACGGCACATCCATTCTGACTACCGAAGAGGTGAAAAGTGTGAAGAATCTGAATACCTTCCGGATCATTACAGCAGGAAGAATTGTGAGTCAGAAGGGTCCAAAAATGTTCAACGACCTTGCCGAGCGCTTTCGTGAACTGGATAATTTTGAATTCGTCTGGATCGGCGACGGAGAGGAAAAAGAATTGCTGAGTTCAAGCAATATCCGCGTGACCGGATGGCTGACCACCGAAGAGGTTCACAACCAGATCAAGGATTCGGATTTGTACCTCTCCACTTCGAAATACGAGGGGCTGCCTCTGGCCGTGCTCGAAGCCATGAATCTCAAAAAATGTCTGCTGCTTTCGGATTGTGTCGGCAACCGCGATCTTGTGCGTTCGGGCAAGAACGGTGAGCTCTTCAATTCTGTTGAAGATGCCGAGAAAAAAATATTGAATCTTTATGCCTACCGGGAAAGTATCCGTTCGATGGGTGAATATTCCTACGAGCTTTGTTTTCATTATTTCAATGCCGAAAAGATGGCATCCAGCTATAATGACGAATACAGAAAGGGTCCCTTGCTTAAGCCCAAAAAGAAGAAAACAAAAAAAGGGGGAGTCAAAAAGATGCTTAAAGTTCGTTTATGGTAAGTCTTGCCGGGGAAGAGAAAAAGAACTTCTTCAATTCCGCCAATCTCTTCTTTTTGTCTGTCTGCCTGTTTGTCATCACACTCTACAGCCCTGTTTCGCAGTTTAACAATGTGGCCATCATGCTGATGGGTGCAGCCTGGATTTATTCCGGTCATGTTAAAAAAATTGGGAATCTATGGTCTGATCAAATTGCCCTTGGACTGATGATCTATTATCTGCTGCAGGCCATTTCCATGTTTTATACAAAGAACAAAACAGTGGGCGGCATGTGGCTGGAGTACCGCTCTCCGCTGGCTTATCTCTCGTTGATTCTCGGGACATGCCACCTGTCGGCTGCACAGAGAAGAAAAGTGTTGTTGTTGTATGCCTTTCTCACTGCTGCAGCTGCCGTGATTGGTCTTGTTTTTGGCATCGTCATGTACAGCAGAAGCGGCGATTCGGGTTATATCTACAACGACAACCTGGGTACGCTGTTTGATAAACAGGCCGTGTATTTTGCCATGTATGTCAACTTTGCGGTGATGATTTTTGTTTATTTTCTTCACCAGGGTTTTATCCGCAGCAAGGCTTTCAAAAATCTTGCGGTACTTTCCATCATCATTCTTGCGGGTGTCAATTATCTGCTTGCCAGCCGCACCTCCATGCTTATTCTCGTGGTGTTTCTGGTCGGTTACATCCTGTATATCATACTCAAGCAGAAACGGTTTCTTACCGGTGCCATTTTGTTATTGGGCATTCTGATTATGGGTGTGCTTTCTACGAAGATGTTTCCCAAAACCACAAACCGTTTTGTGAGTGTAACGAATTCAAAATTCGAATACAAAAACCTTCACCCTGTCGATCACTTCAATGGCGAAACAAGCAGGGAAAACTGGAACAGCCTGAACACGCGTCTGGCCATCTGGAACTGCGCCGGGGAAGTGATCCGGAGAAACCCTTTATTTGGAGTGGGTATCGGCGATGTGGGTGATAATCTGATTGAGGAATACCGGAAGAATGATTTTTATTTTGGCATCCGGTACAACCTCAATGCACACAATCAATATCTGGATGTGGGGATGGGTTTCGGCCTGCTGGGTTTTGTGATTTTTCTCGGAGCTCTGATTGTCGTCCCGCTTGTTACGGCGTTTGCAAGAAAAAATTACCTGCTGATCTTTTTTGTTTCATCCATGGCCGTTTATTTGGTCACAGAGGTGATGCTCAACAGGAATCAGGGAATTACATTCATCGCCTTCTTTCTTATTCTGCTGGGCAAAGGAGACAAGGGCGAAGATGCTGACATTCAATCTTATTCTGCCGGGGCGTGACTTGAGGGTTCAGCCATGTACATATCAATGGCTGTTTTTGCATCTCCGAAATAGATTAAATCTCCCTTTTTTAGATAAGCTACTCTTTTGCAGTACTTTTCAATAAGAGCCATATTGTGGCTTACAATAACAGTTGTCCGACCTTCCAGCCATGATTTTTCAATGACGCGGACGGCTTTCTCAAAAAACTTCTGATCGCCAACGGCAAAGACCTCATCCAGAAACATGATCTCGGCACCGGCATGGGAAGCAATAGAAAAGGCCAGGCGTTGAATCATTCCGGTGGAATAATATTTGATTTTTGTATTGACAAACTCTTCGATTTCGGCAAAGGCAATAATCTGATCAAAGATTTTATCGATTGCGGAAATTTTCAGGCCCAAAGCAGAACCTGAAATATAGATGTTTTCACGCGCTGTGAGTTCATGACTCATGCCAATTCCCAGGTTCAATAACATCATCGTTCCTTTCAGCTTTACAAATCCCTGGGTGGGTTGATAAACATTGGCCATGCATTTGATCAAAGTCGATTTTCCGCTGCCGTTGCCACCAATCAATCCAATGCACTCTCCTTTACCTATTGAAAAATCAATATTTTTTAAGGCATGTATTTCTCGGATGGGAGAAGGGTTAAATAGGTGAAAAAAACGCTGTTTGATGGTATTGTAATTATCATCCCGGATGTTGAAAGTCTTGTGAAGTTTAAATACTTCAACGGCTATTTCTTCTTTGTCTTTCATTTTAGAATCAAACGGTATTAAATTCAACTTAGCAAGAGATCTGTAGTCTAGAGTAAGATTCGGATGTTAGTTTTTGAGTCTTTTATACAAGTACAAGGCAATTGACCTTAAGTGCTTATTTTTCTTTAGTAGAAAAATGAATTTTTGACCAGCTCTTGACAGGGCAAATTTAGAATAAATTCCCCGATTGAGAGTCGGATTGTCAATATTGACAGAAGGGCCATTGGAATTGAGAATCATAAAAATTTCGGCGGCATATTGACCATAAAAGGCCGAATGTTTTTCTGCAATGAGTTTATACAAATAGAGCTTGCTGTCGAGTGTAAAGCTCTGTGCCATAGAATTTTTCCGTATCCTGTAATTCCACCAGGTTTCCGGAAATGCAACGCCCCGGTATCCTTTGGCCAGCATACGGATCATGCTTTCATAATCTTCCATGCCGTAAATCATGCGGGCGTCATTGAGTCCGGCATCCAGAAAATGACTCTTTTTATAGACCAATGCTGAAGTATTCAGGCAATTGTGGAGTAACACATAGGGCGGTTCGGGATTGAAAGTCGGCCATGTGTCCTGGCTCTCGCCAAAATAGCCTGCCCAGCATCCGGCAAAGCTGATGTTCTTTTTTGTCTTAAGCAGGTTGACAGCCTTTTTGTAATAGGCAGGTTCAACCGTATCGTCAGGATCAAGAAAGGCAAGGAATTCGCCCTGTGCCTGATTGGCACCGGTATTTCGGGCAAGAGCCAGGCCTTCGTTGGGTTTGTGAATAATGCGGATGCCCTTAACCTGGGCATATTGAGCGAGAACAGACAAACTCTGCGGTTCGGTGCTTCCGTCATTGACAAGGATGATTTCGATGTTTTTGAATTCGGAAGCGAGAATGCTTTGAATGGCTTCGGGCAAAAAGGCACCCATATTGTAATAGGGGATAACCACAGAAAGTAATTCATCACCGGGGTTAAAAGACGTCAAATTTTGTTGGGGGGGCCTGATTAAAGGAAAATCCCGGTCATTGATGAGCGATGATTTGTTGTCCAACACTTCCATCTTGTGTTTGCAGATGGATACATGGTTATACCCTTGCCGGATTTTAAGCTTGGCTTTTCTACCAATTTCAAGAACCTCTTCGCTGGAAAGTGAAAGTATTTCCTTCAGATTGTTTTTGAAGGAATCTTTTTCAGTGTGGTCGAACAGAAATCCATCGGTGCCGTGTTCGATTATTTCAGACTGACCGCCTTGTCTGGATGCAAAAACCAGCTTTCCAAGGCTCATAGTTTCAAGAACGGTATAGGGGAGATTGTCGACTATGCTTGGAATGATGATCACGTGTGCCCGGCTTAGCTTTTGAAAAAGCTCTTCCGGTTTGATCTGGCCTTCCAGAATCAATAAACCCTGATCCACATATTTTTTGTATTTCTGCTGCAGGTGCATGGCCAGGTCCATTTTCAGCGGATAGAAAAGATGGCAGCCCCCCCCAATCAGGCGAAGCGGATGTTTGAAACCATCTTCCCACAAGTCTTTGAAATAGCTCAACAGTTCAATGCATCCTTTCTGCGGGATGAGTTTGCCGTAAAAAATGATTTCGTTTGGGGTATAGGCAGGCACTTCCTCTTTTAGATAGGGAGATTCAAAGGGGTTGGGGACAACATGAATATCGATATCGTCGAGCTTGATGCGGTCTTTTAATACATGGGGGAGATAGGCCGATGGGGAAATGCAGACATCTGCCGCACGGATACAAAAACGTTCCATTTCGCCAACCCAAAAATTGGGATGCTTGTAAACCGGTACCTGGTTAAAATCCAGATAAAGAAATGTAGGGGCATGCATGGTGACAACTATTTTGATGCCTTCCAGTGCAGAGTAACCAAGATGTTTCTTTTGCAGAAGATAATAACCAATTCCTATGTATTCCTGGGTTTCAATGATATCGGGCTTGTCCTTTTTTTTGATTGCCCGCTCCACGATTTCCGCAAACGCGTAACTGAGGTTGGCTTCAAATCCCAGGAACTTCACAGTGGATGAATTGCCAGGGTTGAATTGAACGATGGTTATTTTTCCATTGATCTGTTCTTTTTCTTCAGATGACTCATAGGTGGGTATGAAGACAGTTACCTCATGCCCGGCATTCGAAAGCATCTGGCAGGTTTGATCGCAATAAGTTGATATTCCGCCTCCGAAAAATGGAGGGTATTCTGTCGTTAGCAGCCAATAGTTCATCTGGGTCTGGAAATAAAAGATACTGACAAAGCGTTAACCTTCATGCGATTAATATGAAACGAAAGTAAGGATAAAACAGGTTTAATCTCTTTTACCGGCAAATTCTCTGCTAAATATCATCCCGATGAAGAAAAGGGAGTATGCCTGTTGGAACCTCTTAAGGGCCTTTGGGCTATTCCAAAGAAAGCTTTCTTGGAGGAGCCCGGAATCAGTCCGGGAACGCTAGGAATGCTGTTCTTTGGCTATAAAATCAGTTATATTTGTTTCTGAATTACAGAAACAGGAATACGAGAAAGGTAATTGATGCATTTTGTAACTAAGAAAGGCACCCTTTCAAATTTCAGACGGAACAACTTTCGATATGCATCTAAAGGATATGGATAAGAAACCAGAAGTGGCAGTTTTTTGTCATTTGTTCTATGGGCACACATACAGCAGTTTAGTTGCTGATCTGAAAGCATTTTATTCAGTCTGCTCGCCTCGTTATTTTTTTAATGTATCAGGAGGGGCAAACAATCACTCGTTGATCGGGGAGATCCGGAAAGATTTCCCAAAAGCAATCCTGATAAGCACTCCCAATATTGGAAAGGACATCGGCGGCAAGCTGGCATTGATGCAGGTCTATTTGACTTTGGAAATGAAGAGTGATTATCTTCTCCTATTGCATGATAAAGTGAGCCCGCAAACGCTGAATGGGCAGAAATGGCGAAACGAATTGCTTCAAATCATCAAAGCGCCATATGTAGCCGGCTTACTTGAACTGTTTAAGAAAGAACAAGCAGTTGGAATAATTGGTGCCACCGCCCATATCAGCAATGAATACGATAGTAAGAAGGGGGCTTTCAATTCCAATAACGATGCCTTATTGAAGAATTATATCAATGAATTTGCTTTGACTATTTCAGAATTTCCGTTTATAGCAGGCAATATGTTTTGGGTGAGGAGTTCTGTTTTTGAAACGTTTTTCAACAAATATCCTCCTCTGACTATTCGGGCATTTTTGGAAAAGGGAAATGTTATGGATACGAAGGCGGGAACTTATACACATGCAATGGAGCGCGTATTTAGCTGGATAGCTTTGCAACAGGGTTTCATAATCAAAGGAATATAGCCATGATCTACACAAACATATTTCTTGTAGGGACAGGCAAAGATCTTCAATCTTTCATTTCCGACAATAAAATGACCTGTTGCATTCGCGTTTCTCCGGATGAGCTAGTTTCCCAAAAGGCTGTTTTGCTGGAGACATTTCTGCAATCTCCAAATCCTCTTGGCATTTGCCTGGATCTTCGGAATGTTCAAGCCATTGAAGAAACCGGACAGAATAAAGTTGTCCAGACATTGGCTCTGTTCACCTTTTGTGTCAGCTATCTCAGGATCCGTGAAAGAGCGGTTGTCTGTTTCCTGAAAAACAAAGAATCCAATAGTCGTGTTGTCGAATGGCTGAGCAAGCTGGTGATTGATTGTTTGAAAACTCAGGGGCACGAGGAAGCCACAATTTATCAGGTCTGCGAAAACAGGCAAGATATTCAGGATTCCGGTATACCCTGCCTTCTCTTAAATATTTCCGAGACCGTCATGCAGGCAGAACATTTCGAATTTTCAAAGGATGGGAATGAAGGCCCATTTTTCTTCTCAGTGAATTCTTTTTCAGAAGCCGGTGCTCTGTACGAATATCTGATGCGGGCGGAGCGCAAATTTGCAGTTGAAAACAGTTCTTTTTACGAAAAAATGATCGAAGTAAAACAATTGAGGACAGAACGTGATCAGCTGTATTCGGAAAACATAAGACTCGCATTTGAAAAAGAAAACAATGAAATTTCACTTGGCCTTTTGCGCAAAGATGCCCAATTTCAGGTGGATTGGTTCAAGAATGAAAATGAAGTTATCAAGCAATGGTATCACAAAGAATACGAGAGCTTGCCTATGTGGTATAAACGGATTGGTCATTTGCTCAAGCGGATCTGGAAAACAAATAAAGAACTCAAATCATAAAGTGAGTATTTGTCCAAAGGGCGGATGGAAATCAAAATGCCTCAGATTAGCTGGTATGGCCAATTGTGAGGCATTTTGATTGAATAAAGAATTGTTATTTTTTAAAATATAGCTAAGTGGTTTAGCTCTGTTCCTGGTTCGTCTTCCCAATAATCCGATTATTTATTTGTGCAGAAGAAAGGTGACCTGATCGATGGTTCCTTTTTCAGGGAACATTTCATAACCGGAGAACCCCAGTTTTTTATAGTTGTTTTTTATCCATTTTTCTCCAATCCAGGTTTCGCCGTAAAAAGAGCTGCTTAATTCACCTCCCCCGCTGGAAGGGAAAAACTGGTATTCGCCCGCCTTAATTTTTTTCTCAATTAAATCCAGGTTGGGCAGGGTTTGTACAGCCTGCAATACATGATTGGATTTGTCAGCATCCGGTCCTACCATGATCTGACGCAAATAATTGATGTGCTGTTGTCCGCGGGTAGTAAAAGCAACAACACCACCTGGTTTAAGCATCCGGCTAAAGTCTTTTAAGTTTTCACGGGAAAAGGATTCAGACAAATGAGAGAACACCGAAAACGCATAGACTAGATCAATGCTATTGTCCGGAAGCGGGCACATTTGACCGGGTAAGGTCTGAATGATATTAAAGGGAGGGTTAGTAGCTCTTGCAGCCTCAATTGCGTCGGTGAGACAGTCTACCAAATAAAGTTTTTTGGGGTCCACTTCCCTAAGAAAAAAACGAAGTATCCGGCCCCAACCACCACCAAAATCAACCACGGCATTGGGAGCAGGTATTTTACTCAGAACAAAAGTATAGAATTCAAAGGCCTGTTCAAGATTTTGACGGGATGTCCGCCCGGTAAACCTAAGTTGGATGTCGTCGGACGGGAGACCTGGTATTTGAATTGGCGAAGCCCCTGCAACCGCTGTTAAGCCAGGCACGAAATTCAATTCAAACCAATTTGAGTCGCTGATGTTTGTTTTCATAAATCGTCTAGGAATTTTAAAATGGCTAAGCTACTATACTGTTTTTGTAATAGTTGTCTAAATTAGGCAATATGCCCAGATATCTGTCATTATTTCTGTTATTTTAATTAGATCTCAGGCAGATCCTTCTTCCTTTTTAAGGAATCAGATCAGATGTTCAGAGATGCATTTGGAAATTCCGTGCAGGTGCGTTCCTTGAACTTTAAATTTCTTTGATTTCGAAATGGCTTTCATTGCATAGCAATCCGACAATTCTTTCGCAGGCATGTGCGATTGTTCCGTCCAGTTGGCCGTCTTCCAGAATAAATTCACTTTCATCAAGCCACATGACCATTTTAGTAAACAAGTCAGGCTTAAACCAAAACATGGAACCGGCTGGGAACATGAAATCAGCCGGAACTTTTATTCCTGCTTTAGCCGCAAACCGATCGATCATCTCCGAATTCGATCCCATCCATTCCTTATAAGAGAACATATTTCCTTTTGCCACGACTATTCCAGCTCCATGATTCATTAATTCTTTCGACTCTTTGATGCGTTGCGGGGAACCGATCAGGCTTTGAATCAAATGATTTCTCCATTGATCCCCATCACCCCGATGCAGCGATTTTTTACTGTGAATTTTACAAACATGGGAATACTTCATCGGAAGTATGATTTTTAATATTTTCAAGAACGGAAGAATATCCCGCCCCCTGTTTTCAAATGTATAAATATTCGCATTTGGGTAATCTCTTTGAATTTTCTGTATCTCCTTGATAGATGCTTTGCTAATTACATTGACATACAGATCAAAACCAGATTCGAAATTGTCCAACTCCTTCTTTATTTCTCCCCACAGATCCATATAATACAAGTGCAGAACCACAGCTGTATCTGATTGTTTTTTTTCTTTTTGCGTGCTTTTCAGGAATTGAAATTTCTCCCGGTTGAATTTGTTCAGTGTGGAATGAGTGGCTTCCAGATAGGCATAACCGAATTTTCTATCGGGTTCCAGATAAGCGGATTCGCCCCACTCATTCCATGCATTGATGAATACAATTTTCTCGTCGGCAACTTTGTGTTGATCAGTATAGAAGCAAACATACTCAAGCCATTTGCCGTAATTCTGCGGACTGCTGTTCAGAAATGTTGTTCCCTTTCCTGGTTTTCTGGCTTCGTTGTCCCAACTGGGGCAAACTCCTCTGAATTTTGTGTAAGCAGGCTCTTTGTAGCTGATACTGTAATTGATTGCCGATTTATAATCATAGACTTTTCCCTGGTATTTGGAATTGAAAAGGTTCAGATTTTTTGTGAGATCATTGACCTGATAATTATTCGGCGCAAATTCGGTTGCTGCATCAAAGCCAATCTCTCTTGGATCCTGCTGATCGAATGAATGTGTGAGAACAAGATATAAATCTCCGATTCCAATTTTCTGGGCGTGTTTTCTCCATCTGTTCACTGTTGCTTTGATGTCCGGGAACAATTGGGGCCGATAAACCATTAAAAGTGGTTTCCCATTCACTTTTATGTATCGCTTGTCAAGCAATATCGATTTGATGTTTTCCAAAAAAGCAATGTCATCTTCCGGTGAATGACTCTGCTTGAGTATCACTTCCTGATCAAGACCGTCCCATCTTTTGGTCCAGTTCTCATTTGCCCAATTTATACAAAACGGGAAATCCAGTTCTGGGTTATCCAATACCTGCTGAAGCGGTTTTTCAAGGGCTTTTTTCCCGCCGAACCAATAATAGTGGTAACAAAAGCCATGCAATCCATAATTTTTTGCCAGTTCGATTTGCCTTTTCTGTATATCGATTAGACGCAGGTCGTAATGTCCCAGCTCACCTGGCAGGCGCGGCTGGTAGTGGCCTTCGAATTGAGGAAGTGCCTTGGAAACATTTGTCCATTCTGTAAATCCTTTTCCCCAGGCAATGTCATTTTCTGCAATGGGATGAAATTGAGGAAGATAAAACGCGATTAAACGAAGATCTGTTGATACCGGCGGGTATTTCTCGAACTGAACAAATTCATTTTCATTGCTGCCTTTTATGTTCGAAAGGTTTAAGTAATCAAAATAAGTTTGAATAGTCCTCAGGTCAGGTTTTCTTGGATTTCTCCCTTGACCTTTTCCGATGAGCAGATAATGTGTGAATGGCTCTATATTGAGTTTTTTTACATCGGGATATGTGTTTAAATAATAGGTTGTATCAAACCAATCGTTGGGATGCCGGTCTTCTCTCCATCCTTGATTGATATAATGCGTATAAGGATTGATGTCCGGAGTTCTCAGGTCCGGATTTTTTTGCAGATAATAGTCCTCGTCAAAGGCTTCTGCAGGTGTAAATTCAAAGCCGAGCTCAATTAGTGTTTCAATCCCTTTCCCTCTCTTTTTCTCTTTGATCAGGTCTAACAGAGTCTGATGCTGTCCGTTTGTGCTTCCGGACGAACTGGTCTTTAACTGTGGGCTGCCGTTTTTTACATTTTCTTCTTTGGCTTGGTTACGGATAAAGTGGAGCAGGGGATTCAGATTTTCGTTGTTGATCTCATCCTTGTGCAGTGACATGTACAACTGGGTATTGAACTCAAAACTGGGGTTGCGATCTTCTCTGGCTCCCTGTACTACAAAGTGGTAGAGTGGATTTTGATCATTATTCCGGACATCCGGATAGGTTTCCATGTAATATTTTGTATTGAAATAAGGGTTGGGATTGAGGTGTTGTTTGTAACCTTTGTTTAAATAGTGTGCAATTGCGCCCATTGTGGTCTGAAATGGCACGGAAAGTTGCTTGTTGTAATGCTTCAAATCAAAAAGACCTGAATCGTGAATCAGACGTAATTTTCCCTGCTTTTCGGAATCATTTAAAAAAACAGAAAAATACAAACTTTTAAAAAAACGCTTTGTGTTTTTTTTGAGTGATTGCAACATGGTAAAAAGTATTAATGTGATATTTTTCTGTAGTTAATTACTCAATTTTTGATTCGATAGAACACTTAATTGCTTTTCTTTTTCTTAAAAAACCTGTCCCAGCCAATCTGAAATATATTTTTGTTGTCGAAATTCGTTTTGTAATGAAGTATAACATGGTTTAATTCTGCCATTGTTTGCTCAGTATCCTTTTTCAGTTCGTTCCAGGCGCTTTCTTTTGTATGCTGTTGTTCAATCAAGGTGTTCATTTCACCTTTCTGGGTTTGCAATTGTTCCTCCCTGTACTTAAGTTCCGATGTGAGGGTGCCTGTTTTTTGCGTTTCCTTCAACAAATTTTCTTCCACGCGCGTTTTGTCCTGAAGAAGCTCATTGTTTTTCATCACGACGGCTTCTCTTTCAGCGCTTGCCTTGCCCGCTCTTTCGGCTGTATCAACCAGCCTGAGTTCCATCGAGGCTCTTTGTTCGCTCAATTGCTTTAGCTGATTCTCAAAAATAGAAGTATGGCTGGCATGCAAGGCCTCTTCTGTTTTTAGCCTGGAAGCGGTTTGAGAAAGGAGAATAGACAGTTTTTCGGAATCCTGAATATGCTTCTCCAATTGGTCGAGCATGTGTTTTTTTTCTGTCTGAAATTCAACAATCAGGTTCACTTTTTTATTTAGTTCCGTTTTTAAGCCGGATATCGTTTCGGAAAGCTCTTGAATTTGTTTTTCTTTTTTTGCGGATTCAAATTCATGATTTTCCTTCTCCGCAGAGATTTTGCTAAGCATCCCATTTTGGGCAGTAATTTCATTCGTCAGAAACAATTTGTCCGCCTCAAGATTTACTTTGTCGGCATGCAGATGCCTGATGGAATCATCATAGGCTGTAATGTTTTGACTGTGAATCAGGCTCTCCTTACTATACGATTCAAGAAGTTGATTTTTAAGGCCAATTTCCTCAGTTAGCAAAAGCTTGTCCCGATTCAGGCTCGCCAATTGCTCGCCGAGTTGACGGATCGCGCTATCATGAACGGTAATGTTTTGCCTGTGAAATAGATTTTCGCCGTTGATTGCCCCTGATTTTTCCTGTGCGGTACTCAGTTCGGCAAGCAAATTGTTTTTCTCTGTATGGAGAACCGAAACATTTCCTGAAATTAAAGCGTGATCCCTGCTGCTGATATAAGACAGAGGAGCAGAACTTCTGTTGAAAACCTCCATCTGGTGAGCATCGAGCCTCGAAACAACAAGTTCAACAGTACTGACACTTTGCTGTCCGCCGAACACTTCATTCACATTGAGTATAAAATGGGGGTCGCCGGAAGTGGAGAACTGGACTGTTTTTCCGGGCCACAGCGTTTCGTTTTCGATGAGGAGTAACTCGTTCTTAAATACAATAGAATATTGATCCCATATCCAGATAACATCTCCCGTAGCATTTTTTATTCTGATCTCATGAATATTGACCAAACCGATTTTATCACTTAAGTCGAAACGAAGGAAATAAACATTGATGGCTTCTTCAGGTAGTCTGAATGCAACAGATTGACCGTTATTATCCAGATGGACACTCTGATACCCCGATCTCTCTTCAGAAAAAGCCATATCAGAGGCCCCCCAGAACAACTGTATATTTATTTCCTCCAAAGGCAAAAGCAAGGATTGAGCCTGCTCATTCTGATTGTGCTTTTGTTTTTCCGACTTTACCAGTTCATCCGCAGCTTTCTTTTGATTTGTTACCACTTCACTAAAGGTTAATCCGTCAGTTGATTTATGCGGTATAAGTCCTTTCCTTTGCGAAGTCTTTGTAAGGATTGAAATTTCCTTCTCAATTCTTTTCATGGCAACAGCCACATCGTATTTTTCGGTAACGAGCTTGAAGGCACGGTCGACAAGTGGGGCGTATTTTTTTTTGTTTTGCAATACCTCAATTGTTTTTTCTGCCATGGCATTGACGTTCAGATATTCCACGACAATAGCCGCATCGTACTCTGCAAAAGAAGAAATGCCGTTGCCTTTGTCAAAACAAATGATCGGTAATTTTCCACAGGCGGCTTCAAGACAAACCAAAGGAAACGGATCTTCTCTGGATGTCAATAAAAACACATCCGCTCTTTTGAAATAGGGAAATACATTTTCCTGAAATCCGGCAAAGTGAACAAGGTCCTGAATACACATTTTGTCCATCTCATAGTTAATCAGGGACATTTCTTCAGGTGTGACATACCCAACCCAGATGAATTTCAGGCGCTCCATCTTTTTTGAGGCTATTTGAGCAATTCTTAAAAAAAGGTCGATCCCTTTTCGCCATGAACCTGTGCCACATCCTAAAACGATCTGGTCTCCATTGGAAATTCCTTCAGGTATCCATTTGCTTTTGGATTCAGCCTTTATCTTGGCAAGAATTTCGCTGCAAGGAACAAATTCAGGGATATTGATGGAGGGCTTGGACTGATATTTATCGAGAAGTTGAGAAACATTTTTCCCAGCTCCTATTGTTACATCAATCTGTGTACTGAATTGTCGATACCTCTCCAGGCCAATAAGCATTTCAATGGAAAGCTCAAGTTCATGAATATGAAGAAGAGTGGCTGTTTTTTTTATCAAAGCCATTTCATACATCAGAGGTGCCGAGAGAACTGTATTGCCATAAATAAGGTCTGCATCAAAATCGGCCAGGAAGCCGGCCAGATTTACTGGTAATTCGTCTTTCAAAAGTACTGGTATGCTCAGCTGTTCATATTTTTCCAAAATAACTCCGCCTTTTAATAAAAGCAGAGCACACTCGAAATCGCTGTTTTCTTTCAGCCATTTGATAATATAATAGAGAATGAAAGGAGCTCCCGTTGCACTCGCTTCATGACCAATGAATAATATTCTGGTTTTTCTCTTACTCATATGCATTAAAATAACTCAAAAAGGCGGATAGTTGATATCTGTATAAAAATCAGGTAGTTAATTAGCTTGTCAAAACTAGGAAAAATAAGGAAGCCTGAGGCAAAAAAGGTGTTTAAAACCTGATAAAATGAATTCGCGGTTTTCTGAAATACATCCTTGATTCCTGAAAAAATAGGGGAGAAAATTGCCTGAGACATTTTCAATTGAAGAGAACATGATCAAAGTGTCAGGGGCGACAATACCATTAGAAATCAGGAATTTATTCTAAATTTACGTCCTTGATTACTTTACGGGCATAAGCACAGAAGTTGTAATTACGAAAATCTTGGTTTTCATAGCGTTAACCTTTTACTAAAGACGAATAAGNNCTATGGCACAGTCTCTGAATGAGTATGCGAAAAGTTGGTTTAAACATACCAATAAAGCTGAGCGAATCTGGCTTATGGCCAAGATTGAATTCAAACTTCGTTATTATGAAAATAAGATGGGCTTGCTTTGGGCATTGATGAAGCCAATATGTGATGTTATGGTATATTTCATCGCTTTTGGTTTGATTCTCAAAGTAGGCACTCCGAATTATGTTCCTTTCGTTTTTATCGGGTTGATTCTCTTTAATTATTTTGGCGAGTGCACCGGTGGAACTATACAGATATTGCAGATAAAACGTTACCTGTATGAATATACGAATATGGATAAACTGGAAATTTATCTTTCCGTGATCATCAGCAATTTTATAGGATTCATGTTTAATATGGTTGTTTTTTTCATATTCTGCCAGTTCTACCACATCGGAATTGACTACCACATTATATTCGTAATCCCTTTGTTTCTGAATCTAATGCTGCTTTCTCTCGCCTTTTCCCTTATCCTTTCCAATTTGTATCTTGTAGCTAAAGATATTAGTCAGATATGGGGAATTTTTTCAAGTATTTTATTTTGGCTTTGTCCGATTATTTACTCTGCCGATAAATTTGAATCCTCCCTTCCGAGTCTTAAATACATCAACCCTATATCCGGAATTATCATCAATGCCAGAGAAATACTCATGAAACCTCAGGGGCAGATTCCCAATATTGACTGGAAATTAATGGGCTTCGATTTTATCTATGCGGTTTTCTTCCTTCTCATCGGAATATCCTTGCTGAAGAATCTAGGACCGAATGCTTCTGAGAAACTATAAGACGGCTTATGCAGATATTGCCAGGAATCATCTTGATCCTAATCTTAATCAGGGGAAAATAAGAGAGCTGGGCGGCTTACCGGATAAGCACTACTTTACGAACAATGCGCCTGTTTAAAGAGGTGATTTCCAGAAAATACACCCCTTCGGAAAGATAACTTAAATCAAAACCTGTTACAGGATCGGGATTTTCAAGGGTACGTTCCAGAACCTGATTTCCTGAAATGTCAAAACCGCGGATGACTGTTTTCCCGGTCATGCCCTGAAGTCTGATATTGATTACACCTTTTGAGGGCGAAGGGTATATCGAAACCGCTGCAGTCCAATCGATTTGTTTTACTGCTGCCGGCCATACTGCGGGCGAAGAAAGGATCGAATCCCTGGGTCCGGCAAGGGTAGCCTGCATACGTGCTACCTGACCTGCTGTGAACAGACACATGCCTGCATCATCGGTATAGTCCATGTAATTTTGCCACATGAATCCCGGACTGTTTGGCGAGCAGGAATCTGTTCTAACCGTACTCACCGGATAATTCGAATAATTGGCGTTTCCTTCATTGGGAGTATCCGCCACATAATCTGTTCCATAGCAGTATCCGTAATCGTCTCCCCAGGTATGAATCAGGTTTAACCAATGACCAACTTCATGGGTGATGGTTCTTCCCAGGTTGTAAGGAGCTGTGGCGCCGGTTTTCCCGACTGCCATGTAATTGATGACACAACCATCCTTCGAAGCTGTGCCCACACCCGGCATTTGCGTATATCCAAGTATTCCCGTGCCCAGGTTACAAATAGGAATGTTCAGATAATGGTTCCTGTTCCAGGCATTTGCTCCGCCCAGGGTTGCAAAATTGATTTTGTGATCGGAAGGTGAATTGGCAAATGAAGTGACCGCCGTGGGAATATGAATAATGCCCGTTGTCGGATTGCCCAGGGTGTCGAAATCGGCGAGGCGAAACTGAATGTGCGTATTGGCCGCTATCGACTTCCAGATGGCAGGTACATTGACTGTATCCGCATTCATTCGGGCATAATCGGCATTNNAATGTCCATTTGTTCATGGATCACACCATCGGGAAGGTTTTGCGCCGGAGTGTTGTAAACGATATGAAAAACCACTGGCACAACCACATCCATGCTTTTGAGTTCCCGGTGGTTTTGGATATAGTCCTGGGTTTGTTGTTCGATACTCTGTAACCTGGATTCCAGACCCGGATCTTCGGTCTTCATTATTTCCAGATATTTTGCAGTGCCGCAGTGATCAGGCAGGGATTGTGATTTTACCACGGCCGTGGATAGAAGCAAGGTAAGAAGGAGATAGTTCTGTTTCATCTTTTGTATTTTTTCCCCAAACCAAATTTAAACATTTTTTGCTGATCTTTCTTATTGTTATTTTTGTGCATATCAGAGCCATGAGCACACGTATCCTTTTAGTTGAAGACGAAGAAAATCTGCTGAAAACCATCCGGTTGAATCTGGAAATGGAAGGCTATGATGTGATCGGAGCTGAAACGGGTAAACATGGCCTGGATCAGTTCCGGGCCGGAAGATTTGATCTGGTCATCCTGGATGTCATGCTTCCTGAAATGGATGGCTTTGCCGTATGCCGCTGCATCCGTTTGGAAAACAGGGAAGTGCCCATCCTTTTTTTAACGGCCAAAGGCTCGGGCGATGATAAGGTTCAGGGATTAAAAACCGGTGCCGATGATTACATGACCAAGCCTTTTCATCTCGAAGAGTTCCTGCTCAGGGTTCAGATTCTCATCCGCCGGGGCCAACGCACCGAGGGAGGAAAGGAGATGGATACCTTTAGTTTTGGAGGCAACATGATTCATTTTTCGACCTATGAAATTACCGACCGAAATGGGGAAATGTACACACTCAGCAAACGGGAAGTGATGTTGCTCAAACTGCTCATTGACCGGAAAAACGAAGTGGTTTCACGGGAACAGATCCTGGAAGGGGTTTGGGGGTACGATGTCTACCCGTCGACCCGGACCATCGACAACTATATTCTGGCCTTCCGCAAATATTTTGAAAAGAACCCCAGAGAGCCCAGACATTTTCATTCTGTCAGGGGAGTGGGATATAAGTTTACCGATATCTGAACCGATAGCGTTCTGAAAATAAAAGACCCCGTTCTGAACTGACAGGCGGGGTCTTTTGTTTTTCTGTTAAAAAATTATTCGCTGAGTATCCGTACTTCCGTTCTTCTGTTTTTTTGTTTCCCTTCCGGAAGAGCATTGTCTGCAATAGGCTGGGTGTCGCCATAGCCTTTTGCCATGACGCGGTCTGCGGCAATGCCTTTCTTCAGCAGATAAGCCCTTACCGATGCTGCACGGTCTTCTGACAATTTCTGATTGGCAGCCTGATCGCCTACATTATCGGTATGTCCGGAAATTTCAATTTTCATGGCTTTCTTCAGCGTCATGAATTCTGCCAGCTCATCGAGTGCCTTGTTTGACTGCGGCCGAAGTGTGGATTTTCCGGTATCAAAAAATACGTTGTCAAGGGTGTATACTTTGGGCCTGCTCACCTTGATGGTGAATTCAAACTCAACCGGACCCTCTTTCAAGGGGATGTCCAGCGAAGTGTAATCCTTCTCATCCGTAAAATTTTTGTATTTCACCTTGTATTTGTCCCCGGCGGGTACCAGCATGCTGAATTTGCCTGTTGCATCCGTAACGCCACCGTACACCTTTTTGGTCTTTTCGGCGACAAAAGAAACTTGTTCCCCTTCCGGAGATGAATTGTTTGCATTGACAACAATAACTTTCAGCAGGGCCATTTCCCTGGTGGCCACGAGTTCTTTTGTTTGTGCATGGATGCCTGCAAAAGGCATGAGAAGCGCAAGAAGGATCATTTTTTTCATTGTGTGCGAATTTAATATTGAATGAATCGTTGTTCGGCCTGACCCTGTCTTGCCCGGTTTTGCCGTCTGTTCCGGAATGTAAAAGTAGTCAAAAACAATAGACTCTTCTTTTACCCGCTCAGCGTCCTGAATCCGAAGGCGGTTCCATCTTCTCTTTGGGTGTCTTTTTGTCGTTGCTCATCTTCACGTCTATGAACTCGGCAACCAGAAAAGCAACCAGGGCCAGAAGAATCAATGCGAGGAACACTTTTTTGTTTTTATACAAAGGGGTTTTGTACAGCGGCTTTGTGGCCCGGTTGTAGTTTGCCTTCAGCCTGCCAAAGTCCATGTGCTTTCCGATCTGTTCTTCAGAAGGTTCCTTTGAATCTTTTTTGAATCTGTATTTTGCCATTTTATTTGCGGCTTCCTTTTAATAGCGTTTTCAATTTACTCAATATCCTGTATATTTTCACCTTTGCATTGTTTTCTGTGATGCCCGTTATCTGAGCGACTTCTGCAAAAGGTCTTTCTTCAAAAAAGCGAAGTTCAATGAGTTGCATTTCCGATTCGGCGAGCCTGCTCAAGGCCAGCATCAGCAGTTTTGTATCATCGGCATGCACCGTTTCGCCGTTTTCGGTCATGAGCAGCTGAACTCCTTTTGCATCCAGGGACACACAACGTTCGGTCTTGTTTTTCCGGTAATACATATTCACCTCGTTCAGGGCAATGCGGAATAACCAGGCAGAAAAGGGCAGCCCCCGGTCCACATATTTTTTAAGATGCAGCATGGCCTTCAGAAACGTTATCGAACAAAGATCGGCGCTGAGTTCCTCCTGATCGGTTCTGCGGTAGATAAAGACATAGATCTGTTTGTAGTATTTTTCATAAAGCACGGCAAACCCATCGGGATTGGCTTTGGCAGCTTCGATCTGCTGGAGTTCAAGCCTGAGTTCTTCTGTGTTTTTGTGGTGAGGATTCAAGTATTTGGATTTAGAAGCCGTTTTGAGCTGTTCTTCTCTCCTAATGCAAAGATGCATGAAAAGATACAACATCTCTGAAATATTGTGTTGAAGTGTTTAGGTGTTGGAGTGTTGAGGTTATCTCCTAAACCGGGAAACAGACACAGGGCTGATGCAGAGAATGGATCTCCGCTCTCTTTCTTCGCACTTTTTCTCATTTTAACCTCAACCCTCCTGCGGGCGCGACACCCCAGCACCGTACCCCAACACCCCAACACTTTTTTTTCATGAAGGAGGCAACATCTGTATCTTTTTTGCGTCTTGCTGTTATAGGCTCAAAGAAAGGAAGCCAAACATTTCTAAAAAAGACAGCATGAAAACGAACCTGATTCTGACCCTCCTTACCCTGGGAAGCCTTGCCGGAAAGTTAACAGCCCAATCAGAGCAATACAGCTCCGACCCTGTCAGGCCGGATGAATTTGAAGTCGTGCGCAAGCCGTTCTATCTGCCCAATAAACTGGTGCAGCCCCCGGTAATGGCCTGGGATACGCGGAAAACGCTGTACTCTGTGTCTGCCGAAAAAGGGGCAACATGCATCTATAAAACAGGAACGAGCCTGTACATCCCCCAAAACGCCTTTGTCGATGAACAAGGAAAAAAACTAAAGGGAGACGTTCAGATTGATTACAGGGAATTCAAAGACCCGATCGATTTTGTCTTCAGCGGCATTCCGATGACCTATGATTCCGGCGGATCGACCCATACTTTCGAATCGGCCGGCATGTTCGATATTGCCGCATCGCAAAACGGGAAACAGGTTTATCTGGCCAGGGGCAAGGCCCTGAAGATGGATTTTGTGTCTACCGATTCAAGCACTTCCTATAATTTTTATGTGCTGGATGATCAGAAGGGCACCTGGGTAAACAAAGGAAAAACAGATAAACCTCTTGTTAAAAAACAGGAAATGGCATCCGGAGCTTTGTCTGAAGCCGTGCGGTATTATCTGAGAGCCAAGGGAGAGCGTTCCACGGCCTTGTATCACGACACCACAACTTTTAGCAATCGTTTCAACGATACATCGTATTATTATACTTCGCTCAAAAACCCGAAAACCAAACGTTTTGTAAGTGAAGGGCCCGATTACAGTTACCTTTCGAACCGAAAGATTCAAAGCAAAATCCGCTTGACAAGGCTGAGTTCGGGCAAAAGGGGAGAGATCGCCTTCAAATTCACACTGGCCCTTCATGAGTTTCCTGAGATGCGCGTATTTGCAGGCAAAAGCTGGGTGATTACAGACGCTGAAACCCGGTCATCCTTTCGTGCAAAATTCGGGACTAAAAACAAGTTCAACGATGTCCGTCTGGAACAGGATGGCGAGGGGTATGCAATTACACTGAAGTCGGACAGCGGTTTTGTCACCCTGCACGCTTACCCGATTGCACCTTCCCAGTTGAAAAAGACTGGTCATGGTCCCGCGAATGTGGACAAGGCAGCGATGGCCTACCACAAATCGTTAACACGGCGCGAAAAGATGTTCAACCGCGGGCTGGCCAAAGCAAGAAACCAGAATTTGAAAAGACGCAAAGAAGACGTACGGACCGAAAAATCATGCTGGGCTTCGGCGAACAGAGCCATGTCATTGCCCGAAAAGCGTATGAGTTTTGAAACCTGGAAAAGCTATTGTGAGGTGCAGGTGAAAAAGGAAAAGGAAACGGTTCTCAGCGCATCAGCGGGCGAAAGCACCATTATCCGGAGTCTGGAACTGGATGGTATGGGTGTTTTTAATTGCGACCAGATTCAAAGATTGACGAATCCCATTGTTGCCCGGGCGAAATACAAGGATATAGCCGGTGCCGGACTCAAAACCACGGCCACCTATATCATCGATAATAAAATCAACGGAGTGCTTCGCTATGACGGTTATCTGGGGTATAGCCCAAGCAAGATTGCATACAGCGCCGAGTCCGACAATTTCCTCATCACCATTCGCGAAGACGGCAAAGTGGCCTATGCCGACAAAGAAAGCTTTCGCGCTGAAACCAACAGAAGCAGCAAGAGCCCGGACTTTGTGATGGCTGAAGTGGACCCGGCCAAAATGTCGGTAGGGGAGTTTCGCAAAGTGCTTGGTCTTAAATGAACATGGATTGAACGGTTGGCTTTTCCGAAACATCCAAATTGTCTCAGCGTTTGCAGAGTGTTTGGAAAGCGCAAAACTCGCAGTTCTTTATATCCGGAGTTTGGATGAATGGTTTTTCCTTGCGGAAGAGATCGCTGATGAGCTCGCGAAGGACGGTTTCGAAATCATCGAGAGAAGGTTTGTCCAGATTGTTTTTTTTGCCTGGAACCGTTACTGTTTTCAGTCCGGCACTCAGTTCGCGAAAGGTGATAATGCCTGAAACAAAGGGTTCTTCTTTGGATACGCGTTCGTAATTATACAGCCAGGCATAGCAGAGCAGCTGAAAGCTTTTGTCCAGGCGGCAATCGGTCAGAAGTTCGTTCCAGTCTTTTACGGTGAGTTCCCTGTCTTCTGCTTTTCCTGTTTTGTAATCGATAATGCGGATGCCGCCTCCGGTGCGGTCGATGCGGTCGGCCTTACCTTTTATTTTTACGGAGATGCCCTCCATTTCCAGCTGGCCCTTCATTTCCTTCTCCAGTTCGGAGATGAACAGGGTACCGCCGGCGCTGAGGAGCTCTTCCTCGCGGCTGAGGAAGTTTCGGATAAAAGTCAATGAAACCCTGAAGGCCAGAAGATTTTTCCCGGAACGAATGACCTCTTCCGGAAAATGATTGATGAATACAGCTTTTACTTTTTCTTCCAAACCTTCCCGCATTTTTCTGAAATCGGCTGCATGAACAGGTTTTCCGGTAAAGGGCAGATACAGGGCTTCAAGCACTTCATGGATGACAGTGCCCATGGTATCGGCGCCGATTTCTTCTTCCACTTCTTCCGTTTCATGAATGCCTGCGATATAGTGCAGATAGAATTTCAAACCGCACTTGCGGAATGTATTCAGCGATGTCGGAGAAAATCCCCTTTCGGCAAGGGCTTTGATTTTTTCAATCACGGCCTCATCCTTGTTTGCGATGACCTCTTCGTTTTCTTCGGCTTCGTTTTTGTAATCAAGGCCCAGCAGAGATTCCTCAATGATGATGGCCGGATTCACTTTGACAAGTTCATTGACAAGTTGTGTGATGTACCGGCTTTTTTCTCCGTCGCCAAATTTATCCGACTCTGTATTGTACAGCAAAAAGATATTTTTCGCCCTTTGGATGAGCCGGTAGAAGTGATAGGCAAAAACAGCGTCCTTGTCGTTGTATTGAGGCAGGCCGAAGAGTTTTTTGAGATCGAAGGGGATAAAGCTGTTTTGTGCTTTTCCGCTGGGCAGAATATTTTCATTGGCGGAAAGCAGAATGATGTTTTCAAAATCAAGTGTCCGTGTTTCAAGCATCCCCATCACCTGGAGCCCGGACAGAGGTTCTCCGTAAAAAGGGATTGTTGAGTTGTTGGCCAGCTGGGAAAAAAGTGTCTGAAGTGTTTTCAGTTCGGTAACATGACCGTAATGCAGGGCAAGCGAATGGAGTCTTTTCAGGAATGTACTGAACTGAAAGAGAAGCTCTGTTTCGACATTGGCGTGTTGCTTTTTTGAACCGCCCGAAGGTTTTGTCTGAAATGTGCTGCGGAGCATAAGCACCAGTCTGTCCAGTGATGTAAAGCTGTCGCCGGTGCTGTTCCATGCGCTGATCAGGGGTTCCAGTTTTTCCCATTCGGGTGCGAATTTTTCAGCACAAAACTTTTCAATCTGCCTGAACCCGATAAAAATAATGTTGTTCTCAAGAATGTATCTGCAAAGAGCGGGGATGAGTTCAGAATCGCGAAATGCCTGATGAAGATAAGGGTGCCTGAGCAGGGCGGTGATGTCAAGATGGTAAAATCTTTTTTCTCCTTTTCGTCCCCTGCTGAATTTTTCAGCATTGACATGAAGCTGGAAGAGCAGATGAAAGAGAGAAGCCATCGGCGTGCTGCGCAAGGGATAGCCCATGGTCACATTGATTTCGGTGATCTCCTGGGGGATGCTGTTCAGTACCGGGAAGAGCAGGTTTTCGTCGGCCAGTACCAGGGCCGTTGACCGCAAACTGGCATTTTTACTCAGCAATTCGCTGAGCAGTGTTCCGGCAAGTTTAGCCTGGGTGATGTTTTTGGCTGCACCGATGATGCGTATGTTTTTGGCCTCTGTTCGCAGGGTGTTTCCTGCCCAGCGAAATGCGCTTTCGTCGGTATAAAATACACTCTTGTTTCTGCGGAGAAATTTGCCGGCCTCCTGGCTGGGATCATTCAGGTAATATTCATCAGCGTCCCAGTAGAGCTCGGCCTTGCCGGAGCGAAGCAGTTTGGTGAATATTTTTTCTTCGGAAGCATTCAAAGCGTTGAATCCCGCAAAACAAATCTTTTTCCAGTCATGTTTGCCGGCAAGTTCATCGATGTTTTCTGAAACAAACCGGTACGCCAGACCCTGCCAGGCTTTATTTTCGAGCTTCATCTTATCCCTGAGCCTGAAATAATAAACGCCAAGCGATTCCCAGAAACGGATGTAGTTTTGCTGAAACCCGGTCAGTTCCTTGCTGTTCAGGCTCCAGTTTTCAATTTCGCGGATACTGCTAAGATTGATAAAAAGCTGTCTGGCATCGGCCTGGTATCTGTCTATCTCATTGAAGTCGGCAATCAGCGCCGGCGCCCATTTGCTGAAGGCTTCAAAACTATCGGTCTCCTCGGCAGGAGTTTCTTTGTATATGGTATACAGTTCAAAAAGAAGTTCGGTGTTGTCGATGATTTGCAGGCCGCTGAGCTTGTAAATAAAATCTTCGGTGGAGTAAATCTCCGGAGCGAAAATGGTCTTCTGGGCTTCCGCTGCGAGGTGTTCTTTCAGGAACAGGGCCGCTCTTCGGTTTGGAAGAACAATGCAGATATTGCCCAGCTCGGGTTGATACCGTTTCCAGAGGTCAATGGCAAAGCTTTTTAGAAAAGGGGTCAAGGCTGTCCTGTGTTTTCCGTTTGTGATTGGTATTTCTTCCGAGGCATCTAAGTTCGCAAACAATACCCGAACATGGGAGCCTTGGATGAGATTTCTTGCCGATAAAGCAAATCTTTAACTTCGCAACATGAGCCGGTCTGAAATGACATACCCCCAATACCGCAAATACAAAAACGGGAAAAGCTTTTTCCGGATCACGTCTATTTCTGCATTTGAAGAGATTCAGGTGATTGGAAACCGTTATTTTCTGCACCGGTTTACGGCAAAAATTCTGCCCGATCGTAACCTGATCAACGATATGCTTTTCGATTTCGAGCTGAATTGGGAGTTGATCAGCGAATCGGATTTTCAAGAAGCGATCTCAAAAGTCCTTTGATACCAATCCGGCCCCAAAGAAAAAAGCACCGTCTGAGGTGCTTTTTTCTTTGGGTTGATTCAAACAGCTTACCAGATTTCTGCTCTTTCAGCCGGTTTCCGGTACATTCTGTCACCTTCTTTGACATTGAATGCCTCATAAAATTCTTTCATGTTGCTCAGGGGCCCCAATACACGGGTCATCGGAGGCGCATGGTTATTGGTTCTGACCATTTGCTTGATGTATTCGGGACGCATATTGGTGCGCCAGCCCTGAGCCCAGCCGATAAAGAAACGCTGTTCAGCGCTGAACCCGTCAATTTTTGCAGGTGCAGGTTTGCCGATCATCGAATGTTTCAGTGCATAATACGCAATGGTAAGTCCGCCCAGATCGGCAATGTTTTCACCCAGGGTCAGCTTTCCGTTGACATAAAGCGAGTCGAGTACTTCAAATTTGTTGAACTGCTCTTCGATGATTTTTGTCTTTTCCTCGAATTTCTTTTTGTCCTCTGCTGTCCACCAGTCTTTCAGATTGCCATCGGCATCAAACTGTGAGCCCTGGTCGTCAAAGCCGTGGGTGATTTCATGACCGATGACCGAACCCATAGCGCCGTAATTCACTGCATCATCCGCATCGGGGTTAAAGAAGGGAGGTTGCATGATTCCTGCCGGGAAAACGATTTCATTCATCGAGGGGTTGTAATAGGCGTTGATGGTCGAAGGGGTCATTCCCCATTCGGTGCGGTCAACCGGTTGTCCGTATTTTTTGATGTTTCTTTTGGATTCATATTCATTGGCGCGCAGGAAATTCGCGAGATAAGAATCCCGTTTTATTTCCAGACTGGAGTAGTCCTTCCATTTGTCGGTATAACCCAGTTTGCGTGTGATTTTATCGAGTTTGATGATGGCCATCTTTTTTGTTTCAGGGCTCATCCAGTCGCGGGAGTTGATTCTGTCGGTGTATGCCGCAAGCAGGTTGGTTACCATGTCATTCACTCTCTTTTTTGATTCGGCCGTAAAATATTTGGCCACATAAAGCTGTCCGAGTGCATCGCCAACGCTGTTGTCTGTTGATTCCAGGCAACGTTTCCAGCGTGCTTTTTGTTCTTTGGCCCCGGTGAGTATGGTTCCGAAGAAGTGAAAATGTTCATCGGCCATGCTTTTATTCAGCTTGCTGGCCGTGTTCATGATCAGGTGCCAGCGGAAATAAGCTTTCCAGTCGCTCATGGGCAGGGCTCCCATCATTCTGTTTATTTCCTTCATGAAGTCAAGTTGCGCCACAATGATTTCGGCCGGAGCGGTAATTCCCATTCCTTTGTAATACACACTCCAGTCGATTGTCGGAGTCATGTCCGCCACTTCCTTTGCCGTTTTTTTGTTGTACATGGCATTGATGTTGCGCAATTCAACGGCAGACATGGAATTTTTTGCCAGGTTCAGTTCAATGTCCATGACAGAGCGGGTGTCTTTTTTCGCCTGTTCTTCTTTTTCACCCAAAAGCACAAATGTCTTGGTGATGTGCTCCATGTATTTTTCACGGATCTCTTTCAATGAAGCGTCATCACTTACGTAATAGTCTTTTTCGGGAAGTCCGGTTCCGCTTTGAAACAGATAGACAGCGTATGTTTTGCTGTCTTTCATGTCGGGAGAAACACCAAAGGAATACATGGGGTCGGAACCGATCATGTGTTCATGAGCCAGCACACGGATCAGGTCGGCCGGAGTCTTCATCTCATCAATGAGTTTGAATTCGCCTGCGAGCGGGGATATGCCTTCTTTTTCGAGTTTCACCGTGTCCATGGACAGGGAATAGTAATCGCGCACAATTTGTGAAGAGCTTCCTTTAGCCGCATTCTTATCGGCAATGGCCTCATCCAGCAAAAGATGAAGATTCGCCTGGTTCTTGTCGTTGAGTTCATTGAAACTCCCCCAGCTCACCTCTGAAGCAGGAATGGGGTTCTTCTTTGCCCAGGTTCCGTTTACGTAATTGTAAAAATCGGTGCGGGGACTGATTGCATTGTCGAAATTACCGAGATCGATTCCTTTGGTTCCAACAGGAGGGTGGGAATGGATGATTGTCATACCGATTCCTAAACTGGCAACGGCAAGGATGCCAGCGATTTTGTAATACGTGTTTTTCATCTTTGAATAGATTTGTTTTTCAGCGCCCCGATGGAACATTGATGTGAGTGATGCCCTAAAAAAAGCATGGCCATTTCCTTTTTTCTGAAATGCGAGGCAAGATAGCCATAAATAATGTGTTTTTGGGCCGAATCTGCTGAACGGTTGCCTGATCCTGCGGACGGTTTTGGGGGAGTATATGCAGGATGAGCCGTCATCAGAAAAACAAGCCCAACCTGATTGTTGCTTGTATAGAGAAGGGACCCGGGAACAAGGATCAGCTCATTCGGTTTAAATCGCTTAAGCCATTTGTGGGTGAAAAATCCTTGAAATGAGAAAGAGCCATTCTTATTATTGAGTACTTTAGTTGCCTGCTGACAGGCACAATGCATTGGACTAAAAAAAGCCTTGAAATGAAAAAAATAGTAATTGCCAACCGTGGTGAAATAGCCTTGCGTGTGATGCGTTCCTGCAAAGAAATGGGTATAGCCACTGTGGCTGTTTTTTCGGAAGCCGACCGACATTCTCCTTTTGTCAAGTATGCCGATGAAGCTGTTTGCATCGGGCCACCGGCTTCCAGTCAAAGTTACCTGCAGATGGATAAAATTATCCAGGTATGTAAAGACCTCAAGGCCGACGGGATCCACCCGGGTTACGGATTTTTGTCTGAAAACGCTGAATTTGCCGGGAAGGTGAAAAAAGCCGGAATTGTGTTTATCGGCCCGTCTCCCGAGGCCATGCACATGATGGGTGATAAACTTTCTGCCAAAGCGGCTGCCAAGAAATACAAGATACCGATGGTTCCCGGTTCGGAAGGCGCCATTGAAAGCCTGGCCGAAGGGAAAAAGATAGCCGTTGAAACCGGCTTTCCTGTATTGATCAAGGCCAGTGCCGGGGGGGGAGGAAAGGGAATGCGTGTTGTGGAGCGCATCGAGGATTTTGAAGAACAAATGAAACTGGCTGTCAGCGAGGCGACTTCCGCATTTGGCGATGGAGCCGTTTTTATTGAACGGTATGTAGCCGGGCCGAGACACATCGAGATCCAGATTCTGGGGGATAACCACGGCAACATTGTTTACCTCTTTGAACGCGAATGTTCGATTCAGCGCCGCCACCAGAAGGTGATTGAAGAAGCTCCCTCTTCGGTGCTCACACCCGAACTCCGCAAACAGATGGGTGAGTGTGCCGTGAATGTAGGTAAGGCCTGCAATTACACGGGAGTAGGCACGGTTGAATTTCTGCTCGATGAGAACATGAACTTTTATTTTCTGGAGATGAATACCCGCCTTCAGGTGGAGCATCCCGTTACGGAGATGATCACCGGTATCGATCTTGTTAAAGAACAAATACGCGTGGCAAGAGGCGAAAAACTGGCTTTTAAGCAAGAGGACCTGCGCATCATTGGCCACTCGCTGGAAGTTCGCGTCTATGCCGAAGATCCTGCAAATAATTTCCTTCCCGATATCGGACGTCTGGCCACTTACCGCAGACCCCAGGGACTGGGAGTAAGGGTGGACGATGGTTTTGAGGAAGGCATGGATATTCCGATTTATTACGATCCGATGATTTCCAAGCTGGTTACTTTTGGAAAGGACAGAACCGAAGCCATCAACAGAATGATCAGGGCCATTGATGATTACCGCATCACTGGTGTTGAAACGACTCTTCCGTTCTGCCGTTTTGTGTTGGAACACGAAGCCTTTGTTTCCGGAAAATTCGATACGAATTTCATCCGGCATTATTTCAAACCCGAAATGCTGCTCAAGGAAAAAGAAGATGAAGCCGAAATAGCCGCCATTTTTGCCGCCCTGACTTTGATGGAGAGCGGACAGAAAGCCATTGCTGAGGTTTCTGCCAATGTGCAAGGAGTATCAAAATGGAAGGCGAACAGGCTTTCCTGATGCTTTTGAGGCCATAATTCCTTTATCAAATGGATTGCCAACTAAACATTTGCCAAC
>PLXK01000049.1 GCA_003151415.1 Bacteroidota bacterium
ATGCCTTCAGCCCGACGGAGGACCAGCTGTCGAGGGTATGGATTTTCCCATCATTCGGATCTGCGTTGCGTAAGCGGGAGAAGGGCGTATAGAGAGAAACCGGAGAAAGCTCAATACCCAGCATGTCTGTCTTGCCCCGGATGTAATTTAATGAGAATCCCATTCCATTCCGGTCTTCTCTGTATCCATGTGCTTTCAGATAATTCAGATCTTCTGCATAAAGCGGATTGGTTTTTTCATCCATTAAAGCCAGAAACTCCATCCTGAGCTTTCTGTTAACCGGCTCATAAAACTTGCAGCTGTCGATGGCAGTCTGGTAATCGGCAAGGGCTTTTTGCAACGCAGCAATTTTCCTTGGATCTTCGTTGTCATCAACAATGACATTTTCGAGTTGAATCTGGTACAGATTCGAGGTTGCTTCGGCGCGCATGGCATACAGTTCAGAAACCTGATGTTTGTAAGTTATCTGGTGCGTTCTGAACAATTCTTCGATGGCCTTCAATTGGGCCTCCGGGTCTTCTATTTCCCGCACCTTTTGAAGTATATGGTCCTGAAACTCACGGGCAAGTTGTTGCATGTCCAGAACCTGTCCCTGTACTTGGCCGGTGACGACAACAATAGAAAGTAAAAAGACACACAAAAACTTATTCATAAACAGATTTATAGGCGTGCTTTGTTTAATTCTTATACATCACAATCGGATAGGAGACCTTTAAAACAAACATGTGTGTATCCATCAGGTGCCTGTCGCTTTTTGAAAACACAAAGTTGTAGGCATAGCCAACCGAAATAAAACCCCAGCCGATACCGATTTCGGGTCTGTAAAACCAGGAAGGTTTTGGCGTTTCAAAGCTTTGTGTGAAGCCCAATTTGGTCACATTGATCAGCAATGGGCTTGTCATTTGAAATAAAGAAAGCGAAAGCTCGTGGGATGTGGGTTGATTCAGGTTCTGATTGTATTCAAAGGGGAAGAGGTTCAGGCTCACAGGAACGAGATTCCTGTCTACCATTTTTACTTTTCCATCGGCAGGATCGGTGTTCATTATTTTGTACCTGGGCGCTATCTGGCCAAAGGGAGATACAGTAACTCCGAACCAATCTGATTTTCCGCCCATGTAGTTGACTCCCAAAAGAAAACCCTGTTGCGTTTCTTTGTAACCGTGATCTTTGGCGAATGTCATATCTTCTGCATAAGGTGAATTGTATTCCTTATCCACATCGTGCAAAAACTGAGCCCTTTCCTGCCGGTGAACGGGTTGGCAGAATACACAGGCGTCGATTGCTTTTTTGTAATACGCCAGCACACTGTCAATAGCCATTTGTTCAGCCAGCTCTGCACCCTCCTTGCTGTCGGCTTCATGAAGCTCGTAAACCTCCCACAATGTTTGCGCGCGGCCCGAATAAAGTGACGCGATCTGTCCATCGAAAGTGAGCTTGCCCGAGCGGATCAGTTCATCAATGGCTTTCAGTTTTGCATCGGCATCGCCAATGGAGCTGACTTCATGAATCAATTTGTTCTGATCTTCAATAGATAGTGGAGTTGTTCCCTGAGCACACATCCTGAGTGTTATTACAGAAAACAACAACAACACAAGAAAGTGCTTCATGCGATGAAAGAGTTAGGATTGCTCTCAAATATAAGAATGTTTTAGAATTCAATAGAGAAAAAATGCCGGCAGGAAATCAGGAACGGGCGATGAGCAGGATGGCCACAACCGAAATCAAAATACCAACGGTATTTTTCCAGGATAGTTTCTCCTTGAAAATCAAAACAGCCCCTGCCGTACTCAGCAGCACAATACCCATGTTGTTTATGGGATAGAGGACCGAGCTTTCAAGTACCTTGGAATTGAGCGCCTTCATCATGCAATGAATGGAAATGTAATTGGGTACACCCAGTACAATGCCGGCAATGACACTTTGGAGTACAATTTTTTCTTTTTTGATTAAATATCTGAAGGCTACGGTCACTATACCGATACATCCCGCCACTGCAAAACATCCGGCCAGAAATAAACTGGAGTATTCTTTTGTGATCAAACGTTCCTGTGCAAAGTTGACCAGGGCATCGATCACACCGCTGCCGATAAAAACGATCAGAGGCAGGAAGAACATCCACAATCCTCTGGGAGACGAAGCTGCAGCGCCTTTCTCTTTGAGTGAAGTGAGCAGAAGAGCAGTCAGAGCAAGGCCAATACCCAGGATTTTGAGCGGCCCGCAACTGTTGTGGTAAAAGAGAACGGCAATGGTTACGGGAATAATCACCGACATTTTATTGGCTACCGTGGCCACCGAAACTCCAATCTCCTGTGCCGTTTTTGCAATGAGCAGGAAGACAATGATAAACAAGGTGCCTGTCACAAGTATGAGCCAAAACCAGGGCATCTGCGGCAATGTCGTAAATGGAATGCCGCTGTCGTTTGTCATCACTCCCAGACTGAAGGCCGTGATGTAATTAAACACAAGCGCCTGAAGCGTATTGACTTTGAACCGGCCAAAGTATTTCAGAATAATGAAAAGAAGAGAATTGCAAAGAATACTGAGTAATAAAAAAATCATAGAACAAGCTTAATAAAAATAGGTTCTTAGTGCATCATTGCCTACATATTCACAACTGTAAGGACGATCCGGTTTGTTTGGAGCTTTCACTCCGGTTTCGATTTTATTGCCAGAAATAAATACCCTTGCTTCATCCCAGAGGCCGTTTTCAAAGAAAGAGTTCAATAGTTTCGCACCACCCTCGACAAGTACAGACAGGATCTTGCGTTTGTGCAACTCCTTGAGCAGTACGATCAACGTTTCATCCCGGGATCCAAAGGGAATTTGTATATATTCCAAATTGATTTCATTCTTTAATGGTTGAGAAGTGAAAATCAGGGTAGGTGTACTTTGGTCCTTCAGATGATTACCACCCGGGATTGCGTTATGCTTATCGATAACAAGCCGGATGGGATTGTTGCCCTTTATCCCGCGGACAGTCAACTGAGGATTATCCAAAAGGGCCGTATTCGTGCCTATCAGAATAGCACTTTCTTCAGAACGCCATTGATGAAGCCGGGTTTGGGCCTGAGGACCGCTTATTGGCAATGCCTTTTCCGGTGACCCGGATAATCTGGTACTGTCTATAAAACCATCGGCTGTTTCCGCCCATTTCAAAATGAGATATGGCCTCCCTTTTTCATGAAAGGTAAAAAAACGCCTGTTTAGAAACCGGCATTCTTTCTCCAGTATACCCGACTCAACCTGTATGCCGGATTGACTCATTTTCTGTTTGCCTTTCCCGTCGACAAGAGAAAAACTGTCCAAACAACCGATAACCACATGTGGGATTTTATGCTGGATAATGAGATCGGTACAGGGCGGGGTCTTTCCGAAATGCACACAAGGCTCCAGATTAACATACAAAGCAGAGCGGCGAAGGAGTTCTTTGTTCTCAACAGAATCAATGGCATTGACCTCGGCATGGGCTTCTCCGTATTTTCGATGCCAGCCTTCTCCGATAATCTTATCGTCGCAGACTATCACGCAGCCCACCATGGGGTTGGGAGCAACCGAGCCTTTGCCTTTTTCGGCCAGTTCCAGGCAACGCTGCATATATATATCGTGGGAAATCACGGTCAAAATTACGGTTTTATAGAACACGCACACGCTTTATTGACCGTTCGTCCCAACCTATTGGCCTGACATCCCATCTATTGAAACAAGGGAAGGGGTTAAGGAATAATGTGCGAAATTAGCGATGTATATGAAGATCGGAGACAACCGGGTAAGTACAGTGAAGGCTTTTTTTAGGGCAGAGCTGACAGATTTATACACGACCGAAGAAGTCAATCTCTTTCTCTTTTTCTGTTTTGAATCTTTTCTTGGCTACAAGAACAAGATGGATCTCGTTCTGCGTGCAGACGAAAATCTTACGGAAAGTGAATTGCTGAAATTCAATTCTGCAGTAAAGGACCTGAAGAAGCACAAACCCATTCAATATATTCTTGGCCGAACGGAATTTTACGCCTTGCCTTTCCAGGTCAATGAACATGTACTTATTCCGCGGCCGGAAACGGAAGAACTCGTCGATTTGATTATCCGGCAAGATTCCGGCGGGAAAATGCGTTTGCTGGATATCGGCACAGGCAGTGGCTGTATTCCCATTGCTCTGAAGAAGAATCTGCCGCAGGCTGAAGTATTGTCGCTCGATATTTCCATTGCGGCCATCGATTTGGCCAATGAAAATGCGGCGATAAACAACGTTTCGGTAACCTTTGTCCTTTGGGACATTCTGGATGATTCCTTTATCTGGAAGGATGGCGTTTTTGATCTGATTGTATCCAACCCCCCTTATGTCAGGCTGTCAGAAAGCGCCGGAATGGATGCAAATGTGCTTCATTATGAACCCCACCTGGCTCTGTTCGTTGAAGATGAAGACGCCTTGTTGTTTTACCGAAACATCATTCGGTTTTCCAAAAAGCACCTGAATACCGGAGGCAAATTGTATTTCGAGATCAATGAAGTGTTTGGAGCAGAAGTCGTTTCCCTATTGAAAGCGGCGGGTTATTCAGATGTTATTTTGAATAAAGACATCAATGGCAGAGACAGGATTGTTTCTGCCATCAAGGACTAAACCCCGTCTTAGCAGGGTGAGGAAGGAAATGGCCTCAACAAAGACTTCTCTTTCCCCGTTTTCATAAAGAAGTTGATTGAGGAACAACCTCGAAACGATCCCCCTTGGCCGATGGCTCAGAAACCAGAATAAATTCCAAATCTGCAAATGAATTGTTGCGTATCCTGTGTTTGGAATGGGGATCAATGTGTTTGCCTTCCTTTTCCTTAACCGTAAAAGTCTTCCCCTCAATTTCGAATGTGGCTGTTCCCGACAAGATATAGAAAAATTGCTGTGCTTTTTCATGGTAATGAAGTGTTTCGGCAGTTCCAGGTGGCATGCGTTCCTGCTTAATACTTAAAGAAGGGCTTTCTACAAATTCCCAGGCTTCGCAATGTTCTCCCCAGGTATAGTGGAGCAGGGCATTTTCTTTGGAAAGGTTCATTTTGGGTTCGTTGATTAGAAGATTCTGGTTAATCCGATTTCCGTGTTCCCGTGTGTTCGGTCTGGTGTCCAATTGGCAGTTTGCAAAGAGGAAAAAGAAACAATTGAATCTTAAATCCAACCTCAACACTTGATTTTATTTATTTATTTCTTGTTTTGCCAACTGCCAACTCCACAAACTGCAGCCCCTCCTTCATTTGCAATCCATACTCTTCACTCTTTCCACGGTCTTGAGCACGTGCCATCCGATGCGGTTGGTTTCGATCCATACATAAGGGGTGACTAAAAGCTTGGCCAGGTGACAATTGGACATCATCTCAATTCGGGTTAGGCGGACAAAAAGTTCGTTTTTCAGAGTCCATACACTGTCGGCTTCCAATCCATTGGTCTGATCGCCGGCACAAAACGCAATAACGGTTTTATTTTTAAAATCGACCTTCGGAGGGTGCTCTGGCAGGCTGGTATTCTTTATGCGCAATTCCTTCCAGGCCTTTTCGTAAGCTTTGTTTGAGCGAAAGACCTGAGTTTTTCGATCTCTGACCCCACAATTTTTACCAGAAGAAAGAACACTCCAGGATGATCCATTCTCCTGCATGTTGAAGGAAGAAAGAAACAAAGGAACAAGAAGAAAAAGAAATAGTTTCATCCGAAAACGGTTTGACCGGCGAATAAATATGAATGTAAATGTACCGAAAAGACGTTCACCTTCGGCTAATAGTTCTTCATCAGGATGTGCGGCCTGTCTTTCAGGTAGAGCTGGATCCGTTCTTCATGAAACGGGACTCACTACTATCCGGTTGGTATCAATCGGGATTCATATCGTATCAACCGGAATCCATACCGTAATAACCTGACTCAGATCCTATCAGTCAGAACCCACATCTTATCAATCCGGACTCAGATGTTATCATCCGGGATTCATACCCTATCAACCCGAATCGTTCTTGTAACAATCTGACTCAGATCGGTGCAGTCAGAATCCAGATCGTATCCATCAGGGCTCAGGTGGTATCAACCGGAATACATATCGGAGCAACCGGAATCCATCCCGTAACAAGCTGACTCAGATCAGTTCTGTCAGAGTCCACACCGCATCAATCCGGACTCAGATGGTACCAATCGGGATCCATATGGCATCAATGGGGATTCAGACCGTATTCACCCGGATCCGGTTCTTGTGACATATCCTTCTTTGGGAAAGTAAGCCTGGATTCACAAAAAAAACCTGGTTTCAGGTTTATCGGCTCTCAAATCAAACATCTCTTTCCTTTTATTATTTTTACAACATGACAGTAACCGAAGTCAAACACAGGATAGACGAGCTTTCGAAAACCATCGAAGAGCATAATTACAAATATTATGTATTGGCCAAACCTGTAATCAGTGATTATGAGTTTGATATGCTTCTGGAAGAACTTGTAAGGCTGGAAAAAGAACATCCCGGATTCCTATCGCCCGATTCTCCATCGCAAAGGGTGGGAGGAGCCATCACCAAGGAATTCAGGACAGTCAAGCACAGATACCCGATGCTTTCCCTGGGCAACACCTACAGCGAAGATGAACTGAAAGAGTTTGATGACCGGGTTGCCAAAACACTTTCTGCCCCTTATGAGTATGTCTGCGAACTGAAATATGACGGGGTAGCAATTGGGATAACCTATAAACATGGGAAATTGTACCAGGCCATTACACGGGGCGATGGAGAGAAGGGAGATGATGTAACGGCAAATGTGAGAACCATCAAAAGCATTCCGATCAAATTGATGGGAACTGATTTTCCCGAAGAATTTGAGATTCGGGGTGAGATTGTCATGCCCCGCAATGTCTTTGACGAAATAAACCGCGAACGCGAAGAAATTGGTGAAACTCCTCTTGCCAATCCGCGCAACTCGGCCGCCGGAACACTCAAAATGCAGGATTCAGCCGTTGTGGCCAAAAGGAACCTGGATTGTTATCTTTATTTCATCCTCGGAGAAAATCTTCCTTTCGGTTCTCATTACGAAAACCTGGAAGCGGCAAAACGCTGGGGTTTTAAAGTCCCCCCGTTTAACAAAAAAGTAAACAGCATCAAAGGGGTATTCGATTTCATCGGACATTGGGATAAGAGCCGTCATGAACTTCCTTTCGATATTGATGGCGTTGTAATCAAAGTAAATGCCTACGAACACCAAAAAGCGCTTGGATTTACAGCCAAGTCACCTCGCTGGGCCATTGCCTATAAATTCAAGGCCACTCAGGTAAGTACCATTCTTGAGGAGATTACTTACCAGGTGGGAAGAACCGGAGCCATTACCCCCGTTGCAAATCTGAAACCCGTGTTGCTGGCAGGCACGACTGTAAAAAGAGCTTCACTGCACAATGCCGATATTATTGAAAAACTGGATGTCCGTTTGGGAGATACTGTTTTTGTCGAAAAAGGAGGGGAGATTATCCCGAAGATTGTGGGTGTTGATTTGCAGAAAAGACCTACAGATTCAAAAGCAGTACAATTCATTACCCGTTGTCCCGAATGCAATACGGAACTGATCCTGCGTGAAGACGAAGCAAAACATTTCTGCCCCAACGAGAATGGATGTCCGCCTCAGATAAAAGGCAAAATGGAACATTTTACGAGCCGCCGGGCGATGAACATCGACAGCCTTGGATATGAAACCATCGAACTTTTGTACACAGCCGGATTGATTCACAACATTGCCGATATCTATGATTTGAAAAAAGAAGATATCCTGAAACTGCCCCGTATGGCAGAGAAATCGGCGTCCAACCTCATTGCAGGCATTGAAGAATCGAAACAGGTGCCNNGAAAGGTCTTAACTTTACCTTGTCGGCAGAGGCGCTTGCCAGTACAAGCGATAAATTAAAAGGACTGACTTTCGTGATTTCGGGTAAATTCATCGGGATTTCGCGTGATGAATTGAAGAAGCGAATCGAGCAGAATGGCGGAAAAAGTGTCGGCTCTGTATCAGGAAAGACGAATTATCTGGTTGCCGGAGAAGAAATGGGACCCGAAAAACTGAAAAAGGCAGAAAAGCTGGGAGTCAAAATAATCGGAGAAGAAGAAATTCTGAAGATGATGGAATAAACTGATGCAATTTTTAATCCTTTGACATGGGTCTGATCAACAATATGAAAAATACTTTTGGCAACTATTTTCTGCGCAAGGAAATGGCATCCCTTAAGCGTGAAAGGAGTTTTCTGAGCATTGATGATGCAAAAACAATCGGCATTTTGTTTGAGGCTTCCGACAAGGAGGAATTTGAACTCATTAAAAAATATGTGCTCTACCTCAGAGAACTGAAAAAAAAGGTGAAAGTGATCGGTTATTTCAGCGGGGGAGAAACACCGGCTTTTACGTATTCGAAGCTCGAATATGATTTCTTTTCGAAAAAGGACCTGAGCTGGTACAACAAACCCAGAGACAAATTTGTAAGCAATTTCATTCAGGAGGATTATGATATACTGATTGATCTCAATATTCACAACCATTTTGCCTTGCGTTACATTGCCGGAATTTCCAAAGCCCGGTTCAAAGTGGGCAGACACAAAGAAGGCGATGACCATATTTATGACCTGATGATTGAAGGGACCGATGGCAAGGGCATGAAGTATTTCATGAGACAGGTGGATACCTATTTGATCATGCTCAATAAAAAGAACTGATTGTTATTCCTCTTTTAGGAAAAATTAAGATTGTGTAATTTTAAAGAATAAATTATTCCTTATGTCCAAATACCCCCAATTCAACGGTACCGGTGTTGCCATTATTACTCCCTTTAAACGCAGTGGAGAAGTGGATTACAAATCACTGACCAAAATAGTGAATCACCTGATCAAAGGAGGGGTGGAGTACCTGGTTGTTCTGGGAACAACCGGTGAGTCGGCTACACTTGATAAAGAAGAAAAATTTGAAGTGATCAGGCACATCCGTGATTTGGCACACAAGAAGATTCCATTGGTTCTGGGCATCGGCGGCAACGATACGCGGGAAGTGGTGCGGAACCTTGAAGTATACGACAGCACAGGCTTTAGTGCCATTCTTTCGGTCTCGCCCTACTACAACAAACCCAGCCAGCGCGGAATCATTGAGCATTATAAACTCGTGGCGGCAAAATCCCCCTTGCCTGTGATTCTATACAATGTTCCTGGACGTACAGCATCCAATATCACGGCCGAGACAACTCTGGCACTGGCACATGTAAAAAACATCATTGGCATCAAGGAA
>PLXK01000046.1:0-1723 GCA_003151415.1 Bacteroidota bacterium
GAACATTTTGAGTCACCTTATCGAAAGGGCCATTCAGAAGTGGTATAAAACTCTTCAGGAGTTCTTTCGTGGCTTCCTGCCTCATGGCATTCATTTTATCCGCATAGGTCTCTTTCATGTTTTAATTTTAAAAATATTTATATCTATCTCATCTTTAATAATATACAAGGGCAATAAGGGAAATAAACAGGCCAAAGATATCGCAATACCAGCCTTCAGGCACCAAAAAGATAGGGAATAAAATTATCCGCTTGTAAATCAATGAATTGGAATATATATAAGAATATTGTCGTAAATATTTGGTGCAATTATACAAAATATTCTACTTTCGTTAAATCAAAGGCAAAATTATCCCATGAATAATCAGGAGCAAAAGATCAACCCGCAGATGATTATTCTCGCAAGAGAATCAAGAGGCCTGACCCAAAAGGAACTGGCAGACCTCCTTCAGATTTCTGCTGGGAAACTTTGCCGGGTTGAGCAGGAAGACCAGACTTTCACCGGAGAGATCATCAAACAACTTTCGGAGGTTTTAAAATACCCGGAGAGTTTCTTTTACCAGAGCGGGGATGCCTATATCATCAGCACAATTAATTTCAGGATGCGGGATAAGGTTTCCGCTAAAATGCTCTCCTCCATTGAGGCAAAGACAAGCATTTTCCGAATGAACCTTGAGACCCTTGTGAAACTCACGAAGTTTCCGGCTTCGAAACTGCCTGATCTGACAGTTATGGTTACAGGCTCTGCTGAAGAATCGGCAAAGCAACTTCGTAAACTCTGGAAATTGCCCAAAGGCCCGGTTGAAAATATCACAGAGCTACTCGAAGATCACGGGATACCGGTTATGAGTATCGATTTCGGAACAGAACGAGTGGACAGCAGGGCCGTTTTGCTTAGTGACTACAAGCATGCTGCCATCGTAATCAATAAATTAATGCTCGGAGATCGCCAGCGTTTCAGTCTTGCCTTTCACTTAGGACATCTGGTGATGCATAACGCAAAAACAATACCTGCTGAAAGCCGGATCGACCATGAAGCAAAAGTGTTCGCTGCCGAATTTTTAATGCCGGAAGCCGACATACGAAAAGACTTTGAAGGAAATATAACCATTTCCATGCTTGCTACTCTTAAAAGAAAATGGATGACCTCCATGCAAGCACTAATGTATAGGGCAAGTGATTTAGGATTTTTAACACCAAACCAGCAGCGATATCTAATCAGCCAGTTCAACTCCTTAAAAATACGGCGCAGGGAGCCTTCTGAACTGGATATCCCGGTTGAAAAACCACTGCTTATGCGCGATTTGATTACCCGTTACCGAGGCGTACAAAAAATGTCAGTAAAGGAAATGNNATCAAGCCTTACACGGTGAAGCAGTTAGCGGAGATTTACGGTGTAAGCCCCCATACCTTCAAAGGATGGGTAGATGAAATCAGTGAAAAAGTAGGTCACAAAAGAGGACATCATTTCACAATCAAACAGGTGATCATCCTTTTCGATGAACTTGGAGTTCCTCCACCACCACCCGCACCAGCGAAAAAGAAAACAGATCAGGTGACTGCCGCGTAAGATTCCACTTACGTTAACTTAAGTCTCTTCAAGCCCCTTGTAACAAAGGGGCTTTCCCCGCATACACACTCCCTCCATTTTTAAAAATCTTCAAAAAAAATTAAAAATCTGTCCGTAAATAAAAAGATCAAAAAAGATTTCAAGGAAAATTAAA
>PLXK01000046.1:1787-2440 GCA_003151415.1 Bacteroidota bacterium
AGTACATCCGGGAGTATTACGAAAATATTCCAGCAGAAAAATTCCACTTCGCTCCGAATTATTTTTCCCGCTACTGCGAACGTGTCGTACTTGCAAAGGCTTATGTGAACAAGTATTCACACAGGTACATTCCGCACCCATGCATCTGGCTGAACAAAAACAACCCTAAAGGTTTTGCAGGGACTAAAGCATGGCTTCAACGCATTGTCGAAAAGCGGAAAATGGAGAACACCATTCTCCAGTCCGCCCTCTATAAGGAAATGCTTCTTATGAGTTCCAAAGACAAACTGTTCACACGTTAAAAATCCAAAGCCATGAGAGAGAACAAAATCAAGATTGTCAGAAGACAGGACGGGGTAACGGAAGCAAAGGTGGTTCCTTGCAAGATAGGAGATCTGGCAGAATTCTACGGATGGTCTTACAAGACAATTAAAAAGAAGATAGTAGCGATGGAAAGGGAAATCGGAAAGATCAGCGGGCATTACCTAAACGTACGACAGGTAACGATTGTCCTTCGGGAACTTGGGATTCCTTCAACAATTGAAGTGGAATAGTCAAAGAAAAATAAAAAGATTAAAAAAGAAAAACAAAAGTCGGGAGAACTCAGCAGAGTAATGGAATGAAGTCGAAACCGTTGATTTTATTTGCATCAA
>PLXK01000046.1:2481-2989 GCA_003151415.1 Bacteroidota bacterium
AAGTCATCAAACGTAAAAGAAACAAGCAATGAAGCTAAAGCAAATATTAATCGGGACAGCCGTAGGAGGGGCGGTGATCGCCGGATACACTTACCTCACCCGACTTGGGCGAACAAGCGCACAGCTTCAGACAGTATCAAGAGTGAGCGTGTTCAAGATCGATCTGAAAGGACTAACCCTTCAGGTGGATGTAAACATCAAAAACCCTTCGCAGGTAGGTTTCAAGATAAAGTTCCCCTTTGTGAAATTGGGATACAAGGGACAGACAATCGGAACCTCGCAGTCGGTCAATCAGGATATCACCGTTCCGGCTTNNGCAAGATCATGATTGTGATTCCGATTCTGGGACTGTTCTCAATTGGAGGGGGATTAATCACAGCGGTTCAAAGTGGAGGATCGGTAAGTGTGGATGTGACCACAATTACAACGATTGATCTCGGAATCAAGAAACTTCCCTACCAGAAAACAGAAACAGTTCTGATTAAGTAACATGGAAGCGAAAACGAAA
>PLXK01000046.1:3009-5842 GCA_003151415.1 Bacteroidota bacterium
AGGATACGGTAAGGTTCATTCCAAAGGTGGTTTCAAAAACACTCTGGCAGACGAAAGATCTCTCTGATGCATTGAAGGGAGATGACTTAAGAGAAACCTGCCGAAACATCTGGAACTTCTGTTACCGGCATATCCGGTACTGCAAGGACGAGGATGGACTCGAGCAGATAAGAAGTCCGGCGCGGGTGTGGCACGATAGGCAGCGGGGAGTGGATTGCGATTGTTATACGACCCTGATAAGTACGATCCTGACGAACCTGAAAATACCGCATGTTCTACGGATCACAAAATACAAACAGGATCACTTCCAGCACATTTACCCGGTAGTGCCGACAGAAGGAGAGGATTACATCACGGTTGACTGCGTAGTGGACAAATTTGACAAAGAAGAACCATTTTCAGAAAAACAAGACACAATCATGGATTTACAATATTTAGACGGACTTGGAGAGAATGAACTCTCAGTTGATCAGGCTCTCGGATCAGAAATGGACATGGAAGGGCTTGGAAGATTCAAGCTGAACCTTCCGAACATCGATGACCTAAAGAAGATGAACGGGAAAGACCTTCTTAAAAAGGGACTCTTCATTACCAACAGGGTCAACCCGGCAACAGTCACTCTCCGCAACGGTCTGCTTGCTGCCCTGAAGATTAATATGTTCAAGCTGGGATCAATGCTCCGCTGGGGATACATGACCGAAGCCGATGCTCAGAAGCGTGGTGTGAATATGGATAACTGGAGAAAACTCAAGAAAGTGATCGACAAACTCCAGGAGATTTTTTACACCGCTGGAGGTAAACCGGAAAATTTGAAGAAGGCGATCCTTCATGGGCGGGGAAACCGGGATCATCAGGTTGCAGGGCTGGGGTTCGTTCCCGATCCTGAAGCGCACCTTCTGGATGAAAAGATGCCGCTAAAGAAGGTGATGGGTGAAGAGATGTGGAAATCTGAAAACGTGGAGGGCATGGAGGACTTTCAGGGAACCGAAGAAACGGACGGGCTTGGGGAACCCTATACAGCAGCTTCCATTGCAGCGGCCACAGGAGTTCTTGGAGCCATCGCTGCCCTGATTAAAAACATCGGTTCTGTTCTTCCCAAAAAGGATAAAGCGGCAAAGGACTTTGAGCCGGACAAAACAGGAGCAGGCGGTGGAGCGGATACTGGTACACCGGATGTCACCCATGAAGAGGATCACTCAAATCTGCCAGACAGCTCAAAGAAGAAACTTCCTTCGAAGCATTCTCCTAAGAGCCAGAATCCGGCCGACAATACAATCGATCCGGGAGGTGGAACTGATGGAAAACCACCCGGCATGTGGGAGAAAAACAAGAAGTGGCTTAAACCAACTCTTATAGTAGCAGCGGGAGTGGCAGCTGTCGGGGGAACAATGGAGTACCTGCACCACAAAAAGAAAGAAGCCCAGAAAAAAGCCGGTGGAAGCTCAGTCTCAGGAGTCCCAAGAAAGAGAGGTAAGCAAAAAGGAAAACCCGGCAGACCTAAAGGCAGCAAGAACAAAAAGAAACAATTTAAAACCCTGATGTAAAAACAAAAGCAATGAGCAACAGCAAAAATAAAAGTCAGAAAAAGGCCCATAAGAAAGCCGTACTGGAAGGAGTCGCTTCCGATCTGGAAACAAAGGGCGATGTGAAAAATACCCTCTTCGAAACAGGAAAAGACCTTCTGGTGGGCGGTATTGGAGGCGGTCTGGTGGGAACAATCGTTGGCAGACTCTCTCTGGCAATTGGAGCGGTAGTAACCGGAATCGGACACTATACCAACAGCCGTCTCGCCTCAATCTTTGGAGTCGGGATGATGGCCGGAGGAGCAATCACTCAACCAACTCAGGCCGTAGCCGGGAAAGAAGAAGGCGATCTTCTGGATGGAATCAAAGACCGGGCTCTTTCTTTTAAGGACAACATCACCCACCGTCTGTTTCTGGACAATGTCCTGAAAAGCAGCCAGACCACTACTGAAGAGCAGCAAACTGCACAGGGCGATGAGCAGGTAGGAGAAATCAAATACTTCGTCTATCCCGGATCGGAAGAAAAACCGGCGGAACTGGAAGGCCCGGAAATGGACATGAGTGCTCTTGATCAGTACCAGATGAAGGTGATAAATAGCGCAGAGAATTTTAAGGCAAAACAGGACGAGAAAAAGCAAGAAGTGTCTGGCGAAATGCCTGAAGAAGTATCAGGTGAACTTCCTGAACCTGAAATAGGAGACCTGGACCCGGAAGACAAAANNAACAGAACAGTACAACAATCAGGGAACGCTCTTGGGGCTTGATGGCCCTGAGACCGAGGAACTCCTTGGCGCATTGAAAAAGATGAATCCACTCCAGCGTCACAAGTGGATGCAGAAACTGAGCCAGCCCGGTATCCCAAGCAAAGGATCGAGAGCGGAAATGGAAAAGCATTTTGCCGAACTGCCCAAGAACATCCGGGAGCAGCTCAAAAAAGGGGAACTCCGTCTTGCCGACACCATCGTTTATGTGGTGAAACCGGTAACGAGCAAAACGATCAAGATGTTTGAGCCACAGGATAAAAAGCAGGTGGGGCTGATCGCCATCAGCGAAGGTCGTCTGCCAAAGAATTCTGCCATGCTTGTTTCCGGGATCATTCTCTTGACCGGGAACGCTGCCAGCGCAGGTGCGGACGACATCCTTGCAACGACCTTCGGGCATCTGGAAGCAGTATCCTCGATTTCCAACGGAGAGTTTTCCCTGAAGGCAAACAAGAAAATCATTGTGCCTGAAGGAACGAGCAACAGGGTATTCTGCACCGACAATTTCCACGGAGTGTCGCTGGGGTATTACAAGCTTGCCAACCCACG
>PLXK01000011.1 GCA_003151415.1 Bacteroidota bacterium
TTCCCGATCAGGATAAAAACATGACGACACTTTCTGCTCAAAAAGGAAAAAATGTACTCCTGCTTTTCTTCCCGGCAGCTTTTACCGGTACCTGCACAAAAGAGCTTTGTCAGACCCGCGATGATATTGCCTTTTACAACGGCATGGATGCACAGGTGTATGGCATCAGCGTGGATATGCCCTTCTCCCTTGGTAAATTCAGAACCGAACAAAACATCAATTTCCCGTTGCTGTCTGATTTCAACAAGGACGCTTCCAACAACTACGGTTCCATTTACACCGACTGGATCTTAAACCTGAAAGGCGTTTCCAAACGTTCTGCTTTTGTCATCGATAAAGCAGGTGTTGTTCGCTACGCCGAGGTTTTGGAAGATGCAACCAAGATTCCTGATTTTGATGCGATCAAGAAGGTACTGGAAGGACTTAACTAGATGTTGACGTGTTGAAGTATAGTGGTGTTGACGAAAAGGACGCAGAGTGGAAAAAAGAGTGGAAATGATTCTGTTTCGTTCTGTTTCTTTGCTGCCCTTCAGACTGGCGTCAGCCGGGCGGATGTTTCTCTTTTCAGTCTCAATCCGGAGGAGAGGTTTGAAAAGCCGGTTAATTGAGTTTGGAAATGAAATGAACTCCTGTTCATAACCCCATGCTTTAGCATGGGGAATAATAATACCCGGGAACCGGGCTTTATCCATGACGTATATTAGTCAGGTTATGTGCTTCAGTAAATCATCCTCTTTTCTCGGCAATGACAATGAGGCGGTCTGACGTTTTTTCGTCAAAATCATGGAGCTGGTAATCTCCTTTGAGATGAAGGATATGGAAGCCTGTTATGGAAAACAAGGTTTTGAAATCGGCTTTTGAAAAGGTGCGTACCCGCTCGATGAATTTGAATTCTTTGCAACCGTCGCTGAACCTGATTTCTTTTACGAAAAAGCCCGGTTCCAGTCGTTTGGCGATATGAAATACAATGCCTTCGGCTTCTTTTGTTTCTTTCCCAACCAGCGTACTGCGCATTTTCTCGGAATTCAAAAAGTCGAGTACAAAGACCCCTCCCGGTTTCAATGAGGTGTATACCGCTTTTAAAACATCTTCGTTGTCTTTGTCCGATTTGAAATATCCGAAACTGGTGAAGAGGTTGAACACGCAGTCAAAATAATTCACCCGGATGATGCGGCGCATGTCATTGACAAAAAAGGAAAGCGAATTGTTTTCGAATTGTTTTGCGTATTGAATGCTTTCGGAGGAAAGGTCGGTGCCGGTAACCTCAAAACCTTTGCGGCTCAGATAGACCGAGTGTCTGCCTTTTCCGCAGCAAAGGTCATGGATCCGGGCCTTTTTATCGGGATGGAGGAAGTCAATGAGCTTGTCCACGAAGGCCTCGGCTTCTGCAGCATTGCGGTTTCCGTAAAGGATGTGGTAATATTTGCTGTCGAACCAGTCTTCGTACCACTCGCAATTCATTTCATTGTCTCTGCAAATTCCCATGATTGTGTAAAATTATTCTTAATTCCGGAATAAACGGGTGTTGAAGAGTTGAAGTTGTGTGTTGATTCTTGCGTATAAACCCCCAACACGCCAACTCCCCAACACCCCCACACTTGTTTTCTTCATCTACAAAAACAGCGCTTTCAGCTAAAACCGTCTGTATTTGATCGCGAATATACCTGATGCCGCCTGTTTTTGAACAAGTCCGGGATAAGAAAGATTTTTTAAAAAGAGAAAGATTATTACCTTTAATAAAACAAAGAACTGCTTATGCTTCAAACCGCACTCAATATTGACGTCCGCAAGACTTCCAAGTCGCGGATTTCTGAACTGGACATGAAAAATCTTCAGTTTGGAAAAAGCTTCTCCGATCATATGTTTGTTGCCACCTATGAAGACGGGGAATGGAAGAAAGCGGAAATTCTTCCTTATGGAAAAATGGAAATCAGTCCCTCGACTTCAGCTTTTCATTACGGACAAGCCATTTTTGAAGGCATGAAAGCCTACCGTACGGATTCCGGAGAAATCAACCTCTTCCGGCCCGAGGCCAACTGGAAAAGACTCAATATCTCTGCCGAACGCATGGCCATGCCCATCATCTCTGAAGAGCTGTTTATGGAAGGTCTTGCCCAGCTGGTTAACCTGGACAGAAACTGGGTACCTTCCGACAAGGGAACTGCACTTTATATCCGCCCGTTTATGATCAGCACCGATGAATTTATCGGTGTGAAACCTTCGGATACCTACAAGTTCATCATCATTACCTCTCCGGTAGGCGCTTATTACAACACTCCGGTAAGGGTGCTTGTGGAAACCAATTTTATCCGGGCTGTTGAAGGCGGTATCGGATACGTAAAAGCAGCAGGCAACTACGGACGTTCGCTTTTCCCAACCCGTCTTGCACAGCAGCGCGGTTACGACCAGATTATCTGGACCGACGCACGCAACCACCGCTTTATTGAAGAATCAGGAACGATGAACGCCATGTTCATGATTGATGATATCCTCATTACGCCTCCAATTGGCGACACCATCCTGGCCGGTATTACCCGCGACAGTGTGCTGACCCTTGCGCGCGACTGGGGCTACCGTGTTCAGGAACGCAAAATCAGCATCGACGAAGTACTTGATGCCCACCGCAAAAAAACACTTCAGGAGGCTTTTGGGACCGGCACTGCGGCCACGATTGCACATATCGCCGGCATCGGCTTCGAAGGAAAAGATTATGAACTTCCTCCCGTTGAAGAAAGAATCTTCTCCAACCGCGTTGCACAGGAACTCGAAGCCATCAAGAAAGGCAAATCGGAAGACAAGCACAACTGGGTTTTTCACGTGAAATAAGGTGAAGCAAGTGTTGAGGTGTTGATGTGTTGAGGTGTTGAAAAAAAAGACACACCAACACCTAAACACTTCAACACTCCAACACTCAGATATGAAATACATCATCTCCTGGTCCAACCCGCACGATCACTTTATCGACATTGAATTTGTTGCCGACACCCGTTCAGCGAAAGAACTGAAAATTCAGCTTCCTGCCTGGCGTCCGGGACGCTACGAACTGGGCAATTTTGCAAAGAACATACAGAAATGGGCTGCTTTTGATGAAAAAGGAAACAAAATCCCTTTCCGCAAAATAACCAAGGATCTTTGGCTTGTATCCTGCGAAGGAGCGGCTGCTGTGCATGTGAAATACAATTATTACGGAGCCGATCTCAATGCAGGCTCCACTTTTCTGGATCACAGTCAGCTCTATATGAATCCGGTGAATTGTTGCGTGTATGTCGAAGGAAGGATCGATGAAGAATGTATCGCCGAATTGCATCTGCCCGAAACATACCAGGTGGCCTGTTCCATGCAAAAAAAGGGCAGGGGACCATCGGCCTCGAAAGGCAAGGCCGTACACACGCTTTGGGCAAAAGATTTTCATGAACTGGCCGACAGTCCTTTGATTGCCAGCGACACGTTAAAGCACAACACGTTTGTACTCGATGGGGTGGAGTTCAACCTCTGGTTTCAGGGCGAATGCAAACCCGCCTGGACGCGCATCATCAACGATTTCTTTATTT
>PLXK01000191.1 GCA_003151415.1 Bacteroidota bacterium
CAACTTCGTTTGGTGGATCGGTATCGGTCACGCCGGAACCCTTATCTCTGCAGTACTTTTGCTGTTCCGTCAGAAATGGCGCATGGCGATCAACCGTTCTGCTGAGGCGATGACTATTTTCGCTGTAATGTGTGCGGCCATTTTCGTAACCATGCACACGGGCCGTCCATGGCTTGACTACTGGCTCTTTCCTCATGCCAACCAATTCGGATCACTTTGGGTGAATTTCAACTCCCCGCTTCTTTGGGACGTATTTGCCGTATCGACTTATTTCTCCATCTCCCTTGTATTCTGGTACACCGGCTTGATTCCTGACTTCGCGACAATCCGCGACAGAGCCGTGAAGCCAATGGCAAAAAAGATCTACACACTTCTTTCCTTCGGTTGGAGCGGAAGAGCGAAAGACTGGACCCGCTTTGAAGAAGTCTCTTTGGTACTTGCAGGTCTTTCCACCCCACTTGTATTCTCCGTTCACTCAATTGTATCCATGGACTTTGCCACATCGATCGTACCGGGATGGCACACCACGATTTTCCCTCCTTACTTTGTTGCCGGTGCGATTTTCTCCGGTTTCGCGATGGTTGAAACACTTCTTCTTATCGTACGCAAGGTGATGAATCTGGAACACTACATCACTGTCAAGCACATGGAATACATGAACATCGTAATCATCGTCACCGGTTCTATGGTGGGTGTTGCATACCTGAGCGAACTGTTCATCTCCTGGTACTCGGGTGTTGAATACGAAGCTTACGCTTTCCTGAACCGCGCTACCGGCCCATATTGGTGGAGCTATGCAGGCATGATGACCTGCAACGTTATTTCGCCGCAGCTTTACTGGTTCAAAAAAATCAGAACCAGCCTCACGGCCACTTTCATACTTTCTATTGTTGTAAACATCGGTATGTGGTTCGAGCGATTTGTCATTATCGTGACTTCCCTGCACAGAGATTATATTCCATCCAGCTGGACCATGTATCACCCCACCTGGATTGAGATCGGTATTTTTACCGGAACCATCGGTATGTTCTTCACGTTCTTCCTTCTTTTCGCCAGAGTATTCCCGGTTATTGCATTGAATGAATTGAAAACCATTCTGAAAATATCCGGAGAGAGCTACAAGAAAGAAGCCAAACAAGCGCATCATTAAATTCAAACATAAAAGCAATACGCAGTTATGAGCACGAAGAAAATAATTCACGGAATTTATAACGACGAGGAAATGCTGAAGAGCGGAGCCATCAAGCTTCGTGCAGCCAGAGTACGCGTCAAGGAGGTATTCTCTCCCTTTCCGATTCACGGCATTGATCCCATCATCGGAATCGAACGCACATGGATTTCGATCTGTGCCTTTATTTACGGTCTTACCGGCATGTCACTGGCCCTGCTGATGACCTGGTACATGATGGTATCCGACTGGCCTACCGACATCGGAGGAAAACCCAGCTTTGCCTTTTACATGGCCCTGCCGGCTTTTATCCCGGTCACTTTCGAATCAACCGTATTTTGTGCGGGACATGGAATGGCCATCACGTTCTTCCTGCGCAGCTGGATTCTTCCCGGTGTAACTCCGAAAAATCCGGACCCGCGCACCACTGACAACATGTTTCTTATGGAAATCGAGGCCAAACCCGAAGACGAATCACGCATCGTTGCCATGCTGAAAGAAAGCGGAGCCGCTGAAGTAAATGTTATATAAAGGAATGCAAAGACAATTTCATCCTATGAAGATAAATAAGAAATACATTGTTCTGGGTTCGGTTGCGCTGGCAGTCATGTCACTTCTCGCTTCCTGCGACAAATTGGATCCGAACAGCCCCGGAGTTGAGTACATGCCTGATATGTATCGTTCGCCCTCTTACGAAACGAATGCCTATACCACGTTTCTCGGCGATTCCGTTCAGACCAACCGCATGCCTGTAAAAGGCACCATTGCCCGCGGCTATATGCCTTATACACTGACCAACGACTCTACCGGCTACGGACTTGCCGGCAGAACCCTTCGCGATCCCCTGCCCTTTACTGCAGACATCGTTGAACAAGGAAAAACAATTTATGGCAAGTTCTGTATTCATTGCCACGGTGCCACCGGTCAGGGCGACGGACTTGTTGCTTTGAAACTGCCTGGCCCTCCACCTCCTTATAACGGTTCTTTGAAAGATCTCCCGGAAGGACAGATTTTCCACTCCATCACTTACGGAAAAAATTTCATGGGTTCTCATGCTTCACAGATCAGCGTGGAAGATCGCTGGAAACTTGTCAGATACGTTCAAACCCTGCAGGGCAAAACAATACCTTCTGCATCCGACACGACAGCAGCCAAAGTTGTTGTAAAACCGGCAAAAGCAGTCAACGCGAAGAAGAAGTCTAAATAATTATCATACAGAATCAAGAAAACACCTGATATCATATGGACACTAGTGGAATGAATTTAAACTATACCCTCAGCAAAAAGACCAAAAACATCTGTTTGGCTTTGATTGCTGCTGGTCTGGTGATAACCATTTTTGGAATTGTCAAACACGATCAGAGTCCGGTACAGATACAGCGCATCTGGTCGAACATCTGGGTGAATATTTTCTTTTTCTTTTCCATCAGCTTGGGAGCTACATTCTTCTTTGCCCTGCAATATGCAGCTGAAGCAGCATGGGCTGTGGCCTTCAAAAGAATCATGGAAGCTGTTATGAAATTCCTGCCTGTCGGAGCCGCACTTGTGTTTATTTATTGCCTGCTCGGGGTGTTGCATGTTCACCACACCTGGAAATGGCTCGACGTGAATGCCAGCCTGAATGATGTCGGACTGAGAAACAAATCTGCTTTTCTGAATCCAGCCATGTTTCTGGGTATGACTTTCGTTTTTCTTTCTGTCTATGTCATTTATCAGCGCTGGGCCTGCAAATCATCTCTTGATGCTGACGCAGGAGGAGATGGAGTGAGTATCTGGAAAAAAAATCAGCGCAACTCGGCGATCTTTCTAGTCATCTTTGGTTTCACTTCAGTAGTAGCCTTTTGGTTCTGGCTCATGTCTATCGATGCACATTGGTTCTCTACGCTGTTTGGCTGGTATGTTTTTGCCGGTCTTTGGGTTGGGGCCATTATTGTATTCAACCTGCTTGCGCTTCACCTGAAAAGCAAAGGGCAAATTGAATTTCTGAACGACAGCCACCAGCACGACATGGGCAAATGGATGTTCGCCATCAGTTTCCTTTGGACCTATCTCTGGTTTGCACAGTTCATGCTGATCTGGTATGCCAATATTCCTGAAGAAGTCACCTATTACCAAAGCCGCTGGGACGATTACCGCGGTCTGCTCTGGACCATGTTCTTCATCAATTTTGCCATTCCGATGGTCATGCTGATGTCGCGCGATGCAAAGAGAAACAGAACATTCATTTTTATTGTCGGTGTCATTATCCTGTTTTTTCACTGGGTTGATATCTTCATCATGGTTATGCCCGGAACGGTCGGCGCATTCGGTCACATCGGACTCATGGAAATCGGAATGTTCCTGGCATCCGTCGGATCATTCGCCTGGTTTGTTCTGAACCAGCTTTCAAAGGCTCCGCTGCTGGTGAAGAACCACCCTTACCTTGGAGAAACATTGCATTTTCACATTTAATTTTATTCAGGATCTAACGAAAAAATAAGAGACGATATGATGAAGTTACTGATATACGTAGCGTTTGTACTTCTGATTCTGGCTGTTGTTCAGCTGGCCAGAGTATTCGAACTTGCCTCGGAACTCAAGGGTGGACATAAAAACAAAGTGACCGAAAGGGACAACCGGAACATGGGAAGATTGTTTCTCGTGTATCTCGTTGCATTCTTTTCTTTCATCATCTGGCAATTGGTGAATTACGGGCCCAGACTGCTTCCTGAAGCGGCTTCTTCCACAGGCGTTAAGCTTGACTGGCTTTTCAACTTCAACATGATCATCAT
>PLXK01000053.1 GCA_003151415.1 Bacteroidota bacterium
TCCCGGTTCAGATTTACAATTTCGGCTTCAATCCCCTTGATGTCATCCTTTATTTTTGACGATTCTTTGTGTGCGGCCTCCACTTCCTTGTGTTTGGCATCGGCATCTTTCTGGATGCTGGCCACCATGTCATCGGCACCTGTTTTTTCCTCGTTCAGCTTATCCAGGGCTTCTTTCTGGGCATCAAGTTTGGCCATTGCGTCCTTTGATTTGGATTTGATGGCTGCGGTCAGATCCTGGGCATATTGCCGTGAAAGGTCAGCTTCCTTTTGTTTTTTGTTGGCGTCGGAATCCAGATTTTTGTAGAAATTATTTGCTGAAGAAGCTTCCGATTCGGCTGTGTTTGCCTGCATCTGAAGCGCATCGGCTCGCGACTCGGCAATCTGTTTTTGTTCGGGTGTGGTGGCGCCTGCCGCCGAAGCGTTGGCTTCCTCCACGCTTTTATTTATTTCCTGGGCCTTTTGGTTTTTTTCGTTTACGATTACAAGTGCTTTATCGGCAGCGCTTCGGGCATCGTTGGCTTCCTTTTCAAGTTCTTTCGAGTCCTGTTCTGCAATGTGAATCAGGTCATCGTTGCTCAAATTTTTATGTGGATTCACAGCAAGAGCAGTCGTATCTGCCGTTTTCACGGTATCGGTTTTATCTGTAACGACAGGTGCAATGTCTTTGCTGTCCTTGCTCACATTCACATCCAGTTTGGAGCGCTCCTTGATGAAATCCACGGCAAGGGAGTATTTGTCGTCATCCGTATTGCTTGCCCCGAAGAAACTTTGCAGATGCATCTTCCCGTTTTCGGATGCATTGTAGGTGATTTCCTGCCGGATAGGAACGGTTTCAAACTGCTGTGGTATCACGAGCATGTCCGACTGGATATCTCCATCCTGAGTTTCCACGGTGATGAGAAACTTCCCTCCGTTGGGAAGGTTCAGCACATATTCCCCATCAGACTCTGCCGATTTGAAGACACCTTCAACCTCATTGATATCGACATTCTTTACCGAAATCTTGGCCACCTTGCTCTCACCCTCTTTCTTTGGAATGTATTTGCCTTTGAAAATACAGATGTCAACGGGTTTGCGTTGGAGATTGATATGATAAACATCTATTTTCCCCTGTTCGGTGCCTCTTCTTGAAGCGAAAAAAGCTGTTTTTTCATCCCGGTCGGTTACAAAAAGGATGTCGTCATCGGGTGTATTGATGGCAAAATCGAGATTCACCGGTTTACCCCATACTCCGGTTTCTTCGTTGCGTTCGGATTTAAAAATGTCATAGCCCCCCATGCTGTTGTGCCCTTTCGAGGCGAAGTACAAAACCTTTCCGTTGGGATGCAGAAACGGATAATCCTCATCGTATTCGGTGTTAATGGGATAACCCAACGAAACAGGCTTGCCGTATTCACCATTGGCAAGCCGGCTGATTACATAAATATCCTTCCCGTTTTCGTCACTGCTTCCGTAACTGGAGAAATAGATTTCGCTTTTATCCGGCGAAACAAAGATGATGGAGTTTTCTTTCTTCTTCCTGTCCAGAGCAGTCTTGAATTCATCGGGTTTTGCCAGAAGTCTTCCTCCAATATCAGACAGGTCGTAGGAAAGGAAAAAATCCTTGTCTTCCAATTCTTTTTTATCCACCACCTGCAGATCGGTGATGTGGCGAAGAAGGTTTTTGCCGTTCCCGCAGGTTTCGATGAGATGGTCCACACCCATTTTCTTTGCTTTGGATTCTGAAACCTGGGATTTGTATTTTGTATAGGCTGTGATGGCATCGTTGAAACGGTAATTCAACTGAAGCGCTTTACCGTAATAATAAAACACCTCTTTTTCAAGCGAAGCATCCTTACTGGCTTTTTCGAGAAATTTAACGGCCTCCTCCTTGTCGGGAGAAGCATTCAAAAGGCAAACGCCGTATCGGTAATTGTAGAGGGGATCTTTGATATTTGCGCTCAGAAGACGGTTGTAGAATTTCAGAGCCGAAGCATAATCCTCGTCGTCGAATGCCTTCTGGGCCTCTTTTTTCAATGCATTTTCAGAGCCGAGGTCATTTTGGGCACGAAGCTCTGTGTGTGCAAAAAAGAAGATTCCTATTAGTACGGAAATACAATAAGAATAAGTGCTTTTAGGCATACAAGGTTTCTGATGGAGAAAATCTGTTTTCTTAGGGGTCAAATCTGAACTTACAAATTTATGAATTTTGACCGATAGATGCCAAAAACAGGGATTTTCCATAAAAAATACGGAGGGAAATCATTTGGCGAAAACCTCTTGCTTCTTTTTCAACTTAAGAAGGCGGGTTTTGCTTTCCTGGCGTTTTAAAAGTCGCTCGATGTTTTTCTGGTGGGTAACCAGGATGAGAATGGCTATGAGAAAAGAAAAAATAAGCAATGAAGGAATAACGCTGTTTTTAAAAAGAACCATGATGATAAACGGGAAAGAAAAGCCAGCAGCCATTGAACTCAAGGACACGTATCCGGAAACGATGAAAATAACAAGAAAAACAAGGATAGCCAGCGCCGAAGCCCTGGGCTGAATGGCAAGCATAATGCCAAGCAATGTGGCAATCCCCTTGCCCCCTCTGAATCCCGCAAAAACAGGAAAAATATGTCCCATCAATGCGGCCAGCCCCAGGACAATTTGCATGTTGACAAAAGGTTCCGATCCCGGAGCATCATCCAGCAGATAATAGGTCATATTGACTGCCAGCCAGCCTTTTAGAATATCAAGAAGCAGTACCGGGAACCCGGCTCTTTNNACTTTATAGAACATTTTTCCTATCCATACCGCAGATGGAAATGAGCCCAGTAAATAAGCGAGGAGCAATGCTGATACGGCGATTGGTGTAATCATTCTTCTGTTTAAGGTTCACAAAAGCAATTCTGATTATCAAATATAATGATTTAGTCATAAAACCTTCATTTTCATTCAATAATCTGCTAACAGCAAAGTGTTGATAAGGATTGTTTTGACAAAAGTATGATGTGAAGTAACCAATACCATTAGTCTCATTTACAGCATATTAATACTTAGCAGCCATCGCATCCTACTTTTTTGAGCCAGAGTTTGGGTGTCTGTGGCTGA
>PLXK01000005.1 GCA_003151415.1 Bacteroidota bacterium
CAAAACGGAAACACCAGTTTTACCATATTTCTTCCGGACAGGCCGGAGCCAGCAATGCCTTGCAGATCACATCCGTCATTGAGCCTCATTTTAGCCATCGTCCTCCATTTAAGTTTGTGAACACCTCGCATGTCAAACAAATGGTTGCCTGGGCAAAAAACCACCCTGCAAAACCCGGCGACGACCTTGAAAATAACACGACCCACCTGACCTATTGGAATGATATTTTTGAAAGCCGCGGAAGGCTGCGCATCCTGCTTTTTGCCCTGGAACCCTATCTCGAATTTATGGAACTGGGTCAGGTATTTGACAACACCAAGCTTCTTGCCGATACCGGAATGAAACAACCGCTTCCGGCGCATGAATACATCAAAAACTCGGTAAAATATCTCGAAAAAATCGATGTGTTTGAAGGTGCCGTTGACCCGTAAAGCACAAAAAATCACCCAAAAACAAAAGACCCCTTTCCGGATTTACCGAAAGGGGTCTTTTCTTTGAATGGCTTTATAAAAGAAAGGTCTTTTTTAGTTGAGCGTGATCGAGTGCGTTACTCCATTTATCGTTATGGTGGCAATCAGATCGCAGGTTCCGTTTCCATAATCGATGATGCGAACAGGATGGCCGGAGGGAGTGAAATCAAGGACGCCCTGGATGATGGGGCGTTTGCCTGAAATGTTACAGCCGCCAAAATCACGGACGAGCTGGCTGGCAATGGTTGCGTTGAAAGTGACGCCGGTAGCGGCTGTGCCCGAAGCGCTTCCAAGTATACCAACACGGGCCTTCCACCAGGAGATTGGAATTGCTGAACCATGATACACCGAAGTGTCGCTGGTATTCAAAAGCGTTTTGGTGCGGATACAGCTCCAGTCAATTGTTCCTCCTCCGGCCTTGATGATTTGAATATGGGCGTTTACCGACCAGGTCAGATTGGTTGTTGCGGGATTAAAACCCTGCGTGGTGCTGTTTTGAACCGTTTTGTTAATGATGTTTACCTGGTTGCCATCAACAACATAATTCGTTGAGGTAACTGTGCAGGAAAAGCCCGGATCGCGGTAATGAACGGCGCCACCGGTAGAAGCGGAATAATCAATCGTAATCGTACCGCTTCGCGTACGGCCATCGAGGCAGGGAGCAGAACTATTGAATGTGATGGTAATGATCTTGGTCCCGGCAACATAAGCCACACTTGCACAGCTTAATCCCAGAATCTGATCCGAATCGGGAATTCTGTAGCTTGTCAATGAAGCCGAACCGTCAGATGCCTGAGCGGCCATTTCTGTCAGGTCAGACACCATGTGTTCTGCATTGGCATTGTCAACCGCCGTTGTGGTTTCTTCGTCAGCCGTAGTTGTTGTTTTTTTCTTGCAGGAAGAAATCGTCAGTCCCATAAAAAGACAAGCCGATAAAGCTGCGAGGATCCATTTTGTTTTTTTCATGATCACGATTTGTTTATGAATTGTTTTAAGTTTTCAAATTGATGTGGTTAGGACAAGCCTGCGGAAGAAAGGTTTAATCTAAAATGATTTTTCATGTGGACGAACCCTCAAGTTAAGGAGACAAAAGAACCCTTTTTGTCTGTTTGGTGAATCTAATGTGGTAAAAACCAACGAATTAAGGACAAGGGGGAAATGAGAAAACGCAGGGAAATCAATGCCGGGATAATTCTTTGTTTTTTTTGAGCAGGGAACAAATGTCCAGGAGTTTTTGTTTCAGGGGTCCGGATCCTGAAGCCATTTGCTGTCTGATGCCAATGAGCAGGGATTGCAGAAAATGAAGATCGGAAGGCCGCTTGACAACACTTGTGGCAAGAAAATGTTCAATATCTGAAGAAAGAATTTGTTTGTCGTGTAATTTCCCCAGCCGGATGTTTATCTGACGAACCGGAACCAGAAGTTTTTTCAATTCGGCCTCCTTTGTAATTTCGCAGGAAAGGGCAAGAACGGCTTCCAAAACTTTCAGGTGCTTGCGGATCAGGTGAAGTCCATCCTGGTATTGAGGACCGCCCAGAATTTTTTTCACCTTCCGGATCCGTTTGGCCAAAAAGGCATTGACATTCTTTCTGATTTTGTTTTTCTTAAGCGAAGAAAGCGCTTTTTTAAATTGGTTCTTATGGTCTTTTACCTTTTGGAGATCAAAATCAAGAAGGGTTTTCAAAAAGACAAAGTCCGCTCTTTTTTTTTCGTTAATGAGGAACAGCTCATAGGAAGAAAATGCGGAACGTTTTTGTTTAAATCGCTCAAGCAGCAATTTATTCATTTGAATTTCCCGAAGCGCCCCGGCTTTCCGGAAAAGAGTTTTGAAAAAATAGCGATGCAGTGACCTGGCCTTTCTGGGTTCTACCGCGTCCAGGAAACGAATCAGGGCGCGTATCTTTTTTATGCTAACTCTGAGGCGGTGAATGTGTTTTGCGTCTGTCGAATGTCTTGTTGCCTTTACGCTGGAAATAAATACCCGCATTCTTTTGCTGCAGTGAGTTTGAATTTGACCGACCCCGTCTTTCATAGATATAGCCCGTGTCATATTGAAAAGAAAAAACGTAAAAGAGTCAGCCTGGAAGTCCGTTCAAAGCAGCGTTTTGACAAAAGAGAAAATGTCTTTTTTTAGTGACTTGAAATGCGCTTCAAACAAATGGAATTTCCGGGCAAGTTCCCGGTGTTCATCCCGATAGTTTCTTTCTGAACTCATTTGATTGTCGAGTACGAGGCCCAGAAAGCGTTCATGTTGCTCCACTTCATGCTTCAGGCTGTCCAGTTCTCCTCCGGCGCGGCGAAGGTGAAGAAGCTCTCTTTCTATATGAAGAAGAGCCTCTTTTGCATGAGCGGGCACATCTTTCTGATTCTGTACGTTTTTAATAAAAAGGGTGAATAAAAAGGAACTCTCCTCGTGCCAGAAAATAATTTCACTGAGCCAGTCCATACTTTCCTCATGCAGAATTTCAATTCCGGCCTCTAAGAGATAACTGGTTTTAGGAGAAAGGGTGGTTTCCATAGGTGTCTGTTTTTAAAAAGAATTAAATTGTTCAGTTGTTTGCAATGCAGAAAACGAGGGAGGCAAGCTGTAAAAACTCTGTTTCTCAAACCATAACCAAACTTGCAGCCCAAACAAAGACAATTGCAACCAATCAAAAGTAAACCGAATTGCACGGATTAGATATGACAAGAATCAGAAAAGGAAAATTCAGGCAAGGACAAAACAAAATCTTCGTTCAGTCAATCCTGCAAATACCTTGTTCCGATATAACGGATGTGTTTTGAGGCACAAACAAAAAGTCCGGCGCGAACCGGACTTTTTGTTTGATAAAGAAGGAAAGAATGATTTATTTGATGGGAGCCACATCGAGGACGACAAAGGATCCTTTCTTCAAAGGAGGACGCTTTTTCTCGTCGCTTCCAGCGGGAACTGCTTCGTATTCTGCAGTGGGCATATAAATGTGGTGCGTTTTGGTATCCACAGCTACGGTTCTTGCCCCTTTCTGGGTGGCAACCGTTTCGAGCACCTTATAATTGGCGCCCTTTTCTCCCTGGACAACAGTTAAAGTGCCGTCGCCGTTTGAACTGTAGGCTCTTTCTTTTTCGGGATCAAAAGCAACGCCATCTGCACCCTCTCCAATTGGCAATGAAGCAATGACCTTGCCGTTATCGGCATCCATGATGACCATCAGGTTGTTGTCGCAGACCATGAACAGACGACGGTTTTTTGCATCGAAAGCAAGTCCGCTTGCTTCTTTTCCGGGTGCAATGGGCCAGTACTGTTCGACTTTGAGTGATGTTGAATTGATGACACAAAGCGTGCTTTTGGTCTCGATGTTAAGAAACACTTTTCCTTTTCCGTCAGTTGCTGCAAATTCGGGTTTGCCATCAAGTGCAATGGTGGCTGCTACAGCATTTGTTTTGCCATCAATAACGGTTGCATTGGATGTGCGTCCGTTGAAAGCGAAAACCATGTGCGAGAATGGGTCATACAAAATGGCATCCGGGTTTTTGCCTGTTACTTTTACCCGGGCTGTTTCCTTAAATGTTTTCATGTCAAATACGGTAACGGAAGTGTCTCTTCCGTTGCTGATAAAGCCCTTGTTCAGATCCGGGGCGAGCGTTATGCCATGAACTCCTTTTGTATCGGGTATTGTAGCGGTTAATGTTCCGGTTTTGACATCCAGAACCTGAACAATTGTTCCGTGCGAAATGTATAACAGTCCGGTTGAAGCATCGCAGGTCAGGTAATCCCAGCCGCCGTCACCTTCAACTTTGATTTTATTGAGGGGTTTATATTCAGATGGTTTTGACTGGGCGTGTAAGAATGCAGAAGCGCAGAGAAGCAAAAATAAACTGGAAATGGATTTCATAGGATTCATTTTATGGTTTTGTCAAATGTAGGAGTTAATTCTGAAGCAATTCTGTAGCCCCGGCGACCTTTTAGGATCGAATATCAGATGGCGGCAGGCTGTTTGGGGATTGATCTTTAACAGACCTTTGTATCCGGATCAGTGTATAAGATTGCACACTCCGTTAAATGAATGCGAATTGGCAAGATAATCTTTCATGTCCGCCTTCCAGATGTAGGTGTCGATCTGTCAGATGTTCGAACCGTTGTTTGCCCGGCCATCCCATCCCTGTCCCCAGGTTCTTGTTTCCCAAAGCAGATTTCCCCAGCGGTCAAACATCATTATGTGATAGGTTGCAGGATCGATGCCCAGCCCTTTAGGCATCCACACATCGTTCACGCCGTCTCCGTTCGGGGTAAAGGCGTTGGGTGCATAAAATGTAAAATCGGGCCGGATACACAAGGGCGCATAGGCTGTATCAAGACACCCGAAGGTGTTTGCCGTGATGAGCATGGCGGTGAAGCAACCTGTGTCGGGATATACATAATTTGGATTTTGAAGAACCGATGTGGCCCCGCCGAGGTCACCGAAGTTCCACAGCCAGGCCGAGGCGCCGGTAGACTGATCAGAAAAGCGGATGTCTGAATTCACGATCGTGGCGGGCTGAGGTCCAAGTTTGAATGCGGCTTCGGGTACCGGATAAACATTGATGTAATTTGGAACGCTGATAGAAGCCGGGCAACCGTGGATGTCTGTTTCGTTTATGGAAATACTGTAAAGGCCGGATTTGGTAAAACAGTGTGAAATTTTTGCACAGCCATTACCGGTTGTTCCGTCCCCAAAGTTCCAAACCGCATTTGCGCAGGCAGGAAGAGAGATTTCGCTGAACGAGATGCAAAGAGGAGCACATCCCGAAGTGTCGCTGGCCGCAAATACAACAACGGGCTGAGCGTATATCGTCACGTTAACGGTGTCTGTGGATACAGGAGTCCCGCAATTATCCGACAACGAAACCGTATAAATGGTGGTTGAGGCAGGAGTGGCGGAAGGGGTGGGAATGGTTGAGCTGCTGAGCCCAAGCGCCGTTGACCAGGTATAACTGTAATTGCCGTTTCCTCCGCTGGCCGTAGCCTGGAGAATTGTCGTTCCTCCCGGGCACATCGCGGTGTCATGTGTTGCAATCACATGAAGCGGAGGGTTGACGGTAATGGTTGTGTTTGCCGGCGCCGAAAGGCATCCGTTTTTGTCTGTGGCAATGACGGTATACGTGGTTGTTACAAGCGGGCACACCGGAGATGGTGAGGGTCCGGCAGAAGTCGTCCATGAAAAAGCATACCCTGCATTTCCTCCTGACCCGGTGGAGGTAAGTGAGAGGCACTGACCGATACAAACCGTCACGGGTGGCATGGGCAGGGCCACGACTTGTGTGGGCTGGCCGACAATGGCAACAGCTGTGCTGTTACACCCCTTGGCATCACTTACTTGAATTGTATAAGATCCTGCGGGCAGATTCAGCGCCGTGTCTGAGACACTTGTTCCGGGTGTCCAGGAAAACGAGTAGGGAAAGGTCCCTCCGGTTCCGGCTCCCTGTGCCGCTCCGTTGCTGCCCCCGAAACAGGTGTTCGCGGTTGTGCCCACAATGGAGGCAACGACACCGGATGTATTGGGCACTTGTATCGAATCTTTGATTGCACATCCTTTTTTATCAGTAACGGTTACCACATACATTCCCGGAGGGATCGCATGATAAGCGGATAAGGCCGAACCCACGCCGGGCGACCAGGAATAAGCATACACAGGGGTTCCGCCGGAGGCAGAAACAGAATCGCTTCCGTCGGAATGAAAACAATGGGCTGCTTGGGTAAACATGGAAAGGACAACGGGGCTGGGTTGTGTCACCGTTGTTGTACTTGAAACAGTACAATTGTTCGCATCGGTTACAACAATGGTATAAGTGCCGGCACACGCATTGTTGCAGCTGGCCGATGTGCAGCCCGTATTCCAGGAGTATGCATAAGGGGTAACCCCGCCGGCCGGAATACAGATCAGGGTGCCGTCACATTTTCCGTTGCATGTTGTGGCAATACCCGCAGCAGAAACCGTAAGCAGTGCGGGCTGGGTGATGGTAATTGTATCTGTCAGGGTACAGCCGCTCACGTCTTTGACGGTAACGGTATAGAGCCCCGGAGTCAGCCCGGTTGCAACAGGCGCGTTTCCTCCGGAAGGTGTCCAGGAATAATTCAGAACCCCTGTTCCTCCCGAAGCAGAGGCTGTGGCTGATCCTGTGTTTCCGCCGTTGCAAAGCACATTTTTTGAAACAGGAATACTTAAAACGATGGGACTTGACTGACGAATATTGGCATTGGCGGAAGAGAAGCACCCGTTCGCATCGGTTACTGTACATGTATAAATTCCCGGACAAAGGGCCGCTGCGGTGACTGCGGTTCCTCCCGAAGGAAACCAGCTATAGGTAAGCGCACCAGTTCCTCCTGTTGCGGCTACGGTAACAGACCCGTTGCAGGCACCATTGCAGGTCACGTTCGCAAGCGCGCTAACTGCCAATACTGGTCCTGCCTGGTTGGGTATTGTGGCGTTTAAGACAACCGTGCAGTTATTTGCATCGGTCACCGTGCACGTGTATGTGCCGGGAAGAAGCGCTGATGCCGTGGCTGTTGTTGCTGCTCCCGGATTCCAGGAATATGTGTAAGCTCCGGTTCCACCGGTGGGCTGTGCGGTGGCGGTTCCGTTTGAATTGCCGCAAGTTGCCGCTGTGAAAATGGTGCTGCCGGAAAGAAGAACAGGTTCGGCAATGGTAACCGGAACCGGATTTGAACAGCCGTTGGCATCTGTAACTGTGCAGGTATAGGTTCCGGCAATAAGTCCGGTTGCCGTTGCCGCGGCTCCTCCTGAGGGTGTCCATGAAAACGTGTATGCGCCTGTGCCGCCGGCCGGAGACATTGTTGCGGATGCTGTTGCGGCCCCTTTGCAAAGCTCATCGGTATGCACAATCGTTCCGCTCACGGCAGCCGGTTGACCGACAACAACAACAGAGGCGTCAGGACATCCGTTGTGATCAGTCACGTTACAGGTGTAATTGCCGGCAACGAGTCCGGTTGCAGAAAAGGCCGCGCCGCCCGAAGGGGCCCAGGAGTATGTGTATGTACCGGTTCCTCCCGATACATTCACTGAAGCGGTGCCGTTGTTTCCGCCGAAGCAGGAAGCGTCCACTTTGGCGTTTGTGACAGAAAGAGCGGCGGGTTCGGTCAGATTGGCAACGGCTGTTGCCTGGCATCCCCCGTTATCCGTTACTGTTGCGGTATAGGCGCCAAAGCTAAGTCCGCTGGCCGTTGCTGCCGTTCCTCCCGAGGGGCTCCATGAAAACGTATAGGGAAGAGTTCCTCCGGCTGTCGTGACCGTTGCAGAACCATTGCTGCCACCGTGGCAAAGGATATTCGTGGATGCACCAATGACCGCCGTTGGACCACCGGTATTGCCGATGGCAACAGTCGTGCTTTGCGGACAGGCATTTGCATCATGAACCGTTATGGTATAGGTTGCCGCAGCGACCCCGGTTGTGGTTGCAGCGTTTCCTCCGGCAGGCGTCCAGGCGTATGAAAAACCGCCGGCTCCCCCGCTTGCAATGACAGTGGCTGTACCGTTTGAAATTCCGCATGCTGCAGGAACGGTGGAGGTTGACAGGTTAATAATTCCCGGCTGGGTGATGGTAACTCCGGATGTTGTTGAACAGCCATTGTTATCGGTTATGGTACAGACAAAGCTGGATGCAGACAGGCCCGAAGCGGTTGCGGCTGTTCCGCCGGAAGGTGCCCAGGAAAAGGTATAGGCTCCCGTTCCTCCGGATGGGTTGACAGTTGCCGTTCCCGTACTTGCGCCGTTACATAAAATATTTGTTTGTGAATTTGTAGCCGTAAGGGCTGTGGGTGCTGTGACCGCTTCGATCTGCGTCGTGCTGCAACCGGCATTGTCGGTGATTGTGCAGGTGTATGTTCCAACCGGGAGGGGTGTGGAGGTTTGGCCCGTTCCTCCTGCTGCCGCCCAGGAATAAGTATAGGCGCCCGTCCCTCCCGTGGCGTTTACACTTACTGTAGCCGTACCGCCGCCGCAAGTGGCAACGCCGGGTGTGCCGGTGGCAGAAGGTCCGGCAGAAGAAGTGACAGACTCCACCTGCGTTGTACTGCATCCGTTATGATCTGTAATTGTGCAGGTGTAAGTGCCGGCAGGAAGAGGCGTAGAGGTTTGTCCGTTACCGCCGGCAGCTGCCCAGGAGTACGTATACGCACCGGTACCGCCAGAGGGGTTTACAGAAACGGTGGCCGTGCCGTTGCAAATGGCCACTCCGGGTGTTCCGGTAGCCGTGGGCCCCGCTACCGGGGAAATGGCCTCCACTTGTGTTGTGCTGCATCCGTTGTGATCGGTAATGGTACAGGTGTAATTTCCGGCCGGAAGCGCTGTGGATGTTTGTCCCGTTCCTCCTGCAGCGGCCCATGAATACGTGTAAGCGCCGGTTCCTCCTGAGGGATTAACGGATACGGTAGAAGTGCCTCCGCAGGCTGCGGATCCCGGAGTTCCTGTAGAAGAAAGGGCTGCAGGGTCGGAAATGGTTTCCACCTGAGTAATGTGGCAGCCATTGTTATCGGTAATTGTACAGGTGTAGTTGCCGGCGGCAAGGGCAGTGGATGTTTGTCCGGTACCTCCCGCCGCTGCCCAGGCATAAGTATAAGCGCCGGTTCCTCCGGAAGGGTTTACAGAAACGGTTGCTGTGCTTCCTCCCACACACAATTCTGTTGCGGGCGTACCTGTGGCGGAGAGAGCCACCGGGTCGGCAATGGTGACAACAGCGGGAAGCGAGCATCCGCCATGATCGGTTACCGTACAGGTATAGGTTCCTCCGGCAAGGGAGCTGGCCGTAGCTGCGGTGCCTCCCGATGGCGCCCAGGAATAAGTATAAGGCGTGGTTCCGCTGCTGGCCCCGGCTGCTGCGGTTCCGTCATTGGCCCCATGGCAGGTAATATCTGTGGAAGTAGGTGTGACCGCCAGGGTACCCGCGATGTTTACAGTAACAGAATCATCAACGGTGATATGTGAGCCGTCGCAATTGGTAACAATCATTTCTGCAACATAAGTTGTTGTTGTTGTCGGGCAAACACTCAAAGTCGGAGCTGTTCCAAGAGAAACGACAGAGCCCACCTCATACCAGTTCAGCGTATACGAAGGAGCTCCTGTGGGAGTGAATCTCCAGGCTTCATTGGTTGTGGTGAAGGCCGTGCAGTTTCTTCCCGGAGGGCATACCGCTGTGGTGGCCGTGGAATTCATAAGCCCCACAATTCCTTTTCCGTTTTCCCAGGCTGCGCAGGAAAAGCTATTGCCGATATAGACATCGATGAAATTTGTGTTTTCGTAAAATACAAGCTGAAAGGTCGAATTGGGAGTGCCGTCACAGGTGCCGCTGCCTTTATCAAACAGGGGAACGTTGTCCCAGCTTACAACCATGGCCCGGCAGGGTGCAGAACCATACATTTTGTAATAAATGGCCCCGCCAAGAGCAGGGTCAATATCGCGGAAAACAGCGTTGATTGTGTTGGCCGGCATATCGGCAGTGCTGGGGAGAGGGGTGGTGACCTGATAGTTGTCGGTTGTGGGGAAAGCCTTGGCCAGATTAAATGTAACATGGCCGTTGGCGCCAATGACAAACTTGCTGTAGCTCGTTCCGAAAAAACAGAAATTGAAACCAATGTTTTCAACCGGGCTCCAGACATCATCCGTGGCAACAAGAATGGCCGTGCCGGTGGTGTAAGAAAAAGGAATGTAGGGAATGGCGGCAACAGAATAGCTCGTTGTCTGATTGTTTGTTACCAGCGTTGCGCTCAATGTAGAGCACTGGCCCGAACAGGTCGTCACGTCGGGTCCGGCTTCCACCGAAGGACATGCCGGAGCTCCTTGTCCCATTGCCTTGCACGCAACCAACAAGAAAAAGAGAAAAGAAAATATCCGAATGCTATTTCTCAACCGGTATTATTTTAAGTAACAATGCTTTGGTCGGCGTATTCCCAGAAACTATTTGGAGACTGTTTCAGCAGAAGCCGTATAAGTATGTTGTATTGACAAACAGTGCAAAAGAAAAACCATAAACAAGGATATAAACAGTTCAACGCAAATCCTATTGATAAGTTCAGAACAATGAACCTATCTTGTTGTGCCGGAAAGAAAACAGCTCTGGCTGATCCTCAATCGGGACAATAACCGGTAGAGACACGTTACCATGCCTTTATGAATTAAAAACAATAAAGATGAGTTTTGTGGACGAATACTAGGGTAATTTAAAAAGAATAAGGGAGGAGCCGGAAAGGGAAGAAGGCATTTAGACAAACGGCTGTTTTTTCTAGACGAATGAAGCTTTGTGTCACACCAAAAAGACGATTTACACCCGTTCTTCCTTAGCGGCTCCTGAGAATACCCAAGCAAGAAAAAGGATAAAGAAGGCTTGGAAACAAGGAATGAAAGCAGAATGATATTCCGGCGAGCGGCGAATCGGTATCTTTGATTGCGAAGACAATCCCATTTTGCAACCAACTCATGCATAATGATTAACAAAACAATTTTGAGGTAATGCTGTATTGATGCGAAAAAACAAACAATCCATTCTCTTAGCCTTGTTTTTGATTTTGTTTGGCAATGCCGCGTTTACCCAGTCCCAATATTCTTTTCCCTTTGGCGGAAGCATTGGACTCGTTGCGGCAATCGGAAACAAATTTGACCGTATGGGAATTTGTCTGAAGGGATATTGTGTTTACGGAGCCGTTCAGTTGAATGCCGATCTGCGTTTTTATGGCAATCTGAAAAACCTGGGTCCTTCCGGATTTTACCCCGAGGGCTTTGCTTCTCTGGGCATTGTTTATGGATACGGAAAGCAGGATTCTATAAACAAAACACATTTTCTGACTTCCGTATCCAATCAAACCGGGCATCCCAGCAGCATCGGCTATTCTTACAATGCCTACTTCAACAAAATCGGCACAACACAACAATCGGGCACGATCTCCTTGCAATTCAACAAGACAAACATCATTTCAGAGAATGATATTTTCGGGCACTCGTTTTTTGACCGTTTCCGTACGGGTGCCATCCTTGTTCAATACACATATAACAGGCAATTTCAATTTGGCATGAATTGCACCATGTGGACAGGCCAGCTGGAACACACGATCAGGGATGGAGATCCACACTTCCCCAACGGTTATATGGATACCACCCGTAGTATCTATGCCGACCGCTCCTGCGGGTTGCTCAGTTTTCAGGTCAACGGCATTCTTCCCACTATCAACCAGCCCGCACAGGCGAACGTGGGCATTGATGCAGAACAGGTGCGCAATGCGGTTCAAAACCACCTCATTCACGATTTGCTTTTTCTGCCAAAAAAATGGAGGAGTTCCAGGAACGTGGATATGCCCATGATTGATGACAAAGGCAATCAATACCTCTATAAACCGGGACAAGTCATCAGGAAGCCCGAGCCGTATATCAACGGTTTTTTGAACCCCCTGCTTTTTTATTGAACCCGGTGCTTTGTTCCGGACTCTTTTCTATGGTAAATTTACATAGAACCAAATGCTATGAAAAATTACATTAAGGCGGCGCAACTCACACTCATTCATAGCGGCAACAATTATTTTGACGTGCTGGAGGAGATTATTCAAAACGCTCAGGAGACCCTCCATCTGCAAACCTATATTTTTGAATCTGACGAAACCGGACAAAGGGTGGTTCGCGCCCTGATAGCTGCGGCCGCAAGAAAGGTGAATGTGTTTGTACTCTGCGATGCTTTTGGTTCCAATGCACATTCTTCCGGAAGTATCCGCTCGATGATGGCGGCAGGAATTCAATTCCGCATGTTTTCGCCGCTCTTTTCCGGCGAAGGGCTTTCTTTTGGAAGAAGACTTCACCACAAAATAGTTGTCGCCGATGGCAAGAGATCGATGATCGGGGGAATCAATATTGCCGATAAATACAATTCCATTGGCAGCCATATCCCCTGGATGGATTTTGCTGTTTGCATAGAAGGAAAAGCCTGTTTGTATCTGGCTGAATTGTGCAAGTCCCTGTATGAAAAGGAAAAAACGAATGCCGTTCCTCAAACCGAAGAACAGGAAGACGAAAACGACAATGAAGGATTTCTGCGCTTCAGAAGGAACGACTGGATCAAGGGTAAAAACGAAATTCACAGAAGCTATGCGGAAGCCCTCATTGGTGCAGAAACATCCGTCATATTTGTTGCCAGTTATTTTCTTCCGGGTCCGAAGTTCAGAAAACTGTTGCGTAAGGCGGCTGAAAGAGGTATTGAAATAAAAATCATTCTGGCCGGAAAATCAGATGTCCCCATAATCCGTCTGGCCGAGAACTACCTCTATAACTTTTATCTGGGCAACAAAATTCAGATTTACGAATGGACACATTCGGTCATGCATGGAAAGGCCATGGTTGTGGACGAAACCTGGGCTACATTGGGTTCTTACAATCTCAATTCGCTGAGTCATTACCTGAGCATTGAACTCAATGCAGATATCCGTGATAAAGAATTTGTAGCAAGCTTCAAGCAGCATCTTGACATACTTATCCGGGAAAAATGCACTGAGATTACGCTCAAAGAAAGAAGCAAGAATGTCGGTTTCCTGAGCCGCATAAAAATGCGGATAGGCTATGTTATGTATAAGATAATGATGACGGCCATCGTTTCTCACAGACGGGGAGCCGAAAACCGCCGGAACTGAAATCCTTTGGTTTGTCTTAATCCCAACCCGGATATTCGTTTTACCTTTATCCAGGAACCAACTCCGAAAACAACAATCCGCATGACCCAAGCCCGACGTGAGTTTCTAAAAACGGCCGGAATCGCCAGCCTCTGTATTCCTTTTTTGGGGATGAGCCGGGGCACAAAAAAAGAGCCCATAGCTTTTCAGGAGATTGTGAAACCCCCAGCCCTTCGCAATGGAGATACCATTGCCATTACATCACCGGCCGGAGCTGTCTGGGACGCCAAACAGATTGATCTTTTCTGTACGATCCTTCACAACCTGGGATTCAAAACAAAAACGGGGCAAACACTCAGGGAAAAATACGGCTATTTCGCTGGCACCGATGAGTTCCGCGCCGGTGAACTGAATTCCTTTTTTTCGGATAAAGATGTCAGCGCTATTTTTTGCATGAAAGGAGGCTGGGGCTGCGGACGGATTCTTCCTCTTCTTGATTATGAAAACATCCGGAAAAATCCCAAGATACTGATGGGTTTCAGCGGCATCACATCTTTGCTTATTGCCATTCTTTCCAAAACGGGTCTTGTCGGCTTTCACGGACCGGTGGGCAACAGCGGCTGGAATGATTTTACTTTGGACTATGTGAAGCGCGTACTGATAAAAAAGGAAAAAGTGTTGTACACATCCACGGGAAAAGAAGAAGACAAGCCATTGACTCTCTTTGGAGGAAAAGCAAAAGGCATGTTGATCGGAGGTAACCTGAGTGTAATTGCCGGAATGATGGGCTCTGATTTTCTCCCCACCTGGAAAAACAAAATTCTTTTTCTTGAAGAAACCGGCGAGGAGCCCTACCGCATTGACCGTATGCTTACCCAGTTGAAACTTTGTGGTGTTCTGGACCAGATCAGCGGATTTGTTTTTGGTAAATGCGTGAAGTGCCTGGCCGAGGAACCTGAAAAAGCATTTACATTTCAACAGGTTTTGCAACAGCAAATCATCCCTTTAAAAATCCCCGCCTTTTACGGAGCCATGATCGGACACATTGAAAACAAGTTCACAATACCCCTTGGCATTGAGGCAGAAATAGATTCGGATAAGGGAACAATATCGCTTCTGGAGCAAGTGGTGTCATAAGAAAGGGAGGCCGTGATGCATAAAAAAACCCGGCCAGATTCTGCCGGGTTTTTTATTCTTATATCTGAACGGATTCTTGTCCGGGTATTCTCAATTCATTTATTCTCTGATGAGCATCAGGAAGCCGGTGAATTCGTATGATTTTCCGTCATCACCCTTGGCTTTGAGCATGTAGTAATAGGTTCCCGGTACGGCCATCAGTCCGCCCGAAGTTCGTCCGTCCCATCCTGCATTTGGTGCAAGCACTTCGGACATAAACACACCCCAGCGATCGTAAATCTTCGCGTCAAGACTTACCAGACCCTGAGATTTAACCTGCCAGACATCGTTGCTGCCATCGCCGTTTGGCGTGAATACATTGGGAACAATAATCCAGGAAGGAAGCTCTTTCACGTCAATAACCTGGGTGAATGAAGCCGTACACCCGTTGATATCCGTAACCGTTTCAATAACCGTGTATGTACCGGCGCTGCCATAGGTGTGACTTGGATTAAGCCCGGTGCCTGTTGTTCCGTCGCCGAAATTCCAGGACCAGGATACGGCCGTTACCGAGCTGCTGTCGATAAAGTTCACCGGTTGAGGCGCATATCCGACAAAAACGTTCGGACGGAAATGAGCGGCAATGTTGTGAAGCGTTACTGTGACCGAAGAGTTTGCCGATCCGCACTTATTGGTTACGGCCACGTTCCAGGTGCCGGCACTGTTTACAACAATGTAAGGCAGATTTCCTCCGGGAGCGGGAGTCCACTGATAGGTCGTGGACGGGTCAACAGGAATAACGGTGGCGCGCAGGGTGTCCAGTTCGCCGGGGCACTTTGCACCTCCGCCCGTAACAGAAGGAATAATCGGTGAAGCGAGCACATGAATGGTTACGTTGGATGTTGCCGTACCGCATACGTTGACCGCCTGAAGGCTGTATGTAGCTGTATTCATGCTGTCGATGCGGATGGAGTCTGAAGTGAAGTTTCCGGGAGTCCAGAAATAAGTTGTTCCGGGCAATGGGTTGCTGACACTTAAAACACCGCCAAAAGTTCCTTTACAGACCGTATCAGACACCACACTGGAGACAATTGCAGAAACGGGAAGAAGTGTGGAGTTCGTTATGGTATCAATAACCGTTGTCTGACATCCAAGCGAATCGGTAACCGTACAAGTATAGATATTGGGGCCCAGATTGCTGGCTGTTGCTGCTGTTCCGCCCGAAGGAGACCAGGCATAGGTATCGTTCAATCCCGTTCCGCCTGCAGGAGTTACGGTAATTGTACCGTTTGGAGCCTGACAGGTAGCGTTTGCCGGAGAACCGGTGGCCGTTAACAAGGATGGCTGTGTAATGGTAACGATTACCTGAGTTTTACAGCCCAGAGAATCGGTGATGTTACACGTATCTTTTCCGGGGCCCAGATTGGTTGGGCAGCAACCTGTCGGACCTGCCGGGTTCCAGACATAGGTATAGCCCAATGATCCAGCTGTGCCGCCGGTTGTATTCAGGATAATAGATCCGTTAGCCTGACCGTTGCAGGTCACATTGGCAACAGTGGGTGTGCTGCTGAGCGGACTGGGTTGGGTAATGGTGAAAACCGCCGGTGTGGGGTTGGTACACCCCTTTGTGTCGGTGATTGTACAGGTATACGTCTGACCGGCACATAATCCTGTGGCCGAATCCACAATGCTCGGGTTTCCGCTCCAGGAGTAAGCATAACTTGGATTACCTCCCGATACCGTGACTTTTGCCATACCGTTGCAGGCGCCTCCGTTACAGGAAACATTGGCCTGGGCGGAAGAGACAACAATAACAGCAGCGGGAGTTTTGATGGTATCGACCTGGCTGACCTGACAGAGGTTTTTATCCGTTACCACACACGTGTATATTCCTGCACAAAGCGAAGAAGCCGTATTTGTATTTTGTCCGCCACCAGGGGCGGGCGACCAGGAATAAGTAAGAGGAGCAGCGCCACCGGTAGCATTGTTAACGATCTGACCGATACAAGAACCGCTGCAGGAAGGGTTGACAATGGCCGAAGCGGCAGTTGTCGGTCCTCCGGAATTGCTGACGGCTCCTGTAAATGTTTTAGAGCAGCCGCTATTGTCGGTTACAACCACAGTATAGGTTCCTGCAGCAAGACCGGTTGCGTTGTTGGTACCTTGTCCACCACCTGTAAATCCGGGTCCGCTTGGGCCGTTCCAGGCATAAGTATATGCGGGGTTTCCACCGGTAGGGTTAATGGTGATATCGCCATTTGTTCCTCCGCAGGTTGCGGCCGTGGTTGTTGGTGCGGCAGCGGTAATGGCAGTAGGCTGGGTAATGGTGAAGCTTTGTGTGGACTTGCAATTGTTCTTGTCCGTAACGCTGCACACATAGGTTCCGGCGCAGAGGTTGAATGCAGAATCCACGGTACTGGCTGTATTGGTCCAGGCATAGGTAAAAGGAGCGGTTCCCCCGGTTACGCTTACTCCGGCTTTACCAACACAGATCGCGTTACATGTAAGCGCGGTGACGTTTGTAGGTAAAGAGGAAAGCACCGGGCCGTTAGCGGTATTGATTGCAACCACGCTGGTTTGTGTACAGCCTTTCGAATCTTTAACCGTACACGTATAACTTCCTGCCGAGAGTCCGGTGGCTTTCGGAGTTCCTTGTCCTGAACCCGAGAACGTGGGTCCGGCACCGGGGCCGTTCCAGGTATAGGTATAACCGGGTGTTCCACCGCCTGTGGTTACAGAATCCATACCTGTGGCAGCTCCGCAACCTGTAGGTGTGGATGCTGTTGAAGCAAGAGTAAGCGCAGGGTTTTGAGTGATGGTAAATGAAGGCACGGTAAGCGGGCAGTTGTTTGCATCGGTTACAGATACGCTATAAGTGCCGGCACATAAATTGGAGGCTGTATTCGTCCCCTGTCCGGTTCCGGTGAAGCCGGCAGCGGGTCCGCTCCAGGTATACGAAATTGCACCTGTTCCGCCTGTTACAACGGGTTTTGCAATACCCGTACACAGGCCATTGCAGTTGATGTTTGTTTGTGTTGGTGATGCAGAAAGAGCCGAGGGGCAGGTTACCGCATACGTTTTGCTGACCGGGCAATTGTTTGCGTCATTGACCGTACATGTATAGGTGGTGCCGCAGGAAAGACCGGTTGCCGTATTTGTGCTTTGGCCTCCCGGGGGAGCCGGGCTCCAGGTGTAAGAGAATGCTCCTGTACCGCCAGAAGCACTGGCAAGGGCGGTTCCGGAGCCTCCGCTACACAGGGGATTGGTTAAAGTCGGTGTAATGCTTGGGCTTGGGAAAAACGCAACGTTTGCTGTTACTGAAATAGGGCAGGAGTTGTTCGGCGCCGGAAGCGTCCAGGTAACAGTATAATTTCCACCGGCATTTACCGTAACCGAAGAACCTGTATTGGAACCAACGATACCGGGACCTGACCAGGAGTAAGTGGTACCTGCAGGAAGAGGTGGTGCCTGAACGGTTGTGTTATTGCCTACGCAAACCTCAGCGCCAACAGTGGCGAGGGCTTTGGGCCCGCAATGTCCGTCCACATAACCATAACCAAAGTGTCCGCCTGGCACACAGCCACCGCAGAAAAAATACAGGGTTACTGTGGTACCAATTTGTGTGGTCAGATCGACCGTGTTGCTTTGCCAGTTTGAATAAAAAACAGACGCAGTGGCATCGATCGGGTCTTTTCCGGGTGCTGTACTGTATCCCGGAGGAGGTACCCCAACCGTACATTCCTGATAGTAAAGCGCACACATAATGTCGTTTCCGGTATTGTCCTGAACACCGGCCTGAAAAAAGGGCTGTTGTCCGCCAGCGTGGCCTCCGTCAGCAAGAACAATGTTGTAATTATAGGTGATCAAACAATTCGCCGCAGTTACGGTTATACTTTGCTGAATAAGCTCACCGGCACTTTCATACGGGTTTGCATTGTCTCCGCGATCGCAGGCGGACCCAAAACCCCATCCAAGATTGGTGTTTTCTCCGCCCATCCGTATAGACCAACTGCCGGCACCAACCATAGGAACACCGCAACGTGGATCGTTACCCGTGTTGACCTGGGTAACTCCCGCACAGCTGTTCTCGGCAGCATTCTTCGATCCAAAATAAACACCTCCGCCGGTCATGGCAGCCACATATTTGGATTGTCCACCTCCGGCCGTAGCGTTGAGTGGGGCTATTCCATAATACAAAAGTGCTGTAGGGGTGCTATAACCCATTGTTCCCGACCAATTGGTCACATTGGCATCTTCCCAGTCGAGGTTATCACAACCGGCCATACCTTGTGTGGCTGGGGCAGTGGCCGCCTTCTTAAAGGGAATATTTGCTGAACCCGGAGCCAAAACAAATTTCTTAGGACCGTGGTGTGGACCGGCTTTCTGTTCTGCCAGGTCGGCAGCTTTCCAGGCGTTTTCGTCAAATACCGGACCTCCGAGATTGTATTTCTTTTGAACATAGGCTTGTTGCCTGATCTTCATAAAAACGTTTTTCTCTTCCTGGTCGAGGTGGACACGCGCGTCGAATCTTGTCATGTCTGCAAAAGCTGCTTTCAGGGCGTATCCCTTCAGTGAATCGCCCTGGAAGGCACGGTATTTCTCGGCTGTTTCTGTCTGGGATATAGCCAGCGAAGAGCAGAAGAGTGTAGCGCAGAATATAAGTAAGTGCTTATTCATTGCAATATGTTTAGGTGTGTGTCTGAGTAGTGTTGTAATAAGTGTGTTCAAATTTGTATTATGACCGGATACTATATTGTGTGTTCAATCAGAATTAATACTTCGATAACGCAGTTCCTTAAAAAAGATAACAATAAATTCGTTTTATTTCTGGGAGACCACCTCAAAGCCCTGATGTCTAGCCTAAAACGAAAGGAAATATCGGCAAATTTTGGTTCTCATAAAAGCCACCCTCTTCTATTTAGACGGAAACCGGTATTTGTTCGATTAAAGGTGTTAAAATCTGCACTAAAAGCCATTTTTGCCTTATTTTACTTCCAGTTAATCGCTTAGTTCAATAGATTATTTCGTAAAGTCAGAATAAAGTAGAAGAGAAAAGAAGCTCTGTCTGTTGAAAATCCACAGATTATTATGCTGTAAAGAAACCATTAAGGCTATAAAAATGGAACTTGTTTGGTTGAATACCCCTTGTTGTGTTCTACGAATTTTGTACCAATAGGTTCGTGGAAGGAACTGATTTTGGGGAATTGGCTGGATATGAAAAAAACATCCATTTGTTCGGCAGGGCTTATTTGAAATGAAAAAGAGGCAGTTCTATTTCCTTTTCTTTTTAGCAGGAATCTTTTTTACATCTTTCAGGACCTTTTTACCATCACTTTTTAGTTTTCGCCTCACCTTGTCGACGTCCTCGGCAGGCTCAAGGGTCTCCGGCCTGACCCCTCTCCCAATCAACATTTTACGAACAGCGGAATTATTGTCAACATGTTCTTTTGAAATTTGTTTTTCGCCTTGCAAATCCCGTTCAACAACATTGTGGCTGGTCAACTCGGTCGCAAAATCTTTTGCTTTGATTGTTAATGTAGGAAGAAAATCGGCGAGCGGCCGATTTCCGGCAACACCGAGCTTTTCTTTCATTTCGTTTGTAGAGAAACCGCCAAAGAGTGCCTGATCTCCTTTGGAACGAATTAGTGCGAAACCTTTTTCATCGACTCCCCTTTCAAAGATCAAAGCCGATAAATTCTTTTCGGATTTGGAGAGTTTTTCCCTTGCTGTTATCCTTGCAACGTCAAGCAAGCGTTGTTCAATCACTTCTTGCTTGCGGGTCTGAACCGCGAAATAGGTTTGAGCAAATGCAACTTCGATTTTTGCCGGATCTCCGTTTTGTGCAATCAGGTAACAGGCATATCGTGTCAGGGCAATGTCCTCAATATTCCTCTGCCCTCCGCTCCCCAAATCGACCATTTTGTTGATATCAACAAAATGGTCGAAAACCTTTTCCCCTGCGTTTTCTGCGGCTTTCTTTGCCTTCTCAATTGCATTCTGAAAATTCCTCCATTCTGAATATCCGAGAATTTCCTGAAGCTCGCGCGCGCTCCAGCATTCTATCCCCTCAAAAAGATATAGGGCGTTCTCAAATCTTTGAAATAGAGCTGTGATAAGTTCCTTTTTCATGTTTATTTTTTACTGAAACGAATTTAATGTTTATTAGTATATGAAGCCGAGCTCTTCAGCCATTACAAAGAGACGTTTATTCACTTCACCACGGTAATACGCCCGGCTTCACTGATAAAATTTGACTCCAGATCCCAGCATTCGATTTTCCACACATAGGTATCCTGCTGCACCACTTCGGTTCCGCCCGGCAGAATGCCATCCCAGCCTTTGCCCCATTCTGTTGTCTGCCACACAATATTGCCCCAGCGGTCAAATACCCAGATCTGAAAGCGGGCCGGATCTATGTTTTCTCCTTTGGGCAGAAACAGATCGTTTAAGCCGTCGTTATTCGGACTGAATGTATTGGGTACATAGAGCACCGGATCGGGTTTTA
>PLXK01000033.1 GCA_003151415.1 Bacteroidota bacterium
CGGAATCAATCTGGAAGACATCAAATCTCCCGAATGCTTTGAAATAGAGCGAAGGCTTAAAGAAGACCTGAAAATACCGCTGATGCATGACGACCAGCATGGCACGGCTATTATTTCCTCTGCAGCTCTGATCAACGCTTGCGAAGTTGCAGGGAAAGATATTTCCAAAGTGAAGATTGTGGTCAACGGTGCCGGAGCTTCGGCTATTTCCTGTGCTAAACTGTATATCGCAGTTGGCGCCAGCAAAGAAAACATTGTCATGCTCGACAGCAAAGGGCCGCTCCTGGAATCAAGAACCGATCTGGATGAAATCAAACGTTTTTTTGCAACCAAAATAAAAGGCGTCACAAACCTGGCAGAAGCCATGAAGGGAGCCGATGTTTTTGTTGGTCTTTCCAAAGGCAATATTGTCAACCAGGACATGATCAAATCCATGGCTGCCAATCCGATTGTATTTGCTCTTGCCAATCCCGACCCCGAAATACCCTATGAGGATGCCATGGCCGCAAGACCGGATATCATCATGGCTACTGGCCGTTCGGATCATCCCAATCAGGTAAACAATGTGCTTGGTTTCCCTTTCATTTTCAGGGGCGCCCTGGATGTAAGGGCCACCCAGATCAATGAAGCCATGAAGCTGGCGGCGGTTTTTGCCATCGCCCAGCTGGCCAAGGAACCCGTACCCGATTCTGTGAATCTGGCCTATTCGATTAAGAACCTGAGTTTCGGCGCAGAGTATATTATCCCCAAACCCATTGACTCCAGACTCATCACCACAGTGTCGCCGGCCGTGGCCAAGGCAGCCATGGAATCGGGTGTGGCACAAAAAAGCATCACCGACTGGGATGCCTACAAAATGGAGCTCAGCAACCGCCTCGGACTGGACAATAAGCTTATCCGAAGCCTGACAAACAAAGCCAAGTCGAACCCCAAACGGGTTGTTTTTGCCGAAGCCGACCATTACAAAATCCTGAAAGCCGCAATGCAGGTTAAAGAAGAAGGCATTGCCCGCCCCATTCTGCTTGGTGACAAAGAAAAAATTCTCCGACTGATCGAAGAAAATCACCTCGATTTGTGCGATATCCCCATTGTTGATCCCAGGAGCAAGGAAGAGGAAGGCCGCCGCTATGCCTTTGGCGATCTGTTGTTCAGCAAACGCAAAAGACGCGGATATACACTTTATGAAGCGCGCAAGATTATGCGCGAACGGAATTACTTCGGTGCGATGATGGTCGAAACCGGTGCTGCCGATGCCATGATCTCAGGCCTGACCCGCCAATACGGGGCGCCCATCCGTCCTGCTCTGGAAATCATTGGGGTTCAGGAAGGTGTCCGGAAAGTGGCCGGGATGTACATCATGGTGACCAAACAAGGGCCTTATTTCTTTGCAGATACAACCATGAACGTGGATCCGACGGCGCAGGATCTGGTTGACATTACGGTGCTGACGGCCAATACCATCAAGCAGTTCAACATTGTTCCGCGAATTGCCTTGCTCTCTTACTCGAATTTTGGTTCGGTAGACGGGGAAGTGCCGCATAAAGTACGCGAAGCCGTTGCCATTTTACACCGCGATTATCCGGGTATGATTGTGGATGGCGAAATGCAGGCCAACTTTGCACTGAACAACGAGTTGCTCAAAGAGCAGTTTCCTTTCAGCGATTTGGTGGATAAGAAAGTAAATACGCTGATTTTTCCGAATCTTGCATCCGGAAACATTGCCTACAAACTGATGCAGGAAATGGGTGGTGCAGAAGCGATAGGTCCTGTGCTTATCGGAATGAAAAAGCCGGTGCATATTTTACAGCTTGGAAGTTCAGTCAGGGAAATTGTCAATATGATAACCATTGCCGTCGTTGATGCGCAAACTAAAAAATAGGCATAAGAAACTGTATGCAGCTTACAGAGCAGGATATAAATCGAATATCAACAATTGAGGTGAAAAAACAGTTTCTTATATGATCGATTTTATTGAAGGTAAGTTGGTCGAAAAAACACCAACTTATGTAGTTGTTGCCTGTGGAGGTGTCGGGTACGTGATGAACATTTCGCTCAATACCTCGTCGAAACTGCAATCCGATTCAACCTGCCGGCTGTATACCGAACAGACCTATGTCAGGGATGATTTACCCCGTTTTTATGGTTTTTTCGAAAAGGAAGAACGCATTCTTTTCCGTCAGCTGATCTCCGTTTCGGGGGTGGGCGGAAACAGTGCCATGCTGATGCTTTCGTCGCTTTCGGCGGATGATATTCAAAGGGCCATTGCCAGTGCCGATGTGAACCTGCTCAAGAGTGTGAAGGGCATAGGAGAGAAGACGGCCCAGCGCATCATCGTGGACCTCAAGGGGAAACTGGGTAAAATGGAAGGGCTTACGGATAAATTAGTCTTTTCTGATAATAAAACCCGGAACGAGGCGTTATCAGCACTGGTTATGTTAGGATTTATCAAAGGATCAGCAGAAAAGGCCATTGATAAAGTATACCGGGCTGAAGGGAATGTTGTGTCGGTGGAACACCTCATCAAGCAGGCTCTTAAACATTTATAGTTTTATTTCTTGTATAACGCATTCAAATACACCGTACTTGGAATCAGTTCCATAGCCATGCTGTCGCTTGTCTTGATGACAACGGGCAGGCCAGGGCCCGGTGCTGCGAACTCAAGTTCAGGTTCCGCTTCCGCTTCCATTCTTCCAGCCAATTCACTCTTTCCAGCGCTTCCCGATACACCCATTGTCAGTCTCCCTTTTCCTTTCGAGGATCAGAGCGGAAAGGACCCCATGTATTTCAACAACAACAAGGGTCTGAAATTAAAGGATCCCTCGAACATCAAAACAAGTATCATTTACGATCCGGACTCCAACCAGTTCATGGTCAATCAGAAAATAGGCGACCTGGATTTCAGGAACCCGACCTACATGACGTATGATGAATACACAGAATACAACAAACGCAAGACCCTAAAGGATTACTGGAAGCAACGCGTTCATGCCGAAAGCCTGACCAATAAAAATCAGAAAGGAAGTCTCATTCCGCCTATCAAAATCAACAATATTTTCTTCGACCGTATCTTTGGCGGAAACACGGTCGACATCCGTCCTCAGGGTTCAGCTGAACTTATTTTCGGTGCCAACATCAGCCGGACAGACAATCCGGCCCTGCCTGTAAAGCAAAGACGGATCACGACTTTTGATTTCAATGAAAAAATTCAGCTCAACGTGGTCGGCAAAATCGGTGACAAATTGAAACTCACCACCAATTACAATACCGAAGCCACGTTTGATTTCGAGAATCAGATGAAGCTTGAATACACGGGCTATGAAGATGAAATCATTAAAAAGATTGAAGCCGGTAACGTCAGTCTTCCTTTGACGAGTTCACTCATTACCGGAAGCCAGACACTCTTTGGCGTAAAAACACAGTTGCAGTTTGGCCGTCTGACCGCCACAACGGTGTTTTCGCAGGAAAAAGGAAAGAAATCGGAAGTGAATGTGACAGGCGGCGCGCAGATCACCAATTTCGAAATTACAGGCGACAACTACGATGCGAACAAGCACTTCTTTTTGTCAACTTATTTCAGGGAACAATACAACGGTGCATTGGCCAATCTTCCGGTAGTGAACACCCTGGTGAACATCACCCGCGTGGAGGTTTGGGTGACCAACAAAACCAGCACAACAGACAATACCCGAAACATTCTGGCACTGACCGACCTTGGGGAAACACGCATCCGCCAACCCAATAAATCGTTTGTGACTTTGAATCAGCCTGCCGGAACCAATCCGTCCAACGCCGCCAACAGTCTGTACTTTAAAATGTCGCATCAGGCATATCCGCTCCCGCCTTTATCCCCATCGAATACCCTTCGGAATGTCAACAACATCAGCAACACACTGGCAACACTGGCAACAGCAGCATATGGATTTGTGCCGGTTTCTGACTTTGAAAAGGTGCAGTTTTCGAAAAAGCTGGCCCCTACCGAATATACTGTCAATAAGCGTCTGGGTTTTATCTCGCTCAATGCTGCTCTGAACTATGACGAGGTCCTTGCCGTAGCCTATCAGTACACAATCGGCAACGCCGTTTATCAGGTGGGGGAATTTTCGGATGATGGTATTTCGGGAGACAATGCCCTTTTTGTAAAGATGCTGAAGAGTACCAACGTGAGCCCCCGTTCGGATACTTTGCTCTGGAACCTGATGATGAAAAACATTTATTCCATCGGCGCCTACCAGGTCAATCCGCAGAATTTTGTTTGTGATATCGTTTACAACAACCCGGCAACTGGAACAGATATCAAATATATACCCGAAGGGGTTATCGCCGGCAAGCCGCTTATCCAGGTATTGAATGCGGATCACGTCAACGCCAACCTAGACCCGATTCCTGATGGTATTTACGATTTCATTGATGGAGTAACCATTGATGCCGCCAAAGGTCGGGTGATGATTCCGGTTACAGAACCTTTTGGGGATTATCTGGCCTCCAAACTCTATGATCCGGCCAATCCTTTTCTTGGTGCCAAATATGCCTTCAGCGATCTGTACGATTCTACGCGTACGGCCGCCCAGCAAAATCAGAAATTGGACCGTTTCAAACTCAAGGGTCAATATAAAGGTTCCTCCTCATCGGATATTTCCCTCAATGCTGTAAACATCCCTCAGGGATCTGTGCTTGTGACTTCGGGCGGTGTGCCGATGACCGAAAACGTAGATTACACGGTCGACTATGCACTTGGCAGGGTAAAGATTATCAACGAAGGACTCCTGCAGTCGGGAGCGCCCATTAAAATTTCGCTTGAGAGTAATTCGCTGTTCAATATCCAGACCAAATCGCTGATTGGCTCTCACCTGGATTACCGTTTTAACAAGGATTTTACATTGGGCGGTACAATCCTCAATCTTACTGAAAGGCCACTTACACAAAAAGTGAACATCGGTGATGAACCGGTGAATAATACCATGGTTGGCATGAACGCCAATTACAGAACAGAAACTCCCTGGCTCACGCGGCTTGTGGATAAGATACCTTTTATTCAAACCAAAAGCGCATCCAACGTGACCATGAGCGGGGAATGGGCTGCCCTGATTCCAGGATATAACAAAGCCATTGGTGCAGGGGGAACATCATACATAGATGACTTTGAAGGAACCCAATCCGCCATAGACCTGAAGCAGCCTTCTGCCTGGTCGATCTCTTCCATCCCCAACGATCTCACACTGTTCCCCGAATCCAATCTTTCTGACAGGCTTGAACAGGGCTTCAACCGCGCACGTCTTTGCTGGTATACGATAGATCCTTTATTTATCCGAACCGGAAACAACCTGACCCCCTCCAATATTTCCAAAACGGATATGTCCAATCACATGGTTCGCGAAATCTATGAAAATGAAATTTTCCCAAACAAGCAGAGTCCTTCTGGGCAGCCCATCCCTATCGGAGTGCTTGATATGGCTTATTATCCGAATGAACGGGGTCCTTATAACTACGATGTTCTGGCAAACACCACAGCACATTCTGCCGGTATAGACAAGAACGGATTGCTGCTGAACCCTGCGAGCCGCTGGGCAGGTATGATGCGTCAGATACAAACAAACGATTTTGAAGCGGCGAATGTTCAGTTCATTCAGTTCTGGATGATGGATCCCTACAATGATGACAATCTGAACCGGAATTCAACCGGAGAATTGTATTTTAATCTGGGAACGATTTCCGAAGATATCCTGAGAGATTCCCGGAAGAGTTATGAAAACGGCTTTGTCGTTGATCCAAGCTCGCTGGCGATATCGGGTTACGACACGACGGCATGGGGACGCGTGCCCAATGCACAGGTTGTTGTCAACGCTTTTGCCAATGTCGATGCCGTCAGGGTCAAGCAGGATGTCGGACTTGACGGCCTGGGCGATGGCGATGAAAAAACGTTTTTTGCCAAATACCTCAGTCAGGTGAATGCGGCGTTCCCAGGTAGTGTTGCAGCCAGCAATGCCAACTTTGATCCTTCCGGAGACGACTTCCACTATTTCCGCGGCACAGACTACGACGCACAAAATCTGACCATCCTGGAGCGGTATAAAAAATTCAATGGTCTGGAAGGCAATTCCCTTCCAACGAACCAGACAAATGTTTGGGGATACAATGAATCGTATTCCACACAGGCCTCGACACTGCCGAATACCGAGGATGTCAACCACGACAATACCCTGAACGAGACGGAGGCCTATTTTCAGTACAAAGTGAAAATAACCCCCAACGACATCTCAAAGGCAAACGTGGGCCACAATTTCATCACCGATGTACACACATCAAATCTTCAAACCCTGGATGGCCGGACTCGAAGTGTGAACTGGTACCAGTTCCGTATCCCCATCACCGAGTATGAGAAAAAAGTGGGAAGCATTGACGACTTCAAATCCATTCAATTTATCCGGATGTTCTTCAAGGATGTGGATCAGCCCGTGATCTGCCGGATGGCCAAACTCGAACTGGTGCGCGACGAATGGAGAACATACAACTATACATTGCTGACTCCCGGAGAATACATCCCTCCGGATGACCCCAACACGACATTTACGCTGGCTGCTGTGAACATCGAAGAAAATGGAAGCCGTGTGCCTGTGAACTATGTTCTGCCTCCCGGTATTCAGCGTCAGCAAAGTGCAGCAACGGCAACCATCATTCAGCTCAATGAGCAGAGTCTGTCGCTGAAAGTTTGCGACCTGCAGGATGGTGGCGCCAGGGCTGCCTATAAAACCATGAACATCGATGTTCGTTCGTACAAGAGAATCAGAATGTTTGTGCATGCAGAAGCAGGGCCCAATGGCTCTCCTTTAAACACCAATGACCTGGATTGTTTCATCCGTTTGGGTACGGACTTTACTGATAACTATTATGAATATTCCATTCCTCTGCAGGTGACCCCTCCTGGATCGTATGGTTCGGATGATAATTCACTTTACAGGGTATGGCCCCTGGCTAACGAAATGGCCCTTCAGTTCGCTGACCTGCAGCAGGCCAAACAATTACGGAATACCGATATTGCTAACGGAACGGCCTGGCTCAATGAACCGAAATCCTTCCCGACTTCCGATGGCCGGACAATCACCATCAAAGGAAGCCCCAACCTGGCTTCCATTAAAACAATCATGGTCGGTGTCCGGAATCCTAAAAAAATAAAAGGCGGGCCGGCCGATGACGGCAGACCAAAATGTGCTGAGGTATGGGTGGATGAATTGCGTTTGACTGATTTCGATGAAACCGGTGGTTGGGCAGCCGTGGGTCGCATGACGGCCAAACTGGCTGACTTTGGAACCGTAACGGTGGCGGGTAATTACAGTACCCCGGGTTTCGGTGGAATTGAATCAACCGTTAGCGGGCGCCAGAAAGAGACCAACAAAAGCATTGATCTTTCTTCTCAGCTCGAACTTGGAAAATTCTTCCCATCCAAAGTCAATCTGCGCGTACCGATGTATATCGGATTTGCCGAATCCATCAGTACACCTCAATACAATCCGCTTGACCCGGATATCCTTGTAAAAAACCTTACGCCCCAGGTACAAGACCAGATTCGCCATGAAATAGAAACCTTTACCAAACGGCGCAGCATCAATTTTACAAATGTGAAAAAAGAGCGTTCCAAAGGGTCCACAAAAAAACCGCACTTTTGGGATCCCGAAAACATTGCCCTGAACTATTCGTATATCGAAGTGTTCAACCGGTCTCCTACTGTGGACTACAATTTCCTGAAGAATTACCGTGGTGGCCTTGCCTACAACTTCAACAAACAACCCAAGAATATCAAGCCTTTTGGGAAAAACGCCTTGCTTAATAAATACAAATATCTGGCATTGATCCGCGACATCAATTTCAATACGGGGATAACCAGTATGTCGTTTATTACGGATATCACACGTTCCTACAATGAACAGTTGAACCGGAATACAACCGGCGCCACAGATATTCCACTTTTGCCGACATATAACAAGACTTTCAGCATGACCCGGAATTATGATCTGAAATACGACCTGACAAAGGGATTGAAAATCGATTTCAATGCCGTCAATGAGTCACGTGTGCTTGAACCCGAAGGACGAATTGATACGCAGCAAAAAAGGGACAGTGTCTGGAACGCAGTCATGGGCCTGGGCAGCAACACGCATTACCGTCACGCGGCGAACCTGAATTACACCATACCCATCAATAAAATTCCGATACTTGATTTCCTTGCAGGTACGGTCAGATATGGAACAACCTACGACTGGCTCCGTTCTCCGTTCTCTGCCGACTCAATGGGAAATACAATTCAGAACACTCAGCAATGGGCCTGGAACGGACAAGCCACAATGGCTACCTTATACAACAAGATTCCGTATTTCAAGAAAATCAACCAGAAAAAACCTCCGGGTCAGACTCCCAAGCCTGCTCCGGGGCTGGCCACAAGCCCCGCTCCGGGAGCTGCTCCTGCGGCCAATGCAGCAAAGACCGACACGACAAAGAAAAAGGAAGAACCGAATATTGTTGAATACCTGGCCAGGGCCGTGATGAGTATAAAAACAATGTCTTTCAATTATACGGATAACCGAGGAACCATTCTACCGGGGTATAACCGATCCACCACGATTCTGGGGATGGATAACAATTTCAATGGGCCGGGTGTGGGATTCCTTTTGGGGGAACAGGATCACTTTGGCGGAAACACGGCACATTACGGGATTTATGCTGCAGAACATGGCTGGCTTGTCCAGACTCCTTCGCTGTACAATCCCTTTGCTCGCACACGGGTGCGCAATCTCAACGGCAGAATGAACCTCGAACCATTTCCGGATGTGAAGATCGAACTCACGGCCAACATCAACAGGGCCAATAACCAAAATGAATATTTCCGTTGGAACTCGGTCATTTCCGAATATCAAAGCGAAACGCCCACTGAGACAGGAAACTTCAGCATGTCGTACATTATGATACGCACCAGTTTTATTGGCAACAACAAAGATTATTCGTCCAAGGTTTTTGAGCAATTCCTGAATAACAGACCTGTTGTTTCACAGCGGTTGGGACAACAGCCAGGCAATCCTTCGCTGGGTTACAACCCGCTTCTTCAATCCTACGACGGTTACAGTATCGGCTCCCAAAACGTTCTGATTCCGGCTTTTCTGGCTGCCTACACGGGAAAGAACGCAGGAAGCTTTTCGCTGAATCCATTTCTTACTGTTCCAAGGCCAAACTGGAGGGTAACATACGATGGGCTTTCCAAAGTGGAGAAATTAAAAAAATATTTCAAGTCCTTTACCCTGTCTCATGCTTACCGATCGACATATAGCATAGGCTCTTTTGGAAGCAACCTGAATTTCTTCGATCCAAGCGGAGATGGTTTCAGCAGCGTGCGAAATACCGCTGGTGACTTTGAATCCAAATACATCATCAATGCCATTTCCCTGTCCGAACAGTTCAGCCCGCTGATCAATGCCGATATGACCTGGAAGAGTGGATTGATATCCAAGATTGAAATAAAAAAGGACCGGACTATATCGTTGAGTGTGACAAGTAGCCAGGTAACCGAATTGGATGGAAACGAAATTGTCATTGGTACCGGATACAGTTTTAAAATAAGGGAAATCAAACTGAATTCGGCCTATTTCAAAAAGCCCATCAAAAGCGATCTGAAAGTGAAGGTGGATGTTTCTTACAGAAACAACCAGACAATTATCCGGAAAATGGATCCCGAGTATAACCAGTTGACGTCCGGTCAGAACCTGATTTCTGTAAAATCATCGGCCGACTATCTGGTGAGCGATAAACTGAGCCTTCGCTTATTCTGCGATTACATCCGGACAAACCCATTGGTATCGACGTCTTTCCTGACTGCCAATACAAACATTGGTTTGTCTCTGCGCCTCACCCTTTAAAACACGAACTTGATTTCTGCCGACAAAAGGAAGTTTTCCGGGCGCTCAGTTTAAACAGTTTCTAATTAGCAATGCAACAGAGATTCAGGATAAAACATATCTTTGCGCCTGAATAAACAAGACAATCTGATTTCTATGAATTTTCCAGAAAACCTGAAGTACACAAAAGACCATGAATGGATCAGGGTCGAAGGCAATACGGCCATTGTTGGCATTACAGATTTTGCACAAGGCGAACTTGGCGATATCGTATATGTGGAAATCGAAACGGAAGGTGAAGAGCTGGCCCACGAAGCTGTTTTTGGTACCGTGGAAGCTGTAAAAACGGTTTCCGACCTTTTCATGCCCATCAGCGGAAAAGTCCTGGAAGTGAATCCGAATCTGGTTTCAAACCCTGAAAGTGTGAATAAAGATCCTTACGGCACAGGCTGGATGATCAAGATAAACATAAAAAATCCAGCTGAACTGAATAGCTTGTTGGATGTTGCTGCCTACAAGGCTCTTACCGGTCATTGATTTCAGAGGCCGCCTGATGCGACCAGTTGTACGTGCAAGGGGCTGTGGTTTCTTGCCCGGGAAAAACAGAATGGGTAGTGCTTCACGGCATACCCATTTTCCATTTTAGCATTCGATGCATTTGAACTGGATAATCAAACATTTCTCCTCACTCAGCCTGGATGAACTTTATTCGGTCATTCAACTCAGACAAGCCGTTTTTGTCGTTGAGCAAAACTGTCCCTATCAGGACGCGGATGATAAGGACCGGGCTGCTGTCCATGTAATGGGCTTCGATGGCCGGAAGGAATTGGCTGCATACGCCAGACTTCTGCCGGCAGGAGCATCTTTCGAAGAGGTTTCGATCGGACGTGTGATTACATCAAAAAGCGCGAGAGGATCGGGAAGCGGCAAAGAGCTCATACGGTTGTGTCTGCAGCACATTGAGCAACTGTATGGTAAAGTTCCGGTACGCATCGGGGCACAATGTTACCTCATTCAATTTTACTCCGGTTTCGGATTCAAGGTTGTCAGTCCGGAATATCTGGAAGACAATATTCCTCATGTGGAGATGCTCCGAAGTGAATTTTGAAAACAACGACCCTCCCCCGGCTTTCTAAACAATCATTCCTGCGCCAACTGTCACATGTGATGCCTCATCAATCAGGATCAGGCTTCCGGTGCTCCGGTTGATGCTGTATTTGTCCGCAAAAAGAGGAACTGTAGTACGGATGGTGATTTTCGCGATGTCGTTCAACCCAACGGATTGATTTCCGGTCATGTGTTCCAGAGTGCTGATATTCACTTTGTATTGAATTTCCCTGATTACGCAACGCACATCTTTTGTGGTGTGCTTGATCGCATACTTGCCGTTGAGTTCCAGGTTTTTCTCGCCCAGCCAGCAGATCATGATCTCAAGATCCTGTGTGGCGGCCAATGCATCGTCCTTTTTTACAATCATATCGCCTCTTGAAATATCGATTTCATCTTCAAGGGTCAGTGTAACACTCATGGGCGAGAATGCTTCCGTAAGTTCAGTATTTCCAATGGCGAGTGATTTGATTTTCGAAACAAGACCCGAGGGAAGGATACGTACGGCATCTCCTTTGCGAAAAGTTCCGCCTGAAATACGGCCGGCATATCCACGGTAATCATGATGTCCGGAGGTCATTGGCCTTAAGACGTATTGTACAGGGAATCGGGCATCGCCTCCGTTCTGATCGTTTGTTATATTCATTTCTTCCAGAAGAGACAGCAATGCGGGTCCTTTATACCAATCCATGCGTTCCGACCGGATGACGACATTGTCGCCGGCAAGCGCGCTGATGGGAATAAAATGCAGATCATTTTTCAGGATACCCGAAGCGAATGCGGTGTACTCCTTTTTAATAAGGGAAAAGACATCTTCCTGGAATTCAACCAGATCCATTTTGTTGACACAGACAATCACATGCGGGATCCGCAAAAGGGCAGCGATATACGTGTGTCGCCGGGTTTGTTCAATAACTCCTTTGCGGGCATCAATCAGAATGAGCGCTGCATTGGCAGTTGAGGCGCCGGTGACCATGTTGCGGGTGTATAGCACGTGACCCGGCGTGACCGCGACGATGAACTTCCGCTAGGGCGTGGCGAAGTAGCGATACGCCACGTCAATCGTGATGCCCTGTTCGCGCTCGGC
>PLXK01000104.1 GCA_003151415.1 Bacteroidota bacterium
TAGTTCCACTTCGCTGCGATTACGAACTATTTCGCTGCCTTTTGTTGTTATGGCATCCTGCTCCTCAAAGAACAAATACAATTTACTAAATATCAATTGCTTAAGCAATCGAATAAATGCCGGAAAAATAATTGAAAGTGATTTTTAGGTAATTTTGTCTCCTCCACGAACAACAACATGCGCTTTCAACTCTTTCTGCTTACATTTCTTTTTCCATTCCTGCCATTTTTGGCAAGTGGGCAGACATTTACACAAACCGTAAGGGGAACAATCAAAGACGCAGACAGCAAAACGTCCTTGCCCGGAGCTACTGTTATTATCACGAACCTCGACACCATTCTGGGCGGTGTGAGCGATGCAGATGGAAACTTCCGGGTCCCTCGTGTCCCCGTAGGAAGACGCGCCATGAAAGTATCTTATGTCGGATACGAGGATGTGGTGATGAGCAATATTGTTGTCAGCTCGGGCAAAGAGGTGATTCTGAATGTTGAAATGCACGAACGTGTGATCCAGGGCAAAGAAGTTCAAATCATCTTTGAAAAAGACAAGACAAAAGCCAACAACGATCTCACCACAAACAGTGCCTACAATTTCAACAGCGAAGAAACCGAACGATATGCCGGAAGCCGGGGCGACCCCAGCCGCATGGTTGCCAATTACGGCGGGGTAACATCGAGCAACGATGCACGCAACGATGTCATTGTCCGCGGAAACTCTCCCCTTGGAGTACTCTGGAGACTCGAAGGCGTAGACATTCCCAACCCCAATCACTTTTCTGCACAAGGCGCAACCGGCGGACCGGTAAGCATGCTCAACACGAATTTGCTTGCCAGCTCTGATTTTCTGACCGGTGCTTTCCCCGCCGAATACGGCAACCGTACAGCTGCTGTTTTTGATCTGAAACTCCGAAACGGAAACAACGAAAAAACAGAATACATCGCACAGGTCGGCATCAACGGGCTTGAACTGGGCGCTGAAGGTCCCATCACCAAAGACGGCGCTTCCTACCTGATCAATTACCGGTATTCAACATTCAAAGCCTTCAATGCCCTCGGAATAAATTTCGGCGTTTCGGGAATCCCCGAATACCAGGACCTTTCATTCAAATTCAATTTTCCCACTAGCAAAGCCGGTATTTTCAGTGTCTGGGGACTTGCCGGGATGAGTTCCATTTCCATTCTCGACAGCAAACAGGATTCTACAAAATGGTCGTATGTCAATTCCGGGCAGGATCTGGTGTATGGTTCTTCCATGGGTTCTGTTGGCTTCACACATGTCTACTTTTTCAGCCCAAGCGTTTCGGGTAAATTTATTCTGGCAGCTACAGGCAATTCCAATCTCATCACCGTCGACACCCTTTCCAAAACACGACAGGATTTCCGCGACTACCAGAACCGCTCGGCCGACTGGCAATACATCGGAAGCTACACGCTGAGTGATAAAATCAACTCCCAGCATTTTCTCAAAGCCGGAATCTCTTTCAGTCAGCAATTTTTTGATTACAAAACCTGGTATTATTCCACCATTTACCGCGCCAATATTGACCAGCTCAACTCGGCCAACAATACGGGCACCGGACAGGCTTATGTACACTGGCAATACCGTATCACCGAAAAACTGGCGCTGAACACCGGTCTGCATTATCAGATTTTCACCCTGAACAATTCCCAGGCCGTTGAACCTCGTGCAGGCATTCGCTGGCAGGTGTTGCCAAAACATGCTTTCTCCCTTGCCTACGGCATGCACAGCCAGACACAACCCCTGATCTATTATTTCTACAAGACCTATATGCCTGCCACCGGAACGTATGAAGAGACCAACCGGAATCTGGGTTCATCCAAAAGCCAGCACCTCATTGCCGGTTATGATTTCAATGTCACAAAAGGTTTCAGAGTAAAACTGGAAACGTATTATCAATACCTCTATGACATTCCTGTTTCTGCGCATGCCCCCAATTCTTTTTCCATGATCAATGTCGGAAACGCACTGGATGGCCTGCCACTTGTGGATAGTCTTTACAATCATGGGACAGGACAAAATTACGGCATCGAACTTACCATCGAAAAATTCTTCAGCAAGCATTATTATTTCCTTTCCACGCTTTCCTTATACAATTCAACGTACAGCGGAAGCGACAATGTCGTTCGTCCAACGGCATACGACGGAGGATATGTTTACAATATTCTGTGCGGCTATGAACTTGCTCTCGGGAAAAGTAAAAACAAACTCATTTCGTTTGACGCCAAGTTTACAACCGCCGGCGGGAACCGCTATACGCCTGTAGATATTGCATCCTCAATGGCCGAACGGAGCCAGGTTTATTTCGACGCACAGGCCTACAGCCTGCGATTCGCACCTTATTCCAGACTCGACTTTAAAGTTTCCTTCAGGATGAACCGAAAAAAAATATCGCAAAGCTTTTTTGTCAATGTCGAAAACATCCTCAACCACCAGAATATCCTGCAGCAGACCTACGACCCCACATCGGAAAGCGTTAAAACACAATATCAGCTCGGGGTCTTTCCTTATGGAGGGTACCGGATAGAGTTCTGAGTCTTGACCTGAGGGGGCAATAATCAAACAACAACAACAACAACTTTACCATGGAGGCATGGAGGCCATGGAGAAAAGCATGGAGAGAAAGATTTTTCTCCATGGACCTCTATGTTCTCCATGTCTCTATGGTAAAATTCTTTAAGGCAACCATTGTTCACTCTCCCCGTCTTTGTATTAAAACCATCTCTTATGCAAAGAGCCACCCAAACTGGAATTCGTGTTGAAAAACCCTGCCATATAAGCTGGGAGAAGATGGAACCGGCAGAACAAGGCCGGTTCTGTAAAAGCTGCAATCAGATTGTCACCGATTTCACTCAAATGTCGACTCCGGAGCTGATTGCGTATTTTGAAAGAAACAAAGGACAGGTCGGTTGCGGAAAATTCAGAGACGATCAGCTCAGCAACCGCTCTTCGAATCAAAGTTTCTTTCAGCTTCGTTTCAGGCATATTCTTGGCCTCCTGCTCCTGCCCCTGCTCACTTTCTTTTCTTCAGAATTAAAGGCAGGAACATATACAAAAACCAAAGATCAGGGCTTTGCACCCGGCCCGACAACAAGTCATTACTACAGCAAACTATTGCCACGAAAGAAAAAGAAAAAGAAAAAACACATCAAAGGACGAACCATAGGAACACCTTCATTCTGATCTTCTTTGTGACAGGGGAGAACTCAAGGGATTGAAGGGGGAGTTGTTCTTGCTCTGTGTCTTTCCGGTAAAATTGTTTTTTTTAAGCAACCTATTCTCCTCCTCCCCGTCTTTGTATTAAAACCAATTCTTATGCAAAGTATAACGCAACCCCAAATTCACATTGCAAAACCCTGCCACCAAAACTGGGCAAAAATGAACGCCGTTGAACAGGGAAAGTTTTGCAAAAGCTGCAGCCAGATTGTAACCGATTTCACACAGATGTCAACCCCGGATCTGATCCGTTACTTCGAAAATAAAAAAGGTCAGATTGGCTGCGGGAGATACAGGGAGGATCAGCTGAGTGATCCGGCCCAGGCCAAATCGCCTTTTCAATTGCGTTTCAGTTATATGCTGAGTCTTTTTCTTCTACCATTCCTCACTTTCTTTGTTTCGCAATCGAGTGCCGAAGAAAAAAAGGGAATTCATACCTATGCTCCCGATAAGGAACTGGGCCCCGGCCCCACAACGAGTCATTACTATGGCAAACTCCTGCCCCGATCAAAAAAGAAACGCCGGATCAGGCACAGTACCGGTTTTGCCGCTACATTCTAATTCAGGTTTCAAATAATCCAAACTGCCACGCTGATGCATACTCAAATCCACATTTCAAATCCCTGCCACAAAAACTGGGGCAAAATGGAAGAAGTTGAACAAGGACGTTATTGCGGCAGTTGCAAAGAGGTTGTGATTGATTTCAGCGGGATGTCAGCAAGCGAACTGATTCATTATTTTGAAAAGCACAAAGGCAAAACAGGTTGCGGAAGATTCCGCACTGACCAGCTGGGCCTGCCGGCTCAAAGAAAACCAAAATCATTTTTGCATTTCAGGCATTTGTTTAGCCTGCTGCTCTTCCCCTTGCTTGCATTTCTGGTTTCGCCACTGCACGCTGCTGAACAATCAGCCACATACCCAAAAGCACATGAGCAGGAACTTGGGCCGGGGCCAACAATCAGCCACTATCATGGCAGGTTACTGCGGAGGATGAAAAAAAGCAAAAGGGGGCATGCGATGGGGAAATTCTAAGCCCTTTTACCTCATCGACCAGACTCTTTCAACTCAGGAGGGTTTTATATTCTCAACGCTGAAATTTTCCGGATTGCGGGGAGTGACGTTTCTGTAAAAATCCCGGATCACAGCAAAATCCTTTTGAATGTCGCCGGTGGGATAAAAAGGCTCGCTCAGAAAGGTTGTTTTTTTGCCAAAATCCATTGCTCCCATGACAATCGGCACTTTGGCATTGNNCTTCTCCAGCGATCCACCATTTGTCGCGTGCCTTCCGGAGGAATGATGGCCACAAATTCATCGCGCTCACCGAACATGCGCACAATCGAATCGGTCAGACTGTGGTTTCCGTGCCGGTCAACGGGGAGTCCGCCGGATGCCTGAAACAGATATTTCAATGGAAAACGAAACAGCTCCTTTTTGATGAGGTATTTGGGTTTGATGCCATACAGCTTCCAGGCACACATGCCGTAAACAAAATCCCAGTTGCTGGTGTGGGGGGCGCCGATGACCACATACTTTTTCAGGGCCGGAGGATGTCCAAGGGCTTTCCATCCTGTGAGTTTAAATATCAATCGCGGTAGAAAATTAGCCATGTTGAAAATTACAATTTTTTATTCAAGTAAAAAACGAAATCCGGCTGACAGATATCATCCTGCCGCATTCACTTACTCGTTAAAAAACTCTTTGCTGAAGTTCACAAGATACAATTTTTCAGTTGCACGGGTCAGGGCGGTATACAGCCACCGCATGAATTCTTTGTTGATCATCTCTTCGGTGAGATATCCTTGCTCTACAAAAACACTTTCCCATTGCCCGCCCTGGGCTTTGTGACAGGTTACGGCATAGGCAAATTTCACCTGCAAAGCATTGAAATACGGGTCTTTCTTCACTTTCTGCATCCTGAAACGCCTGTCGGCTATATCTTCATGCTCGTTGTAAACCGATTCGAACAGACGCTTGTTATCGGCCTGCGACATGGAAGGACTTTCACTCATGATTGTATCCAACAAAATTTTCGCTTCCAGATCTTTTTCTTCGGGATAATCGATCAATCGCAATTTCACATCGGCAAAACGAAAGCCGTGCATGTCCTCGATTTTACCCACTTTCTGGATTTCTGCAATATCACCGTTGGCAATAAAACCGGCCTGGGATTTTTCGGGAAGCCAATGGTAGTTGTTTTTGACAACCATGATGAAGTCGCCTGCCGAAATTTCGCTTTCCTGCCAGCGTATGCGGGTCCGGATCTGCTGGTTGAACAGATTTGCCCTTTTGTTGGAGCGGCAAAGCACAATCGTTTCTTCGGCTCCATGCCGGCTGTAACTTTCATTGAGTGCATCCTCCAGGTCTTCGCCCGTGATTCTGACAATGTCTTTGAATCCCTTGAGATTGAATTTCGGAAATGTAAAAACTTCCTCACTGATCATGTTGCGGATGTGAGTCGCGTTCTGCAGAATTCCGGACGAATCTGCCTGACGGACCACATCGGTGAGCTCGATGCTGTCGATATTCAAGTAATATTCTTTTCCTAAAAATTCCGCATCCAGGGCGGGACTGATATCCAATCCGATGGGAGGCAACTGCGCCACATCGCCGATGAGCAGAAGTTTACAGTTTACTCCGGCATAAACATATTCGATCAGGTCATTCAACAAACTGGAACCGCCCCGGAACTCCTGCTGACTGAGTCCCGAAATCATGGAAGCCTCATCAACAATGAAGAGGGTGTTTGTGTGCAGGTTTTCTTTGAGCACAAAACGGCCGCCACCGGCTCCGTCTGTATTGTGCATGTAAATCTTTTTGTGAATGGTGAGCGCCTGTATTCCCGAGTAAGCAGAAAGCACTTTTGCGGCCCTTCCCGTTGGCGCCATCAGCGAACATTTGCCGCGGATCAAGGGAAGGCTTTTAACCAGCGAACCGACGATGGTTGTTTTGCCCGTTCCGGCATAACCACGCAGGACGAAACAACTCCTTTCCTCCCTGTTGAGCATGAACAAAGAAAGCTTATCGAGCAAAACTCTTTGTCCGGCAGTGGTTTCAAAAGGAAATTGGTTCAGGAGTTCGTTACGAAAATCGGCAGCGGTCATGGCCTAAATGTACGGAGGTAATTTGGATTGGCGGATCTTGACTGCACTTCATTATTTATGTATAAATCTTCTTTCCTGCGTGAGGGAAGCCTTAAG
>PLXK01000228.1 GCA_003151415.1 Bacteroidota bacterium
TCAGACTGTTCTTTAAAGACCTGCTTGGTGTAGAATGTAAATTAACGGACGACATTCTCGAATTCACTGCTTCCCAAGAGCCCAAATTCAGTTATTGTCCTTCGGCAATTGCTGCCGAGATCCATTTTACTTGCAGCAACCTGCTCTTTGAAACCGGGATAAAGGAGCAAACGATAGCAGTGTTCGACTGGCTGGGAAATAAAGTGTTCTTTTCAGCCGGGAAACATTCTGCGCTTCCCTTTGATCCCTTTGCTGCCGCATTTTATCTTGTAAGCCGGTATGAAGAGTACCTGCCGCACATCCGCGATCATTATGACCGCTTTGATGCCAAAGAAAGCATCGCCTGGAAGAATGGATTCCTTACCCAACCGGTAATCAATATCTGGGTGCAAATCATCCGCAAAATTATTTCTGAACGATTTCCAGATCTGATTTTTCCCGAAAAAAAATACAGCTACATTTCCACCATTGATATCGATAATGCTTATGCCTACAGGGAAAAAGGGATGATGCGTACGCTGGGTGGTTACCTGAAGGATCTGGTCAAATTTGATTTTAGCAATATAAAGAGCAGAACACAGGTGCTTATGGGCTTAAAGCGTGACCCGTACGATACGTACGAGTTTCAGTTTGCCGTTCAGAAGAAAAACAAATTGAAAACAATCTACTTTTTTTTGGTCGGTGATTACGGAGTGAACGATAAAAATCTTCCTATTGAAAGCCGTAAGTTCCAATCTCTTATTAAGACCGTAGGAGACTATGCCGAAGTTGGCGTGCATCCCTCATTTGGTTCCAATGCGAATCCGGAAAGACTTCGAAAGGAGGTCGCCAGCCTCGCTAAAGTGCTTCACCGCGAGGTTACAGCCAGCAGGCAGCATTTTCTGAAGTTGTCTTTCCCGGATACATACAGGAACCTCATCGACCTGGACATTACAGATGATCACAGCATGGGTTTTGCAAATGAAATCGGCTTCCGTGCCGGAATATGTTCAGCCTTCAATTTCTATGATCTTGATCTGGAAATGGAAACCAAACTTCGGATTCATCCTTTTGCCATCATGGACGCCACCTTGAAATACTACATGAAGGTACCTCCTGAACAGGCCATGGAAGCCATCAGCCCGCTAATTGAAGCAGTGAAAGCGGTAAACGGAACCTTTATCAGTCTCTGGCACAACGAATCGCTGAGCAATGAAAAACAATGGGAAGGCTGGTTGAGTGTTTACGAAGAAATGACTAATCTTGCTGTGCAGGCTTAGAAATGGCACCGAGAGGTTGTTTCTGCCTGTGCGAAAGAATTCCGGCTCAACAGTCTGCACCCAAAAACAAGCCCTGTTTTGATAAGGTACAAAAACCATAAGGAGATTGACAAGCAGAAATGGGATCTTTGTATCCAGCGGTCTGTGAATGGGATCATTTATGGCTATTCCTGGTATCTGGATATTGTTGCACCCGGCTGGGAAGCCCTGGTGGAGGAAGACTATGAGAGCGTCATGCCCCTGGTCTGCCGCAGAAAATTCGGAATGCATTATCTTTATCAGCCCTTTTTCACCCAGCAGCTGGGTGTATTTTCAAGCAACAAATTCACGGAAGAAAAAATAAAGGAATTCATCGCATCCATACCATCCAAATTCTCTTTCCTGGAAATCAACCTGAATACGTTCAATAAATTCAGCTCCATGGATGTGATCATTCATCCCAACCTTACCCACGAACTGGATCTGATCGAGTCGTATGAAAAAATCAGAAGCGCTTATTCAGAAAATCTGCAGCGAAACCTCAAGCGCGCCTCTTCATTTGAACTCACCATCGACAAACAGATTTCACCCAAGCTGATCATCAATCTTTTCAGACACAACAAAGGAAAGCAGTTTGAAAACATCGGCCAGTCCGAATACACCATGCTCAATGACTTAATCGACGCTTCACTGGCAAAGGGGCGGGCACAGGTATGGGGGGTTATGACAAAAGAAAAAAGACTTTGCGCCGGGGCATTCTTTCTGGAAAGCAACGGGAAGGTTATTTTTCTTTTTTCAGGATCAAACCAGATTGCCAGAACCAACGGAGCCATTCCTTTCTTGCTGGACCGGTTTATTCATGCCAACGCACAGCTCAATCTGACTTTCGATTTCGAAGGCTCGAACGATTTGAATCTGGCGCGTTTCTATAAAAGTTTTGGTTCAAAAGAATGCGTATATTTACAAGTTAAAGTTAACAGACTACCCTGGTACGCCCGTTTTTTTAAAGACTGAATTATGATCATTGAACTTTCGAAAGAGCCCTCTCTACTGAGCCAGTTTATTACCGAATTGCGTGATGTGCATGTACAAAACGACAGCATGCGTTTCCGCCGGAACCTGGAACGCATCGGAGAAATTTTTGCTTATGAAATCAGCAAGAAAATGGACTGGAAGAAAACCGAGGTCAAGACGCCCCTCGGAGTTTCTGCCGCGTATGCACTCGATCAGCAACCTGTATTGGCTACAATCCTGCGCGCCGGGCTTCCTCTTCATCAGGGAATCCTGAACTATTTTGACAAAGGTGAAAATGCTTTTATCTCGGCCTACCGCAAACACCACAAAGACCACAGCTTCGAGATTAAACTTGAATATTTTGCAAGTCCCGATTTGAATGGCAAAATTGTCATCCTCTCTGACCCCATGCTCGCCAGCGGGCATTCTATTCTGGCGGCCTGCCAGGAAATACTCCAGAACGGAAAGCCCAAACACATTCACATTGCAGCTGTCATCGGCAGTGAGGCCGGGGTTTCCTATGTAAGAAAAAACCTTCCTGACAATGTCACCATCTGGCTGGGAGCGATCGACCCTGAACTCAATGCTCAGGCCTATATTGTACCCGGGCTGGGAGATGCAGGTGATCTGGCCTATGGCGTAAAAAAATGACCTGAATGGATGTACATGCAGCTGGAATCGGAAAGTATATCCTTGTTGCACTTTTGGCAAGTGTGAAATTTCTTTTTTCTCCTTTTTTTGCAGAAGGCCTGCGTCTCAATTTTTTCGAATCCATTGCTTCAACCACTGTCGGAGGGATTCTGGGGGTTCTCTCCTTCGGATTTGTCGGAGAAATCATTTCCGACTCCTGGAAAAACATGATTGTTTTTTTTCTGCCTGTTTTCACAAAAAAAACAAAAGTACAGGCCATCAAACATGCCAACCGCAAATTCAAATGGATGAACCGGTTTATTGTCAAGGTAAAACACCGTCTGGGGCTTTTCGGGCTTGCCTTTCTTACGCCTTGTCTCATTTCAATCCCCATCGGAGCCGTTGCCTGCATGTTCTTTTTCCCTCACCGACGGAAAGAAGCATTCCTTTATCTTTTTGTCTCGCTAGCTTTCTGGTCGGTGGTGTTGAATGTGGGCGCCTATTTCTTCAAACTTTCTCATCTGTTTTCATACCTGAAACATCTGTTTTTTAGCTAAACACCAAACCCATTGAAAAACTACAAACACATCTTTTTCGATCTGGACCACACACTCTGGGACCTGGAGCGCAATTCGGCAGAAACAATTACCGAGTTGCTTGCCTCGTACAATGTGGATGAAAAGGTCATCGCCTCCAAACCCGGATTTATCAAGGAGTACAACAAGATCAACGATGCCCTGTGGGATCAGTACCGGCTGGGAACGATTGACCGTAAAACCCTTCGCTACGAACGTTTCCGAAGAGTGTTTCTGTTTTTCGGCATCGAGGACCAGCAGCTTGCGCACGATTTCGGAAATGCCTTTGTCAGAGACTCGCCCCTGAAGCCCCATCTCATCCCGGGAGCCCTGGAAGTGCTGGAACACCTCTCGGGCCATTACACGCTTCATATCATCACAAACGGTTTCGCCGAAGCCCAGGAAAAGAAGATAAAAAATGCGGGCATTGCCCATTATTTCGAACATATCATCAATTCTGAAATGGCCGGATTCAACAAACCCGATCCAAGAATTTTTGAGTATTCGCTGGCCCTGGCCAAAGCCGGAAAATCAGAAAGCATTATGGTTGGCGATCACCTGGAAGCAGATATTCTGGGTGCAAAACGGGCAGGCATCGATCAGATCTATTACAATCCGGCACGCAGACCGCATTATGAAGAACTTACCTATGAGATCATCCACCTTAAAGAATTGATCGATCTGCTTAAAAAGACAAAAGAAAAACCCTGAAGCAAACAAGCTCCAGGGTTTTCATTGTTGTTGTATTGTATGCAAGCCGATTATTTAGGCTTATCTGCTTTTTCATCTTTCTTGGTATCGGCTTTGCCTTTGCAGCATTTGCCGTCTTTCTTGCAACACTTTTTGTCTTTGTCGTCACCGCCGCAAACAGAAGTCATGTTGGATTTTGTAACAGCTGCAACAGCTGAAGAACTTACCGCAGTGAACATACCTGCAACTGTGAGAACGAAAAGTGCCTTTTTCATATAATTTGGGTTTATGGGTTTGTGCTCTGTGAACTCCAACAAATGTACCAAAAATCCGAATCTTCCAGGAAAATCGGTGTTAATTGATGTTAAACGATTAAAATCGTTCCTCTCGTCTCAAAATTCAGCAATCTGTGTAATTCCTCCTTTTACGATCTCATCGAGCTTCACATTGATTTTTGTACCCAGGGGAAGATAGACATCGACTCTTGAGCCGAACTTAATAAAACCGAAGGTATCGCTTTGCTTTGCCTTGTCGTTTTCCTTGCAGTAATAAACAATGCGTCTGGCAAGGGCTCCTGCCACCTGTCTGAAGAGTATCGATTGCCCGTTTGCGTGGCGCACAACCACACTGGAGCGTTCATTCTCGGTGGAAGACTTGGGGTGATAAGCAACCAGATAGAGCCCGGCGTGATATTTGACATAAGTAACCACACCGCTGATTGGAAACCTATTGATATGCACATTCAAAGGAGACATAAAAATAGAAACCTGGATCCTTTTGTCCTTAAAATATTCGGGTTCCTCCACCTCTTCAATAACAACCACTTTGCCATCGGCAGGAGCTATTACATGGTTAGCATTTACAGGGGTTGTACGTTTAGGATTGCGGAAAAACTGGATGATAAGAATCCAGAAACCCAATGAAA
>PLXK01000168.1 GCA_003151415.1 Bacteroidota bacterium
AATTATTAAGACGTTAAGTATAGTTACGAGTTTACAAAGCAATTCTGGAGCAATTCTGTATTTCCGCTATCGGGGTCTGGCACCGGCATCTGTCAAGAACCGGGATTTACATTGACGTTTCACCTTATAAAACTTCATGCCAAAAGGATTCTTGGGACCAATGTAGCAAATATCAATTAAATAATGCTCAACCTTTTGCGGGGGGCGGTTATTAAACATGTTTAATCTGCCCATCGCCGTATTGCTTGACATCTTTCAAAATACCCTTACCGGCATAATGAACATACCCCTGGCCAAAATGACTAAGGGTTAATTCCTTATCGGCAAACAAATCGACATTCCCCTGTGCCATATTTTTGAGACTGAGTGTCTGTGCAATCAAGGCCGAAGAATCAAAATCCCCTTCGCTTTGATTCTTGATGGTTAAGCTTTCGCAATGGCCCTTAAGCACCACATTGCCCTGGGTCTGGCAAAGTATCTTGATGGAGGGAGCGCTTAAATTCAGTTCGGTATTGCCAATGCTTTGCACTTTTATCTCAACCGGGTTCATCAGCGAGATCAGTTCCGGGCAAACCACATCGGCCTGATCATTTCTGATGTACAGCACATCAACCTGTCTCAGATAAATCCGGATTTTGCATTTTGTAAAAACAGGCTTTCTGAATTTTGCTTCTGCCGAAACATAGAGGGTCCGGCCCGAATTTTCAACATCAAAGCAGTCAAGCAGATTCTCGTCTGTTTCCACGATTACTTTTTCTTCATCTGCCTGATGGAGTTCAACGGTCCCTTTGCCCGAAATGTGAAGCCGAATGAACGAACTTACCTTGAACTCTTTGGAAATTACGTTCCCGTTGCCTTTTATTTCTATCATCTGTCTTAATTTTTTAAAGTTGACCATTGGGTTATTTTATTTCATCGTTTAATACCTGACACAAAAATCCGTTCTTCCGTACCATTTCCATGACCTGCCGTTTATCAAACCGCTGTTTCCTGCTCTCCACTCTCAATACGCGGTCGCAATCTTCCAGATCAAAGCTTACAATTGAATCGGGAATGGTTTTGACCAATTCATTCATTACATTTTTGGCCTCTGATTTATTATTTACATTTGTTCTGAAAACTTCAATCATTGCAGTACGGGTATTTACAAGGGTTTCTGAAGCAAAAGTAGCCAGGAAGCTAACTTCTGGCTTGCAATAAAAGGAGCAAAACTTACATTAAACGGAGCCATGGGGTTTGAATTGAAAAACGAGTCGGGGTGCCTGTTTAAGGACAACTTCAATGAGCATGATTTTGAGACGCCGGGGTTCCGCTCCGAGCCGCTGGAATTCACATCGCCCCTTGGCACGACCAAAGGAATGCAATGGTTTTTTGACGGCATGAAGATGAGTTACGCTGCATCCGTTTTTAACCAACCCCTGGCACTGAAATGGACAACAGACACAGAAATGATTACCATGCATTTTAACCTGGAAGGAAAGGTTTCAGTGTTTGATAAAGAGCTGCCCGATGCATTTGAGCTGTCAGGCAATGAACACAATATGTTTTATGGGAAAGAAGCCGAAGGACACATTCAGGATGAAGAACTGAGACTGAAGCTATTTTTAATACAATTGTCTAAAAAATCATTTTTTACCCTTGCCGGCGAAGGCAACGACGCCATAAAGAGATTTGCCGACAAAGTGGCAGCGGGCAAATCGGCGGCGTTCTCCCCATCCAGTCTGAACATTGATTTGCCACTGCAAAATTGCATCACCGCTATTTTGAATTGCAGATATGTTGATTCTCTGAAGAGGATGTACTTTTTCTCCAAGGCCATGGAAATGCTTGTCTTGCAGGCAGAATCATTTGACCGATCGCTGAATAAAAAAAGCCTGTACCTAAAGAAGGAATACGACAAAGAACGGATTTTATACGCCAGAGATTACCTGCTGAAAAACATGGACTGTCCGCCAACGCTGACTGAATTATCCAAAATTGCAGGGATCAATGAGTATAAACTCAAAAGAGGATTTAAAGAAACATTCAATCAAACTGTTTTTGAATACCTGTCGGACGTTCGATTGGAGATGGCCAAAAATGATTTGCTTGAAAAACGAAAAACGATAACCGAGATTGCTTTTGAATTGGGTTATTGCTCTTTGCAGCATTTCAGTACGGCCTTTAAAAAGAAATATGGCCAATCACCCGGACAGGCGAGAGGGTGATTTTTTTTAAAATACAATCAACATAATCTATGGTTCCCAGGTGATTTAACTCGAAGTGATCGTTGTATTTTATTTTTTTAATTCCGGATCATTTTATGATCGAAACCAGCCCTGCAGCGAAAAAAGGAAACACTCATGAATGCATCCGAAAATCAAAATACCATTTTCCAAAAAGGCGAACAAACTTCTGCAGATTATTTTACCGGCAAGGCATGGTTGAATGTATTGGTTCCGAAAGATGAAACGGGAAGCTATACAATAGGTGATGTGGCATTTGAACCCGGCTGCAGAACCAATTGGCATACCCATCCGGCCGGACAAATTTTGCTTGTTACCAATGGCAAAGGGCATTATCAGGAAATTGGCAAACCCTCCAGATTGATTACGAAAGGGGATGTTGTAGTTATTCCATCACACATTGAACATTGGCATGGGGCAACAAAGGACAGTCATTTCACACATATTGCCATTACCAATATAACCCCAAAAGGTCCTGTTGAATGGTTGCGTCCGGTAACTGATGAAGAATACAAAAGAGCTGACCTTTAAATTTAACTGGAAATTGTCGTTTGAAAAACAAGGAATTGCGAATCCGACTTTCCTGAATTTGTAGTCCCTCTGTTTTCATTTATCCGAATTTATTTCTCCTCTTGGATTTTGAAGCCTTCCACTCCTAAAAAAGAACGCACACGCTCCGAAATATCAGATGTGTTTTTCGCGGCACATGAAATCGTGTATCATTTATTAAATATGTTTAGTAGATTTGCGCCCTCCTGTTTTTGGCAGGCTGACTTGTCAGCGTTTTAGTGATTATTGCAAACAAGCATCTACCCATATGAAGAAGAAAAAAGCCCCCTTTGTTTTCATCCTTTTTCTTTTAAACACACTGTTTCTTGATTTGAAAGCCCAGGAAGCAGTTCCGGCTTCCGGCAGCAATGCTTCCGGAGCAGGAGGAACGGCAAGTTATACCATAGGACAAATGGAATACACACAAAATAATTCTGCGGCGGGATCGGTGTCTCAGGGTATTCAAATACCTTACGAAATCAGTGTTGTCACCTTTATTTCTCCGGATCAAAAAACAAGCCTGAAATGCATTGCTTATCCCAATCCCACCTCCGGAGCTGTCAATCTGGAAATTGGTCATCGCGATTTCGGGTCGTTGTCCTATACACTTGTTAATTCGCAGGGAAAGCTTCTGGAAACAAAAAAAGTGATGGGATCAGAAACCCTTATCTCGCTTAGTCCTTATCCAGAAGCCGTTTACTTTTTAAACATATTTGACCACGACAAAAAAGTAGAAACATTCCGAATCGTTCATAATTAATATCATTTATAAAACTAACACTCCTATTGATGAGAAAATTATTCAGTACCGCCTTAGCCATTGTTTTCACTCTGGCTCTCTCCGCTCAATCGCCCCAAATGATGAGCTACCAGGCAGTCATTCGAAATTCCGGCAATGCACTGGTTGTTTCACAACCCGTGGGAATGCAAATCAGTATTCTTCAAGGTTCGGTGAATGGAATAAGCGAATACACCGAAACTCAAATCCAGACAACCAATGCCAATGGGCTTGTATCTCTTCAAATTGGAACGGGCACGCCTGTATCGGGATCTTTTGCGACCATCAATTGGGCGAACGGTCCTTACTTTATTAAGACAGAAACAGATCCTGCTGGAGGCTCGAACTATACCATCAGCGGAACCACTCAATTGCTTAGCGTACCCTATGCTTTGTATGCCGCCACCAGCGGCAGCTCAATACCAGGTCCGCAAGGACCTGCCGGAATACAAGGTTTAACAGGTGATGCGGGCCCTGCAGGAGTGCCGGGGCCACAGGGTATTCAAGGATTAACAGGAGCCGCCGGACCAATAGGGTCCACCGGGCCTGCTGGTATTATGGGTACACAAGGAATTCAAGGTTTAACCGGTGCAACAGGACCGGCAGGCGCTACAGGAGCGATCGGCGCTACAGGCGCGATAGGGCCAATTGGTCCTGTGGGTCCTGCTGGTGCAACGGGCGCACAAGGCATTCAGGGTTTAACCGGTGCAACAGGACCCGCAGGTGCTACAGGTGCCATCGGTCCCATAGGTGCTACGGGTGCGATCGGACCAATTGGTCCG
>PLXK01000110.1 GCA_003151415.1 Bacteroidota bacterium
TGTTAAAATATTTGTTCGTCAGCATTTAAGCCTTAAGCATCCCAAGCTAAAACAGATCATCATTAATTTCCATGATTTGAATGCCGTTAAAGCAGAGCTTTCGGGAGATGTACTCTTTTCCTGCCTCGGTACCACCATCAAATCAACTCCTTCCAAAGAGGTAAGGCGCTTTGTAGATTATGAAATTCCTGTTCAGTTAGCCGCAATTTGCGAGGAACAAAAGATAGAAACGTTTATGGTTGTCTCTTCGGTTGGAGCATCTGCTGCATCGTCTAATTTCTATCTCCGGACCAAGGGGGAGATGGAAGTGGCCGTGAGCAGAATCCACATCCCCAGAATCGTACTGATGCAACCTTCATTCATCACGGGCAGCAGAGCGGAGAGACGGGGCGGGGAGAGGATATTCGGTTTATTGTTTAAGGCAATTGCCCCGCTTATGTTCGGAAGCCTCCGGAAATACAGACCGATCTCTGGTCTGCAGATTGCCAGAGCCATGATTGCTGCGGTTAAAAATGAACAGGGCATTTCCATTCTTCGTTATGATGAAATGAAATGAAAACCAGGATTCTGTTGTTAGGATTTATTTTCCTCGCTTTTGCTCAGCTCTTATCAGCACAGAATAAAAAGGAGAAAGCCCTCATCAAAGCAAAAACAGCACAAAAGCTTCTCGATGCAGGTAATACCGATTCTGCTATGGTACTCCTCGGGCAGGCCATCAAGCTCGACCCGGAATCCATTGATTATCCTTATGAGCTGGCCTATTCCATGGTAGCTAAGAAGGAATATGCTCTTGCACTTACAAATCTGCAGGCACTTTTCGAACGGAAAGATGTGAGTGATCTGATCTATGAACTTGCCGGCAATTGTTTTGAAAACCTTCAACAACCGGATAAGGCCATGGAAACCTATCAGGCCGGACTAAAGAAATTTCCTCATTCGGGCCGTTTGTATCAGGAGAGCGGACTCTATGAAACAAGTCATAAAGAATATAACCGGGCACTTGTTTACTTTGAAAAAGGAATCGAAACCGATCCTGCCTTTGCAAGTAATTATTACTGGGCTTCCAAACTCTTTTGCCATTCCACGGAATCTGTATGGGGAATGATCTATGGAGAGATATTCGTGAATCTGGAACGGAGCAGTAAACGAAGTGAGGAAATCAGCAAATTATTGTTTGATACGTATAAGAGCCAGATCAAATTCAGGGCAGATACTACGTTTACAATTAATTTCAGCAAACAGGCTTCCCCCGATCCTTCCGACACAGTGGCAATGAAAAATAAAAAGATGCCTTTTGGGGTGGGAGCGTATGAACCTACCTTGGCATTAGCAGTACTTGGAGAATCGGAGATCGAGCTGAACTCCCTCGATCGTATCCGGCAGCGTTTTGTGGATACCTATTTTAAAAATGATATGAATGTCTTATACCCCAATATCCTTTTTGATTTTCAAAAGGAGGTAATCAAAGCGGGACAGTTTGAGGCATACAACCATTGGCTTCTGATGGAAGGCGACAGGAAAGCTTTTAACGAATGGCATAAGATAAACACGGAGAAGTGGTTGCGTTTCGGCTACTGGTTCAAGGACCATACCATCAAGCTCGATAAAGACCACCGCTTCTACAGGGCTCAGTACTGATCAGTCAGCGCTCTGCAATCAGGTTTTTTCTTCCGTGATCCATTGCTTCCCCTGATCGGTTTTGTATTCGAATATTTTGTCAAGAAGGGCCGGAATGGTTTCAGCGGTAATGAGCATTTTTCGGTTGCTGTCTTTTAAAAAGCCGGTCACTACCATTTTGTCGGCCATTGCCAGCAACTCATTGTAAAATCCGTTCAGGTTTAATATTCCGATAGGCTTCTGATGCAGTCCGAGTTGTCCCCAGGTAAGCATTTCGAATAATTCCTCCAGGGTACCAAAGCCTCCGGGCAGAGCGATGACTGCATCCGAAAGTTCGTGCATCTTGAGTTTTCGTTCGTGCATCGTTTCTACAATAATGAGTTCTGTAAGGCCTTTGTGGGCGACTTCCAGTCCACTTAAAAAGCGTGGAAATACACCCGTAGCCTTTCCACCGTTTTCCATGGCTCCGTTTGCTACCGCTTTCATCAGGCCAACATTTGCACCTCCGTAAATAAGGTTTATGCTCTCCTGAGCAAAAATTTTTCCAAGTAAATAGGCTTGTTCCTGATAGACGGGATCCAAGCCGGGGCTGGCACCGCAGAATACAACAATATTTTTCATGAAAATCAGTTTTATTTATCGCTCAGATCCTGAACCCGACTACCAGGATATCATCCACCTGTTCGAGGCTCCCTTTCCATTCTTCAATACTGCTATCCAGTACTTTTTTCTGACCGGCCATGCTTTCTTTGTGGATGGAAAGAAGGAGGTCCTTCATCTGTTTATATTTAAATTTTTTCCCGTTGTGTCCTCCGAACTGATCTGCATAACCATCGCTGGCAATATAAATACAATCGCCTTTTTTTACTTTAATAATATGGCTGGTGAAAGGTTTGGTATCTCCTTTGTAGACTCCAATCGGTTGTTTGTCTCCTTTAATTTCAGTCAGTTCCTCTCCCGAAACAAGATAAAAGGGGTTGTTGGCTCCGGCAAAGGAAATTTCCAAATTGACTTTGTCGTACACACAAAGCGCAATATCCATTCCATCCTTGTTTTCACCTTCTGCTCCGGTCTGTTTGAGACATTTCATAATATTATCCCTCAGTTGGAACAGAATTTCATCCGGAAGAATCACTTCTTTTTCATTCACAATTTCATTCAATAGTGTGTTGCCGATCATGCTCATAAAAGCGCCGGGTACTCCATGCCCGGTACAGTCGGCCACGGTAATAACCAACTTATCCAGCTTTTCTGAAAACCAATAGAAATCTCCGCTTACTATATCCCTGGGTTTAAAGAGTACAAAGGAGTCGGGCAGGGCCTTCAGTATTTCTTCCTGAGAAGGAAGGATGGCCTCCTGGATCCGTTTGGCATAAAGTATACTGTCGCGTATTTCCTTGTTCTGCGTCTCTACAATCTCCTTTTGCATCATCACTTCTGCAGTTCGTTCATCCACCTTTTGTTCAAGGATCCTTTTTTCTTTCAGTAATTTCCGTTCCCTGTTTTTGATATACAGGTAAACCAGGAAAAGAGCAAAGACGGCACAGAGCACAAAAAACCATACTGTTTTCCAAAATGGAGGCGTAATAATGATTCGGATGGAGGCCCCTTTTTCATTCCATAAACCATCATCATTCGATGCCTTAACCTGGAAGATATAGGTTCCGGGCCTGAGGTTGGAGAATGAGGCAAATCTTACGTTGCCGCTGTATTTCCACTCATTATCCAGGCCTTCCATCCGGTAGGCATATTGGTTCTCGTCGGCATTCGCAAAGCTGAGGGCAACAAAATCGAAGGAAAGAGAATTTTCATTATAAGGCAAAACAAGCTCTTTGATTTCGGAAAATGATTTCCCGGGCTTGATTTCAACACCGGACTTTTTAACAGAGGTGATAATGACCGGAGGGATATAGGTGTTATTTTGAATCCGGTCGGGATAAAATGCATTGAGGCCTTCGGTGCCTCCGAAATACATCTTCCCATCCATCGTCTTGCAAGAGGCATTGGGGAAGAACTGTCGACCCTGAATCCCGTCACTCAGGTCGTAGTTGATGATTTTTTTGGTTTTGTTATTGAAACGGGATATTCCGTTTTTGGTGCTGATGAGTAAGTCTCCATTCCCATCCTCTTCTATGGCCATGATCAGGTTGCTGGGCAATCCATCCTTAACCGTATAATGCTCAAATGTTTTAGAGGAAGGATTGAATTTATCAAGACCGTTACGGGTTCCTACCCAGAAGTTTCCGGAATGATCTTCAAAGAGGGTATAAACAGTACTATGTCCGAGACTGTGGGGATCCTGCTCGTCGTGATAAAACCGCTGAAAGGATTTTTTATCATAATCATACCGGTTGAGTCCGCGGTCAGTACCGATCCAGAGAGATCCATCTTTTGCAGTAAAAATTACATTGATGGTATTATTGCTGATGGTTTTGTTATTAGCCGGGTCGTTTT
>PLXK01000263.1 GCA_003151415.1 Bacteroidota bacterium
CAGGGCTTACTCCACCACAAAACTCTTCACCCCGCTCAGTTTCTTCCCCTTAATCCTGGCAAAATACATCCCCGAAAGCAGGTTCAGCTTTAAGGGATAGGTCGTTTGCCCGGCTAAAGTTGTCGTGTAAACGATCCGGCCGGTGATGTCGATAATGTCCAGATGCAGACTTTCGCTCGCAGCATTGGCATCGCTCAGCCCGATGGTGAATGAACCTTTGTTGGGCGAAGGAAACAGTTTGGCGCCGATTTCTATGGAGGCATTGGCACCCACACCGAGCGCCGCATCACTTTCCCAGACCCCGCGGCCGAAAGTACAGATGTAGATTTTATGAAGCGCCGGATTGAATTCAATATCGCTGACAATGACATTGGGCAAACCTGCGCTTTCATTGATCCAGGTATTGGTCGTGCGGCTGAGGATGTATACTCCCAGATCGGTTCCGATCATCACGCTGTCGCTGCCCGGTACGGTTTTTACACAGTTGATGTGAATATTGGGCAGATTGTAAGAAATGTTCTGCCAGGTGGCCCCGCCATCGCTGGTCTGGAATACCTTGATTCCTGCTGTAAATCCGGCAATGGACACATAAGCTGTATTTTCGGTTTTCTGACTCACATCGATGGAGGTGTAATACTGGGCGGGGGGAAGGCCGGCAGTGATATCGGTCCAGGTGCTGCCCCCGTTTTGGGTCACATACATGCTGCCGTTGGCATTGAACTCGTAACGCACGCGTTTGGCTGCGTATATCACATTGGAATTGGTATAGGCAACAGCAATGGCCGAAAGTTCATTGTTGTGGTTCTGCACATCGGGCAGGGGACTCAATGCGTTCCATGAATTGCCCCCGTCGTTGGAGATGTTGACGTTCTGGAATCCGGCATAAAGCGTTCCGGAAATGTTGTAATCGGCTGTCAGCGGTGTTGTCCATTCCCCGGTTTCGTTGTTCACATTGGGATTGATTCCATTGCTCGATAAACCTCCATTGTTCGACATGGCAAAATTTCCGTACTGCGAAGAGCCCACCAGATTCTGGTTGTTTACCGGATCAATCCAGTTGTCCATCCCATCGCCGCCGATGATGGTGTTCCAGATGCTTCCGTCAAAATACATGCTTCCGTTGTCCTGCGCCCCGGCAAGAAGCTGCCCGCTTGTGCCCTTGGAGCTGGAGATGCGGTAAAGCGAAGAAATCTGCATGCCATCGCTGATGTGTGTCCATTGCGTGGGCCAGGGTGTTGAGTTGGCCGTTGCCCAGGATTGCGGAATGATGGAAGTGGTTCGGTATACACCGCCGTCGCTGCATACGAACATGTTGTTGGTTTGCGGATTTTGCGCGATGAAATGGATGTCGCCATGTATGGTGGGCCCGTATTGCAGGGTCCAGTGTGTGGCCGGGTTGTAGGTGCTTCCTCCATCGTTGGAGACATAGAGATTCACGCCGCCTACGTAAAGTATCATTTTGTTTGTTGCATCCACGGTAAAGCCCAGGTCATAGGTGCCTTGTCCGCCTCCTGCAGAGCCTGTTGCTCCATCAAATACATTCAAAGTTGGCGAAATGTATGTCCAGCTGATGCCCGCATCGGTCGAGCGGTAAGTGCCATACAAGCTCGAGTTCTGGTCCACCGCAATGGCATAAATGTAGTTGTTGTCTGAAGGAGCAATGCCGATGCGAATCCTTTGTACCGATCCGGTGGAAGGGATACCGGTGTTAAGCAAGGTCCAGGTGTTTCCGAAATCGGTGGATTTAAAGATTCCCGCATGTCCTCTCACGCTGCCGGCGAGCCATCCGCTGGCTGCGTAAATGGTATTTGCATTCATCGGATCCTGTTGAAGATCCCAGAAAAGAGAATCAAGCTGGCGGGTCCAGGTGGTTCCGGCGTCTGAAGAGAGATAAAGTCCATTCACGCCGGCGGCAACGAGCTTGCTGGGGTTGGCCGGATTGACAAGCACACGGCGAATCAGGGATCCGTCGCCATTGCTCAGCTGAAAGGTGAGGCCGGTGGCTGTCCATGAATTACCGCCATCAGTGGTTTTGTAAACACCCAGGCCGGCGCTTGTATTGCGTTTAACGCCGCCCACCATCAGATTGAAATCAATGTATTCAAAATCGCAGACAGAAATATACATGGTATTGGGGTTGGAAGGATCGATGGAGATATCGCTGATCCTGAGAATGGGCAGATTGTCTGTCAACGGAATCCAGGAAAGCCCGTCGTTGGTTGTTTTCCATAAGCCGCCCTGAGCCACACCAACAAAATAGGTGCCGGGATCGGTTGGATGAAATGCGATGCAATTGATGCGGCCAATGCCATTTTCCATATATCCTGTCTCGTTGTTGGGAACGGTATTGGGGCCTGAAGGTGTCCAGGCGAATGCTGAAAAGCCCGTGGAAGAGCGGGTTTGTCTGCCGGCTGTATATTGCAGGGCTTCGTGAATGAAGATTGCCTGATCTGCCGGTTCGCCGGTGGAATCGGTGTGGTATTGCATTTCATTCTCCCAGCGTTTGTAATATTTCCAGTTGCGGGTGTTTTTCAAATCCGTTTTCTTTGCCCAGGCATCGAACTGGATCTGCATTTCTTTCAATGTCTTTGGATGCTGTCCGGGCTGATTGCTGAAGAATTTTTGTGCTACAACCGAATGATGCATACCCAGAAGTGCAAGACAAAGAATGAACAGAGTTTTTGTGGGTTTCATGAAGAAAAGGAGTTTTATAAAAATAACAGCAAGGTGTTTAATGGGGATATTGCTGAAAATTACACATTATGAATGACATAAAAAATCCTCCGTTTCACCGTGCGGCAGCGCTGGAGCAGAAAATGAAAAACCCATGTAATAAAATTACATGGGTTTTATCCTGGCTTGGGCAAGCGACCAAATGCCTTTGTAGAAAAAAAACAAAGGTTGTGATTATTCTGCTTTTTGCTTCATCAACTGAATCTCTGCAAGCAATTTGATTTCATCGCTCACAAGCAGGTTTCCGGCTTCATTGACCACGTGGAATTTCAATCCGAAATCTTTGCGGTTGATCTTTCCGGAAATTTCAAAACCTGCTTTTGTATTTCCCCAGGGATCTTTGGCGATTCCTCCAAACTCTGCTTTCAGTTTGATGGGCAGGGTCACATCCCGAATGGTCAGATTGCCGCTCAGAATATATTCGGAACTGCTCTGTTTCTCCATAGCGGTGGATACAAAGTTGATTTGGGGGAATTTGGCGGCATCGAAAAAATCTTCTCCTTTTAAATGGCCATCGCGCTGTTCACTGTTGGTGTCTACAGAACTGGCATCGGCGCTGAACTTAATATTCACCTTGCCGAAGTCATCTCCATCGGTTTCGATCTCAGCATCGTAATTCTTGAATGTGCCGGTTACCGTAGTAATCATCAGGTGCTTGGCTTTGAACTGAATCTGCGAGTGAGCTTTGTCGATGCTCCATTTTGTCTGGGTGGTGGTGTTGGTTTCCATTTTTTGTTTTTATTATTGTTTTAATTGATTGATTTGTTTTTTATCCGATCCGGAAAGCACGCATGCTGGCTGCCGAAAAAACTTCTTCATAGGTAAATTGGATGGCTTCCTCTTTTCCGGCAAGAGCCAGGCTGTAAAGCATGGGTATGTAATGATCGGGCGTAGGCACGGCCAGTTTGGCAGATGCACCCTTGTTTTCATAATGGATCAGACTCTGGAAATCACGCTGATTGATGCGGTCTTTTACCCACTCGTCGAATTCGATGTTCCAGTCGTAAGGACTCTCGTCTTTTTTGGCAAACCAGAGACTCAGGTTGTGAACAATGTTTCCGCTGCCGATGATCAGGACTCCTTTTTGTCGCAAAGAACTCAGCTGTGCGGCGAGATCAAAATGATACTGCATGGGTTGATGGTAGTCGATACTCATTTCGAAAACAGGGATGTCGGCTTTTGGAAACATGTGTTTGAGAATGGTCCATGCTCCATGATCAAGCCCCTGTTCCGGATCTTCTTTTACAAGCGGGATGTCTTTCATCAGTTCTCTTGCGTACTCAGGCGATCCGGGTGCGGGGTATGTCACCTTATAGAGCTCAGCGGGAAATCCTCCGAAATCATAAATGGTTTCAGGTTTTGGACTCGTGCTTACAAATGTTCCCCGGCTCAGCCAGTGAGCGGAAACAACCAGAATGGCGTTGGGTTTTTGCAAGACGGATTTACCCATCACCTCCAGGCTTTTTGTGAACGGATTGTCCAGAATGGCATTCATCGGATTGCCGTGTCCTATAAAAAAAGCGGGCATTTTATCGCTTTTGGCAAAGGTATCGGTGATCTTTTTCAGTTCCTGCAGTTTCATGGCTTTTGTAGTTTTATCCGTTCTTAGTCAGTTTAATGATTTTTTTTATCCATTAAACTGGCTTAGAACGGTACATGCCGAAGGGCATGATTCTTATTCATGTTCCTTTGGTATAGGGGTAATAAGGCCAATACTTTAATAAGCTCTCGTCTCAGCATGATTGGATGCTTAAATGAAGAATTACGAGACAAAATTACATGCACGCGAAGCGATATGCATTGATATAGGGTAAGAAATGCATTTGGAAAAAAGGAAGCTTCTCTGGATGAAAAACTATTTTTTTGTGATTACCTGTTTTCTGATCCGGCTCAGCGATTCGGGAGTGATGCCGAGATACGAAGCAATCATGTGCTGAGGCACGCGCTGGGTAAAAGAAGGGTAGGTTTTGATGAAATCAAGATAGCGCTGCTCGGCCGAGGCACTCATGGAAAAGATGATTCTTTTTTGTGTAGCCACTTGCCTGTTTTGCATCAGTTGCTGGAAAAAGGCAACCGCTTCCGGAATCTGCCGAAACAATGTCTCCTGAGCCGGAAGGTCCATCAGCAGCACTTCAGAATCTTCAATGGCATCAATAAAATAGGAGGATGGCGTATTTTTTGAAAAACTTTCCATATCTCCGATCCACCATTCTTCCGGTGCAAACTGAAGGATATGTTCCTTTCCTTTCAAATCGATCGAATAGAGTCGCAGGCAGCCTTTGGTTACGAAAGCGGTATGTTTTGAAATATCCCCTTCGCGGAGCAGGAAGTCGTTTTTGTTTAAATCCCGCAAAGTCAGTAATGAACCCCAATACTCCAACTGCTCTTCATTCAGTGAGATTTTGTTCTTGAGGTATTTTTTCAGCACTTCGTTCATGGAGGTGGTTGTCTGTTGTAAATATACATATTAACCGAGGAAGCCAGGACGCATCCGCATTTAGTTTCGGAGAATCATTTTCCGCACAATCTTGTCAAGGGCTTCAAGTTCCTTTTCGGAAGAAGCAACAATGGCAATATGGATTTTGAGCCCTTTGCCTTCATCATAGATCAGCTCTTTCAGATGCAGCTTTTTGGTTTCATCGTCATAGCAGGTCCAGCGCATCTTTTTTCCAAGAAAAAGGTCTGTCTTTTCTTTGCCGTTTTCAGGACTGAAATTATATGTCGGAGCCAGAAGGCTTGGATGGGAGCCCGAATAGATAATTATGCCTCCGGGAATTGAAGTGGTTATATTTTGAATCTTCCTGATTTGGTATGTTGTAAAATCATCTCCTTTTTTGATGATCGTCAGATAATGGTCCGGTATTTCGGCGATCAGCTTACTAAGGTTTCCCGCCAATGGGAGGGATGCGTTTCGGGCATGAAACTCAATTTTACGGTTGCCGGCGATTGCGCTCTTGAGGATACTGTCGGACAGAGCGAGATATGCCTTCAGGCTTGAATAGGCTTTGGGATTGATGTATGCTCCAATCTGGATCAGGCTGCTGTCTTTGGTTTCAATAAGCACTGAATTGATCAGGATGGCTTCCTGGCTCGTGTCGTGTTTGGCAGGAAGTGTTAGCACAGCCGGCATGCTGTCAGGCGTGTTTATTTCCTGAAAGACATAATCCGCCCGCTCGGCATTTGTGTAAAGGGATTTGACATCTTTGAGCAAATTTTTTCCGGCCAGGGCATTCATCTCCTGTGCAAAGATGACCATGCGCTTGTCTCCCAGGTCAAACAGAATACGAGTCTCCTGCTCTTCAGAAGGAGGCGCTTCCATCAGGTTATGCGGCCGGGGTTCACTTTTGGCAGTTGCAGGGCATTTGAGGAAGATACGGTCTTTGAGCACCGAAATGTAAAGAGGGTCCTTGAAGAGTGTGACAGGTGCTGTTTCCTTCTCAGCTGGGTTGACATGCCATTGGGTGGACTGGGCAAATAAACAGGCGTTGTACAGAAGCAGAAGGAAGACGACCGTCTTTTTCATGAGTTAGGGTATTGGTACGCTGCCCGCTTTGCGGAAATTATTTCATCCGGGTCCGTTTGAGCAGATAGGGCAGAAGCACTTGTTCGAAGCCCTGATTGATATCGGCTTCAACAAAATCGATCCTGTATTGGCCGCACCGGAGCTTCAGTTCGGCTTTGAATTCATTGATCGCTTTAACATAGTTTTCCTTGACTTCGTTCGGGTNNCTTTTTGTCAACCACATGAAAGAGGATCACTTCATGCTTGTTGTGTCTGAGATGCTGGAGGGCAGAGAAGAGCTCTTCCGGATTGGTCCTTGAATCAAACATATCGCTGAAAATTATGACAAGCGAGCGTTTGTGGATGCTTTCGGCAATTTCGTGGAGTGCTTCGACAGCGAGTGTTTTCCGCTTGGTTTCAGAAGAAATTTGTTCCAGTCTCTTTTCAAGCTCGGTCATCAGGATTTTGTGATGAAGCGAACTGGACTTGGCCGATGTATTCAGCTCAACATGATCGCCGAAAATGCTGAGTCCCACCGCATCGCGCTGTTTTTTCAGCAACACCATGAGTGAAGCGGCGCAACAGATGGCGAAGGTGATTTTATTCGGGGGGCTCTCTTTCCCTTCGGGAACCGGGAAATACATCGACGAAGAATCATCGATGACAAGGTGGCAGCGAAGATTGGTTTCTTCCTCATACCGTTTAACAAATAACTTATCCGTTTTACCGAAAAGTTTCCAGTCCAGGTGCTTCGTCGGTTCTCCCTTGTTATAGAGGCGGTGTTCTGCAAATTCAACTGAAAAGCCGTGGAACGGACTTTTGTGCAAGCCGGTTATGAAGCCTTCGACCACCTGACGGGCCAATAGCTCGAGGTGACTGAATTGCTGTATTTCCTGCTGCTTGATCGGTTCGGACATGACTGTTTCGTTGTCGGCATCATCCGCCTTCGGCAAAGCGGTTTGGAAGTTTTGGAACGGACTGCCAGAAGATTCCTGTAACTTGTTTCTGTTTTGAAAAATCAAAAAAAGAAGAACAGCCGGTTTGTTCCGGCTGTTCATTCAAGTTAGGATGATTATTTCAGTTGTGCATCCAGTTTTGCTGCAAGTGTTGCTTTAGGAACCGCACCAACCTGTTTGTCTACTACTTTTCCGTCTTTGAAAAAGAGAATCGTCGGAATATTGCGTATGCCAAACTTCATGGATATTTCAGGGTTCGTGTCAACATTCACTTTTCCGACAACGGCTTTCCCGGCGTAATCCTTGGAGAGTTCCTC
>PLXK01000197.1 GCA_003151415.1 Bacteroidota bacterium
CGGATAGCCGTTTCTTTTGTTCCCTTTGGCGACCGTCATGGAAAATCAACATCCGAACTCTTTGACAAAATTGAAAAAACAGTGAAGGGAGTTGCGGGTGCCGAAATTACAGTGGCGCACGAACAAGCCGGCCCANNAGAACAACAAACCCGAAATTGTTTTTGACATCAACCGCGAGCGGGCCAACCGCGAAGGCATCTCTGCCGGACAAATCGGTTCCGAAATAAGAAACGGTGTTTTCGGCCAGGATCAGTATGCCAAATTCCGCGATCAGAAAGATGAGTACCCCATTCAGGTGCGTTACAAGGAAGATCAGCGAAACAATGTGGATGCACTGAGAAATCTGAAGATCACTTACCGCGACATGGCCATGCAGGGGGCGATACGTCAGGTTCCGCTGGCAACCTTTGCCGACATCCGGTATGAGAACACCTACGGCGGAATCAAACGCAAAAACCAGAAACGGATCATCACCTTATCCTCGAACGTGAGCGTGGGACAGAACCCCAATGAGGTTGTGGCCAAAGTACAGAATGCCGTTACCGATTTCAGAAAAGGAGAAGGCATCACCTTGCTCATGACCGGCGAACAGGAAGATCAAAAGGAAACCAGTTCTTTCCTGGGTCACGCCATGCTCATATCCATGGCCCTTATTTTAATGATCCTGGTCATTCAGTTCAACTCCATCAGCAAACCGCTCATCATCTTCACCGAAATCTTTTTCAGCATCATCGGTGTGTTGCTGGGTGTGGCTATTTTCAAGATGGACATGTCTATCGTGATGAGCGGAGTGGGAATCATTGCCCTGGCCGGTATTGTGGTTCGAAACGGAATTCTGCTCGTTGAATTTGCCGATCTGATGCGGGCACAAGGCATGACGGCTTATGAAGCCATTGTCGAAGCCGGCAAAACACGGATGACACCCGTTATCCTGACCGCCTCGGCAACCATACTCGGCTTGATTCCGCTGGCTGTGGGACTGAACATCGACTTTGCCAAGCTTTTCACAGAACTCAATCCGCATTTGTATTTTGGTGGCGACAGTGTGGCGTTCTGGGGTCCGCTGGCCTGGACGATGATATTCGGTCTGGGTTTTGCAACCTTCCTCACCCTGATTCTGGTGCCGGTGCTTTACCTGATTTCGGAAAACAGCAAGGTGCGTTCGGAAAAGATACTGGAGCATCTTGGCCTGGCCCATGCGCTGATGTATATCCCTTTCTTTGTTCTGGTATGCAAGGCTTTTGTGAAGAAGTCGGTTTATTCGGAGGAGAAGAAATAAGAAGATCGGACATTTTTTTACCACGGAGGCACGGAGGCCACGGAGGACAACCTAGGGTTTACGAAAACCTCTCCGTGTTTTTCTCTGTGCTCTCCGTGCCTCCGTGGTAATGTTGTTGTTGTTGTTTAAATGTCCCGAATACCCCACTCAGTTCTTCCTGAATTTAAACAGATTCACTCCTTCAAACACTTCCGTTTTTACAAAACTGAAATGTTCTTTGCTCATCAGATCCAGCAGCTCGTCTTTTGAGAAAAGGCGTTTGTTGCAAGCCCCATGTATAGGATGCTTGGGCGTACTTAATCGTTCGAAGAGATATAAATCACTCCCGGGTTTGAGGATACGGTTCAGCTCACGGATCATTTTACTGGGCTCCGAAAATTCATGCAGGCTGTTTTCCACCATCACTTTTGTGCAGGACGAAGAAGGCAGCAAAGTGCTGGTATCATTTCCAATTTGAATGGTATAGTTTGCTGTAGTGGGTTTGGCAAACATCTTTTCGTAATAGGACTTTGAAAAATCAACTTCTTTTGGGTTGAGATATTTGGAGGAAATATTTTCCAAAATAAAATTCAGACTGTCTGTCAGAAGGCCATAAATAACTTCATTGCAGCCCGATTCAGCGCCAATGCTGACAATGGTATCGTGTTTTTTCAGTTCGTAGAATTGATTCCGGGACTGATACATCTTAAGGGCCACCTCCTGCGAGGAAACATAAAAACCCCTGTGGCCTTTAATGGATTTGAACTTGCCGACGCAGGAGACACAAAGAATCAGCAGAAAGACCAATGTTTTTTGTTTGGAAGAGAAAGGGAAGCTAAGCATGCGCAAATATCGGTGTAAATTCCGGGAATGAAAAAGCCCCCTAGTGAACCTATCGGGGCTTTTATTTTTTTCAATTTCAATTTGCCACAACCTTCAGGTCGTGGATACCACCCCACCCCGGGAACACGACAATGCATTTTTCCAAACTCCAAATATTATTCCGTCTCTGCCTCAACAGAACACGAGTCTTTGCCGAATTCCCTATATTCGCAAGACCATGCAGAACATCATACTGTACACAAAACGGATTTTCAGGTGGATATTCCTTGTTCTGGGTGTATTTTCCTTTTTGCTGATCCTCCTTTCTTTTACGCGGATACCCTATGATGTTTGTTCCTGGCTGGGAACGAGCAAGAGCACATACACGTTTAAACCCGATGCCATTGTCTTTTTGGGCGGCAGCGGCATGCCCAGTGAAGCCAACCTGATTCGCCTGTATTACACCTCCGCCCTTGCCGAAACCTATCCCGAAAGCAAAGTGCTTATTGTTCACCCCAAAGACACCGCTGTTATCGATCTCATGCGCGAAGAGCTGATGCTCAGGCGGGTGGATTCATCCCGCATTCTCACCGAAAAAAGCGGAACCAACACCCGCGAACAGGCCATGACCGTAGCCGATGATTTTCCGGATCTGCTGACAAAAAACATTGTCATCGTCACCTCCACCGAAAACATGCGGCGCACGGTGCAGACTTTCCGCAAGGCCGGTTTTTTACATGTGGGCGGACAGGCCAGTTTTGAAAATGCGATGTTCGTGGATCTGGGTTTCGATTATAAAAAACTGGGAGGAAAACCGTTTGTTCCTGATGTTTCCTCCTATCAGAGTTTGCGGTATAATTTCTGGAATTACCTGAAACTGGAAATAACCTGCCTCCGCGAATTTACCGCCATAGCGTACTATAAAATGAATGGCTGGATCTAGCTTCGGCTCCGCTCAGCTACCTTTTAACAGCTCCGCTTATGGCGGCCGAGTCGACGGTGGCAGAGCGTAGCCGAAGCCAGCCAGAATGTTTTATATTTGCAGAGCACATGGGACTTCTCTTTCTCACATCGATGTTTATTTCGGCACTTACGGTCTTCCCGATGATTGCCGGAAATCTTGCCCGCCGCATGGGACGGCCTTTCAAGACCTGGTTTATCATTGGTTTGTTTCTGCCCATTGTTTCCGTCTTCATTTTGTTTTTGCTTCCCGATAAATCAGAAAACAAATAAAATTCCTTGTTATTTATTCAGGACAATGAAAAAAACCGGCCGCTCCTTGCGAAGCAGCCGGTTCACCTCAGCCCTAAATAAACGTCCAGGCTTCCTTCTCCTTTCGA
>PLXK01000262.1 GCA_003151415.1 Bacteroidota bacterium
CGTGCGGACATGGCTCTTTGGCGTGGTGCCGGCAGTAACTTACAATTTCAAATTTTAAAGAGCCAATACCCATGAAAAACCGGGTTATCCTTCTTGCTTTGATTCTGGGAATCAGTTCCTGCACGGAGGTCGTGACCATTGATCTGAATACGGCCGCACCTAAATTGGTGGTGGACGGTTTTATCAGCAATCTGCCGGGCCCCTACCTGATCCGTCTGACCCGGTCGACAGATTACTTTACTTCAAAGATCTCGCCTGTGGAGTCGGGTGCACAGGTCATCATCAGCGACGATCAGGGTGTTTCCGAAACTTTGCAGGAAAGCCTGCCGGGATGCTATGTCACCAAAAGCCTTCGGGGTGTAATCGGAAGGCGATATACCTTGTTCGTCAATACAGAAAATCAGAGGTACACAGCATCGGCCACGCTCACCGATTCCGTACACATCGATTCGCTGAGTTACAAAGCCGTTCCTCCTCCTCCGGGAAGCCTGGATCCACCTTCCTTTGTTGTTGACTGTTGGTTTCACGACCCGCCGGCTTTGGGTAATTATTACGGATTCAGGTTATACCGCAACAGCACTTCTGTAAGGGATATCAGCAACAATCCGGTGGTGTCCGACCATCTGGCAAACGGGACATTTCTGCACGAGAGCCAAAGCGATCGCTCACTGGCTCTGGATGATACGGTTAAAATCGATCTGGTTTCCTTTGACAAGACTGCATTTGATTTCTATAACAGCTTAAGGCAAACACTCAATACTGGAAATCCTTTTTCCGCACCTCCGGCTAATCCCATTACCAATGTAAGCAACGGAGCACTGGGTTATTTCGGAGCCTATTCGGTGACAAGCAAAAAAATTGTATTGAAATAAAGAGCCGTCGCTTCAAAAAAAATCCCGTTGCATTAACTGCAACGGGATTTTTTTTGAATGAAAATGCGGTGATTGTGCCGGTGCTATTTGAAGATATAACCGATGGTTACAGTTCCTTTCACAGCTATAGGGGTGGCGGGACTGAACAGGTAATGGGAGTAGAGATCATTCGGAATGTTTTTGGGGTTCGAAGGGTTGGAATAATTGCCGTAATTCCCGTTGTAATAATTGTAATTCAGATTGGGGTTTGAATAATTGGAGTCTGAAAAGGCATAACCCAAACCAACGCTGTAACCAAAAGTCAGCACATTGCCCAGAACAAACTGACGCCCGTAATTGATCATCAGGGCCAGTGAGGTTACATTTTCGACTCCTCTCATGGTGAAGGAACAGAAATCAACTTCGGGCTTGAAGTATTTTCCTTTCAGCGGATGTGCGTATTTCATTCCGTTTATATAGTAATCTTCTCCAAGAAAGAACTTCACACCGCCCGACACCAATCCGCCCTGGATCAGCACCGAATTGTTGTTGTTGGGCATAATGCTGTTATTAATCAGGCCAGCCGTCACCTCAATATTGGTTCCCACTTTCAGGCAGTGCTCATAAGAGAAGGTAATCTGATCGGCCAGAGGAGAAAAGAAATGGAACTTGATGACCGAGCGTTTGTCAAGAATTTCTCTTTCCTTATTTACATCCATTTCATCGGCCAGCAGCAATTCTTTTTTGCCATTGGCCCAGATGATTTGCCGGATGCGTTCTCTCGACACGACATAAATCGGAGCATCGGCTTCGAAACCTTTTCTGTATTCAATTTCCGATTCGGTGATCCGGGTTATTTTGCCGGCAATCTTTTCGTTTTTATTGGTCACCATGGTGTCCAGAACTGCTGGCTTAGCATCTGCTCCATTTGCGCCGGTTTGTGCAAAAACATGCGATGAAGAAGCAAGAAGCAATACAAAGGCAATAGCGGAAAGTATTTTTTTCATAGCCATATGTTTTTTTTATACTTTGTTAAACGAAGAGAATCCAAAATGCGTATTAAATGTACCACTAATTAAGCCACAGGTCAAATAAAACATTGAAAATCAATACGTTTATTTATTGCCTCTGAGCCTCCCCGACCCGAAAATCAGGGTTTGTAGGGCTAAATTACGCGAAGTCAGGACGCAGCCGAAGCCTATCCAGCCAATTGCGGGTTTGATTGAGTGAATGGCGGTTTTAAGAGGATTTCCAGTACGGGTGTGGCCTAAAGGAAGGAAAATTTGAAGTAATAAATGCCATGTTGCTCATCGCCGGTGGCCGTAGTCTTGTCAAATTTGGCCTCTGTGGCTGCCTGCTGGGCTTTTGCCCAGAGCTTTCGGTCGGTAATGGTCGATCCTTTTGAAACAGCCCTGGCCCCGGTTACATTTCCATCCGCATCCACCGTAATTTCAACGGCTACAATGCCTTCTTCCTGTTGTGTGCCATTCAGCAATGCCGGTGCTGTAAGATGCCGGTTTTTTAAAACGACTCCGCCTGAAAGGTCAATGGGTTCTGTGCTTTCTTTCGGGCCGGCTTTCGGTGCTTCATTGACTCCGGCCGGCTCAGCAGTTAAATGCTCGGACGCCGGTTCTGCAAGAGGATGAAAAGGTTGACTGGATTCGCCGGCTGTAAGAAATTTACCAGAGTTGATTTCAGAAGAATTTGTTTTGCCTGAAACATACGGTTCCTGCGGCACAGTATGGCTGTTCTGTTTTTCAGGAGCGGTCTCTTGTACATCCGGGCCAGGCAAACCCCTCTCCTGGTTGATCTGCAGAATATGCCCTTGTTCAACAGGCCTTTTTTCGGTTCTCATATTGATAAAACCAAGGACAAAGACGAGACCCACACAGCAGACAAGACTCAGTCCGATACTTTTCAATTGATCACTGCTGAATAAAGGAGATCGTTCCATGATTTGCTGATTTATTCTTAAAAACGAGTGACGTGATGAATTAGTATCGCTTCCTGCGTTTTTAACATAAAGCAGGAGCCATTTTTTTTGAATCGAAAATGGCTCCTGAAACAAATCGCCCGGTGAATACCGGATGAAATCCAGTACATCAGGGATGCGTGGGTGAGGTGTGAATCAGGGAAAACACCAGCACTACTGGTATAAGACACATGGCCAACACCCCTCCGGCAATGCCTGCCGCCTTGCCTTTGTCTGCCTGTCTTTGTTTGACTCCCCATTCCAGTACGGCCTGCTGATAACCATCGATGGCCGCCTGGTTGTAGGTGCCTGGCATGGGCTGATAACCTTCTGCTTCCAAAGCTTCGCCGATAGGTGCGATGGCATTGCCTCCATAGGCATCGAGTTGATCTTCGTAATACTTGAACCAGATTTTTGAATCGGCTTCATTGGCATCGGGCTTTGAAACATTGGCTTTGCCAAGATGCGCCGAAGCGCTGCAGGATTNNCCATGAGAAGGCAAAAGGCCAGAAGAAGGGAAACAAGAATCGTTTTCATACAATGGGTATTAAGGTGAGTAATCGGGATTGAATTCACCTGTAGGACTGCAGAAAACAAAAAAGGTTGAGAATTTGTATTTTTTTAACAAACCGCTGGTCCTTTCCTTTTGTTTGAAGATGCGATGATCGGATCAGTTGATTTCCGTGATCTTCATCTCAACCCTGCGGTTTTGTTGTCTTCCATCGGGATCGTCTTTGCCAT
>PLXK01000143.1 GCA_003151415.1 Bacteroidota bacterium
GTTTTTGAGGAATGGAAATATAGAAGATGGCTCCTTCATTGGTCTTGGCATCGGCCCAAACACTCCCTCCATGTTTTGTGATGATACGCTGAACGATCGCCAAACCAATGCCTGTGCCTTTAAATACATCATCATTGTGCAATCGCTGAAAAACGCCAAACAATTTATGTGCGTACTTCATATCGAACCCAACCCCATTGTCTTTTATCGAATAGATAACCTGCCCTTTTTCCATCCGCGAATCGATCTCGATTTCCGGATGTTCCTTTTTGCCTGAATATTTAACCGCATTGGAAATCAAGTTCATAAACACCTGATACATCAATCCGCAATCGGCATAAAGAGGCAACAATGACTTTATTTTAATATCCGGCTTCAGCTTATTCAATTGTCCAATTTCCCTTATTACCGCTTCCACCAGTTCCTCCATGTTCAGCTCCGTTTTCCTGAGTTCCTTTTTTCCTATTCTGGAAAAGTCCAGCAGATCATCAATCAATCTGCCCATTTTTTCTGCGTTATAACGTATGGTATTGAAAAGGCGCGTGGCCTCTTCACCCAACTCATTTATATGTTCTTCCACAATCATTTGCGAATAACCATCTACAGCTCTCAACGGTGCTCTCAAGTCGTGCGAAACCATATAAGAAAATGATTCCAATTCCTTGTTCATTGCCTCCAATTGCTCCAGATTTTTCTGCAAATCAAAGTTCAGTTGCTTGATTTGTTTCTCTGCTTTTTCCAGTGAGTGGTTCTTCCTCAGCAATTCTTTTTTCTGCTCCTGAATTTTCAGGAAAACAGATACCTTGGCTTTGGTCACATCCGGATCAAGCGGCTTAAAGAGATAATCGACGGCGCCTTCTTCAAAACCTTTCATGAGCGACCTGCGTTCCTTTTTTATTGCAGTGGCAAATATGATGGGAATATCCTCCGTTTTTTTATTTGTTTTCAAAATTTGGGCAACTTCAAACCCGTCCATTTCGGGCATTTGCACGTCGAGAATGAGGAGGTCAATCTCCTTTTCCAGGGAAATTTTCAATGCTTCCCGACCACTTGTGGCCTTCAATATTGTACGTCCGTTATTCTCCAATAATTTTTCTAAAGCGAAAATATTGGCCTCCTTGTCATCGACGATCAGGATAGTGAGTGAGTTTTCCTTTGTTCCCATGTGCATTTATCCTGTTAAAGTTTCCCTCGCTTCATGAAAACCCTTTCTTTTTTATTCATTACTTCCATTTCATCCTTTCTATCGCTGAACAATAATGTTTCCCGGTTACCCAAAACCAGAAATCCCAAAGGGCACAGACTTTCATAAAAGAGGTTAATCACTTTCGTCTGCAAAGTCTGATTAAAATAAATCAACACATTCCGGCATGAGATCAACTGGAATTCATTGAAAGACCTATCCGTTACCAGGTTATGCGCCGAAAAAATAATATTTTTCTTAAGCGATTGGTTAATCAGCGCCGAATTGTACTTCGCCGTATAATATTCAGAAAACTCATTTTCACCACCCGAATGAAGATAGTTTTGGGTATGTAGCTTCATTTGTCCCAGCGCATAAATTCCCTGCCTTGCAATCTCTATAGATCGCTGATTGATGTCTGTAGCATAAATAATAGACCGGCTCAACAATCCCGCTTCCTGCAAAAGGATAGCAATTGAATACACTTCTTCCCCGGTGGCACAGCCGGCAACCCATATTTTTATAACCGGGTACGTAGCCAGCCTTTTCATGACTTTTTCTCTCAGATATTTGTAAAAGGAAGGATCGCGAAACATTTCCGTTACCGTCACGGAAAGTTCGCGAACAAACTCCTCGAAAACAACCTCATTATCCAGCAAAATCACTTTCAGTGTTTCCAGCGTTTCAATTTTTCGGGTTCTCATAAAATGAGTTATCCTTCTCATTATTGAGGAAGGGGCATAATCCGAAAAATCGTACCCATATAAAGAACGCACCGCTTCTAACAGTTCACTTAATTCTTTTTTTTCAATGGATATCGTCATGTTCAAGTGTTTGGCAGCAATCCCCTTAGGTCATTTGTATAACCATACCCGCATTAAAGAAAGCAATTGTTCAACATTAACGGGTTTGGCTATATAATCAGACATGCCCACCGCAAGGCATTTCTCCCGGTCGCCCTTCATTGCTTTTGCAGTTAATGCTATAATAGGCAGTTTACTGAATTTTTCGATTTTTCTAATTTCCATAGTTGCCTCGTGCCCGTCCATTTCGGGCATCATAACATCCATCAGCACCAGGTCGATGAGCGGGTTTTCATTTAACATGTTCAATGCAACCTGGCCATTTTCCGCGATGATGCATTCCACTCCTTCATCAGCCAGTGCATTTGACAGTGAATAAATATTCCGGATATCGTCATCCACAAGCAATATGGTTTTGTCCTTAAGCACTTCATCGGTTCGGTGCAGCTTCCGTATGATGGCTTGCTTTTCCTTGGGCAATGTAGATTCTATTTTATGTAAAAACAAGGTGGTTTCGTCCAGCAACCTTTCAGTTGATTCGGCTGTCTTCAACACGACCGTATCGGCCAGTCTGCCGAGCCGCATGTTTTCATCTTTGCTCAACTCCCTGCCGGTATAGATCACGACAGGTATTTTGTTTAGTTTGCCCTCAATTTTTATTTTCTCAAGAAGATCAAAACCGGAAATATCCGGAAGACCCAGGTCCAGAATAATGCAGTCAAAATCCTCATTAAGCAATTTTTCATATGCTTCTTTGCCGGTATGTGCCGCAAAGCACTCGACTTCATTGTTACCAATCAACTCGCGAATGGCCCCGTTTTGAGTGATATCATCTTCTATGACAAGTAATTTTTTGGGCTTTTTTCCTACAAATTTTTCCACCCTGTCAAACACATTTTGCAGCTGTTCCACAGAAATTGGCTTCTTGCAATAGTCATAAGCGCCCAGACCCAATCCCTTCCTGCTGCTTTCATACGCGGAAATAATCTGTACAGGAATATGCCGCAGTTCGGGATCATTCTTAATCTGTCTCAATACTTCCATCCCGTCCATCACCGGCAATTTCATATCCAGGATAATAGCGTCCGGTCTGTAATGCCTCGCGTAGCTTATTCCCGTATTCCCCTGACCGGCGATTATTCCTTTGTAATTTCTTTTTCGAACAAAATCAAGAAGGATCCTTGCATATTGCTCTTCGTCTTCAATAATCAGAATGATTTTATCTTTATCCCCGATATTACTGCGGTCATCGATGGCATCGGTTTCAATGGCCTTTATTTTATGAATTGCCTTCCTTACTTCCGGCAGCTTATCCTTTATTTCAATGTGCAAATCATTTGATTCGTCTCCGGAAGAAGTGAACTGAAGGGGCAGAAACAAGGTAAAGGTGCTGCCTTTGTTTTCTTCGCTTTCCAGATGGATTTCTCCACCCAGGGCGCTTGCCAGTTCACGGCTGATGGATAAGCCCAATCCGGTACCTCCGTATTTTCTTTTTGTTGAACCGTCCGCTTGCTGGAAAGCTTCAAAAATAATTTTGCGCTTATTTTCAGGAATTCCTATTCCCGTGTCGGATACGGAAAACGAAACGACCTCCGAAGCTGTGGCCAGATTCCGGTTGCTGAATAGTTCCACGAAAGGCGCCTTATCAATCGTCAAAGTGACAGCCCCTCCTTTCCCTGTAAATTTAAATGCATTGGACAACAAATTATTCAGGATTTGCTTTACACGCTGCTTGTCAGACAAAAAGTTGGCCTGTCCGTCTTTATCATTATAATTTATTTTGAAATCAATGGATCTGTTTTTTGCCAATTCGGTGAACGTTTCTGAAATGTCGTATACGATCCCCCGGAATGAAGATTCCTCAATGTCCAGCTCCATTTTTCCTGATTCAATCTTGGAAAGGTCCAGTATTTCATTGATGAGGTTGAGCAAATCTTTTCCCGAATTGTAAATGTTTGCTGCAAATTCGGTCTCCTTTTCTCCAAGCGTATTGTTTTTGTTATCAGCAAGCAATTGGGCAAGGATAAGAATGCTGTTGAGTGGTGTACGCAGTTCGTGCGACATATTGGCCAGAAATTCGGATTTGTATTTGCTGCTCAATTCAATTTCATGTGCCTTGTTTTCAATGTCTGTCTTCGCATTTTCCAATTTTTCCTTCTGCTCTTCCAGCATGTTCGCTTTTTCCTCCAGCTCCTCATTGGCCTGTTGAAGTTCGCCTTGCTGTGATTTCAGCGAAGATTCTGATTCTTCCAGCAATTCCGTCTTTTGCTGCAGTTCCTCGTTGGCCTGCTTCAGTTCTTCCTGCTGGGCTTCGAGCTCTTCCGCCTGACGCTGGGTTTCTTCGAGCAATTCCTTTGTTGTTTCTCTTGAATGGGCCGATGCAATGGCTATGGCTATGCTGTCGGAAATAATTCCCAGGTATTCCTTCTGGATTTCAGGAAAATCAAAAATACTTCCCAGCTCAATGACTCCAATCACGTTTCCCTCAAAAGAAAGCGGCAGGGTAAAAATATATCCGGGCACCACTTCACCGAAGGCTGTATGGACGCGATAACACTCGGCCGGAATGCTGCTGAATAAAATACTTCTATTTTCAGCTGCACACTGGCCTGCCAGGCCTTCTCCAAAACGAATCCGGGAAAACTCATTTCTCTTGCTGTCAAAAGCATAGGCAGCAGCGAGCCGAAGGTGGGCATTGTCTTCTTCTGTTATGTAAATGGCTCCGAGAGGTATATCGAGCCATCCGGCGATCTGATTGATAACAATTTGGGACAGTTCCTGGATGTTTCTGTTTCCCTGGATGGCTTTCACAAGTTCTCCGCTGCCTGCAATGGTCCAGTTCCGGTCTGCCGTTTCTTTTTCCGCCCGCTTCAGCGCTTTTAAATTGGAATTGATGACCATGTAGACACTGACCAGAACAATACCAATGATGCAGAGCAAAATAATGAATATCAGATTAAAGTTGCTGGCATCTTCTGTGCTGGCACTTTGCCTTTTTTCCAGCAGGTTATATTCCATGGCCTTTGCACCTTCAATTTCTTTTCTTATTTCATCAAGCGTCAGCTTCCCGGTTCCGGCAACCACGAGCAACTTTGTTTTTTCAAAGCCATTTGTCTTTCTTATCTCAATACAATCCTGTAAATGCGTGGAAAGAATGTTTACCTGCCTTTCCAGGGCGCTCACATTTTTTTGCTGGAGGGCGTTATCCGTTGTCAGGTCTTTCACCTTTTTAAGATGATCCAAAATGTCAGATTTGGCACGGACGAACGGTTCCAGGTAGGTGTCATTACCGGTAATGATATAGCCACGTTCACCGGTTTCTGCATCTACCGAGGCAACCAGAATCTGTTCAAGCTCATACAAAACTTCGTGGGTATGATTAACCATTTTATTCGTCGCAGCATATTTCTCACTGTTTTTGAAAGAAATAAGTGCCACCAGAAAGAGGATTAACGAGCTTGTTATAAAACCCGCCAATATTTTTTGATTCAAAGTTAGTTTCATAGATCCTTCTTAGAGGGTGAACTTGAGCACTCCATTGTTTATTCCTTCTGATAAACTTCCGCAATACAAGTCACAATGAATCAGGAAATCGGGCCTGCTCCAATCGTGTGAAATTTCGTTTTAATAAACTGAATAATGATTTGCTGCGCACAAGGTCCAATGTGCCTTGTATAAACAAAAATAAGACAGGGAATCAGACTGTATTTTACAGAAATACGGTTTTTCTTACATCATCTTGAATTTCAATAGTCGAAATGTTAAACCAGGATTGGAAAAGAGAGGGAATATATTAAAATATGTACGTTCGGATCTGTTCCTTCCGGTTTTGAAGGTCATCTAAGACATTGGTGGCTGGAATGCAATTTTATTTTGTTGCAACTAAATTTGTCCATGAGAATTTAACCGAATCCTCTTTCTGCATTCCGGTTTTTCCTCGATCGGAATTTTCCGCGCCTCAGTTCCTGATTAAAGCCCAGAGGTGTTTATATCTGTTTCTTACAAAGAAATTCTGTTACTTCGGCTACCCGAATGTTTCTTTTGATCTGACAATTGCTGAATCAAAACGGGAACCTTCTTCTTTATCCTTCTAACGCCATGCGATGCACAATAAACTTTTAAATTATTTTTCCAGAATCATGCCTCTTTCCATTGAGGAGGCGGGAGCCATTGCAGCCACAATGACCGTTCAACACTATAAAAAAGGGGCTGTATTGCTGAAAGAAGGGTAAATCGCTTCGGAAGTATACTTTGTCTTGAAGGGTTGCGTAAGACAATATTACCTGATTGACGGAGACGAAAAGACGAGCACCTTTTTTACTGAAGAGCAATGGGTGGTATCGATCAATGGTTTCAGTCAAATGCCGAGTACGCATTTTCTGGATTGCTGCATAGACTCCGTGGTGTTGTGGGTAACAGACAAAAAGAAGAGGAGCTTTACCGGCAGTACCCAAAATTTGAGACCATTTCGAGAAAAGTTATGGAAAAAACTTTTGTCGAACAGCAGGACATTATGGCCTCATACACCACGCATACCCCCGAACAGAGATACCTGAAATTATTGAAATCGCGACCCGATTTGTTTCAGCGTATACCGCAATTCCAGATCGCCAGCTATATTGGAGTCAAGCCCGAATCATTAAGCAGGATCAGAAAATGAATTACCCAGCGTCCCTGAATTTGTTTCAGTTGCCAGTCACATCCAGCACAACATTCTCTTTTTCGTCCTTGCCATATCAGTCTATTTTGCTTCAGAGTCAACCTGAAAAATGCCAAAGGTATTGTTGTCCTGGTCGATGAAATAGCCTTGCCAGCAGCGTCCGGGTAGTGCAAATTTGGGGAGGGCCACCAGCCCTCCGTTTTTGAGTATGGCTTGACTTGTTTCGTCAAAACTGGCCACCTCGATGGAGTTGACAAAAGCATTGGTTCCGCTGCGGCCTGGAGGCACCGGAGCCGGCCGTTTTAAAAGGCCTCCGTTCAGGGTGCTTGTTTTTATTCTGTAATACTCAATCGGAAGCTGACTTTCCCTGATGAATGCCCATCCGAAAACAGCCGTATAGAATTTCACTTCCCTTTCCGGATTTGATGATTGTATTTCGAAATAACCGATGGTATTCATAACACCTTTGTTTATTCTAAACCCAAATTCGTCAATCTTCATTATGCGGGCATGCCATCCGGAATTTCGGGTTCAACCAGTTTCGCCAGCTTTTCCAATGACTCCTGCCAACCCAGGTAACACATTTCTGTTGGAATTGCTGCAGGAATACCCTCCTGAACAATTTTCAATTCCGTTCCGGCAGAAACCTTTTTGATCCAAACCGAAGTCGTCATTTCACCGGGCAGGTTGGGATCGTCGAATTTATCCTTATACTTTATAAATTCATTCGGTTTTATCTCCAGATAATTCCCGCCAAAGGAATGCCCATGGCCCGTCGAAAAATTGGTAAAAGACATTTTGTAGCTTCCACCTACGCGTATATCCATCTGATGAACCGTACATAAAAATCCATAAGGGGGAAGCCAAAATGACATCGCATTCGGATTTGTAAAGGCGCGGTATAGTTTTTCCGGACTTGTTTTAAGAACTCTGTGTAATGTAACGCTGTTGTTTGGCATATACCTTTTTTTAGTGTTGTAAAACCGGATTTAAAGTACGCGATTATTTTTTATTTTCTCAAGCAAGGAACCCTCCAATTGCAGGAAATTTCCAGATTCCCTGTTGTTTCATGTCCAGATGCGTTGCCGCCTTTTTGTTTTTGACATCCCGAAGCTGGGGGGAAGGTGTGCTTATTTTTCATTTCAAAGAGATTGCTTTTTCGCGAGCGATATAAATTTTCTTTCAAAATAAAATAACATTTAAATCGAAAATCTTACACATGTCAGAAGCCATTAGATCTCGAACATGCAATTCCGATAATAATTTTTGTCTTGCATTTTTCTATTTCAATTTTGTATAAAAACCCGAATCGTCTATGAATTTTTGGTCTATCTTTCCTGTGCCTTCAGCAACAATCTTCGTCGCCCGAAAATTTGTTTTGTGTTTCTTTAGGTGCTCAGCATTCATTTTAGGAAAAAGAAATTGCATCCGAAACTTCCTTAAAAAAAGAATTTATGCCATACTTCGTGATCAAAGTCACAATGGGCAATCCTAAGCCGTTAAAATATATTGCCAACCCTCTGCGGAAAGGGCTGGCTTTTTATTTTATTGCATGCATGGCCGTTTGTGTCCTTACCTTCTTGTCTTCTTCGTATGCCGGCGCCCAGAATGCGGATACACTTTTATCTTCTTCCAAACTCAAGAAAATGAGTCTGGAAGATCTGATGAACATCGAGGTGACCTCGGTTTCCATGCGTGCAGAGAAACTAACCGAAGTGGCATCGGCCATACAGGTGATCACAGGAAATGATATCGAGCATTCTGCAGCAACCCGTTTACCGGAAGCCCTGAGGCTCGCGCCTAATTTGCAGATCGCACAGGCCGGGTCGCACGACTGGTCGGTTACGGCGCGCGGGTTCAGCGGACTCCCTTCTTCGGGGGGGTATCTGGCCAACAAGTTACTTGTCATGATAGACGGCCGCTCTGTATACAGCCCGCTCTTTGGAGGGGTGTTCTGGGATGTCCAAAATGTCATGCTGGAAGATGTGGATAAGATAGAAGTGGTGAGCGGACCGGGTGGAACACTCTGGGGAGCCAATGCAGTAAACGGGGTTATCAATATCGTTTCAAAAAGTTCGAGAGAAACTCAGGGGCTTTATTTTTCGGGGGCCACCGGTTCGGCATTGTACGATTATGCAGCTGTAAGAATAGGCGCCAGAAGCAAGGCGGACACCAATTTGTATTACCGGATTTATGCCCAGCATTTTGACCAGAACAGCACATTGCTTCAAAATGGGACAACTGCAAAGGATGCCTGGGACATGGTGCAAGGCGGCTTTCGAATGGATTACTATCCCTCCAAAGCCAACACATTCACTTTGCAAGGTGATTTTTATGGAGGAGACGAGAACAAAGACAGCCTCAACACCCATCAGATTACAAATGGGCAAAATGTGCTCGGCCGTTTCACCCACGTTTTTTCCGAAACCTCGGAACTTAAAATCCAGGCGTATTACGACCGCACCTGGAGAAACGAACCAACCACTGCCGCTCCATTTTCATACAGCCTGACCACTTACGATGTGACTGTCCAGCATCGTTTTGCACTGGGCAGGAGAAATAGCCTTCTTTATGGTGTCGGCTTTCGTTCAGAACGAGACCAGGCGTCACGCTCTTTCAATCCCTTAGGTATATACATGCCTGTATACAGCGCATTTATTCAGGATGAAATAACCATTTCCCCTCAGCTTCTTAAACTGACAATTGGGAGTAAATTCGAAAACAACGTGTTTACAGGTAATGAATTGCAGCCCTGCGCCAGGATGGCATGGACACCGAGCGGAATGAGTACAGTTTGGACATCGGTTTCAATGGCCGTTCGCACCCCATCCCGCTTCGATGCTGATTTTGCCCCTTCGAGTACACCTTTTCAATCCGAAAAACTCATGGCCTATGAACTGGGCTATCACCTGACCCCTGGCCAGCGCTTGTCGTTTTCATTTGCCACCTACTTCAATCATTATAACGACTTGCGTAGTCTGGATCAGTTCGGAGCCAATACGCCTTTGATTATTGCCAATGATCAACGGGCAGAATCCTGGGGCTTTGAATTCAACGCAAATTATAAGCTGGCAGACTGGTGTCACCTGAAGGGAGGCTATACCTATTTTAACAGGAATATCTGGGCTGTTAACCCGGCCGTACTTTCTGCCAGTGTAGCTTTTGAAAGCGTTGACCCTCATAGTACAATTGCGTTGCAAGCAATGACAGACATCACCAAACATATCAGTTTCGATTTGGTGGGACGGTATGTGGACCCTTTGTTAGCCACCCCGGTTACAACCGCTGTTCCGGCTTACAGCACCTGCGATGCACGTTTGGCCTGGCACAATAAACTGTTTGAAGTTTCTCTTGCAGGCCAAAATTTGTTACAGGCACAGCACATTGAAGTTGGGACTATAGAAATATCCAGAACCTTTTACGCAAAGATTGTATGCAGATTCTGAAGAAGATTGCCTTTTGGAGGATGATCATCGTATTGTTGACCGGAAGCGCATCCTTGTCAGCACAAACCCCTGTAGCTGTCGAATATCAGCTGAAGGCCGCATTTCTTTTCAACTTCACCAAATTTGTGGAATGGCCTGCGGATGTTTATTCGTCCGATCAGGATCCTTTTGTGATCGGGATATTGGGTGGAAACCCATTTGGATCCTTTCTCGAAGATGTGGCTGCAGGTGAAAAAGTGAACGGTCATCCGCTGGTGATCAGCTATTTTAAAAATACAAATGAAATAAAGCGTTGCCAGATTCTCTTTATCAATAAAACCGGGCAATATAATGTAAGCGATATTCTTTCAGACCTAAAAGGAAAAAGTGTTCTTACAGTAGGTGACACACCCGATTTTTTGAAACTGGGAGGCATGGTGCGTTTTTTTATAAATGCAAGCAATAAAGTACAACTACAGCTCAATCCCGATATTGCCAAAACCGTCAGATTGCAGATCAGTTCAAAGCTACTGAGGCTTACAGAAATATACACTCAAAAATAAAAAGACCCGATATGGCATTTCATGATCTACCCATACAAAAAAAACTGATGAGGGCATCCCTGCTTATCAGTGGGGTGGTATTGCTGGTTACCTGTACGACTTTTTTTACCTATGAGTTTATCAAGTCACGCCAGGAGATGAAAGAAAAACTGGAAACGCTGGGCAAAATTGTTTCTGCCAACAGCACTGCTGCCCTTGTCTTTGATAATCCGAAAGATGCAAATGAAATCCTGTCCGCTTTAAAATTAGAACCCCGTATTGAAGGGGCTTGCCTCTATACCAAGAATGGCGTCCTTTTTGCGCAGTATTCCGATTCCCTCCGCCCTGTTGTTTTTCCAAACCAACCCGGGCAACAAGGCTATACGTTTTCATCTTCTTCCCTTGAAGGGTTTCAACCCATTCTGCTCGGCGATAAAAAACTTGGAACTCTTTTTATCAGGACCAATCTCGCCGATATCTACAACCGATTCAGGCTTTACCTGATTATTACGCTTTCTGTTGTAGCGGTTTCTTTTTTTCTGGCTTATTTACTTTCGGATATTCTTCAAAAAAATATTTCCATTCCCATTCTGAGTCTTGCAGAAACGGCCAGGGCCATTTCAGAACACCAGGATTATTCTGCCAGGGCACGGAAATACAACAAGGATGAGGTGGGTGTTCTCATTGACGCCTTCAATCAAATGCTTGTAAAAATCCAGGAACAAAATCAGATTCTCAGCGAGTTCAATACGAATCTGGAAGAAAAGGTGAAAATCCGAACCAGCGAGCTGGAAACCTCCAATAAGGAACTGGAATCTTTTTCGTATTCGGTTTCACACGACCTGCGGGCTCCTATACGGGCCATTAATGGTTACGGAGCCATACTTGAAAAAAACCATTTTCAGCAGCTCGATGAAGAAGGCAAAAAGTTTTTAGCCATCATTGTCCGCGAAGCAGGAAGAATGGGGCAACTGATCGATGATTTGCTGGCCTTCGCCCGGCTTGGTAAAAAAGAAGTGCAGAAAAAACCGGTCGACGTGACTGCCCTTGCAAACGAAGCCGCAGACGATCTGTTGAAACTAAACGAAGAGAATTTCAAACCCAGAATTACCGTTAACGATCTGGCTCCTGCTCTTTGTGACCCTGTTTTGGTCAGACAGGTGCTTATCAATCTGCTGTCCAACGCCATCAAGTTTTCACATAACAATGAACATGCGCTTATCGAGATTGGCTCTTTCGAAGAGCCGGGGATAGTGACCTATTATGTAAAGGACAATGGGGTGGGTTTTGATATGCGATACTACAATAAACTGTTTGGCGTTTTCCAGCGTTTACACAGTTATGAGGAATTCAGCGGAACAGGTATCGGCCTGGCGATTGTGCACCGCATTGTTACCCGACATGGAGGCCAGGTAAGGGCGGAAGGAAAAGTCAATGAAGGGGCTGTGTTTTATTTTTCTTTAGCAAATTAAACAGTTACAAACCATTTTAAAAAGCAAACAATGAACCCGAACGTACTTGAAATTATACTCGTCGAGGACAATCCTGGCGATGCTGAGCTGGCTATGCGGGCCATGAAGGAAGCCAACATTACAAACAGGGTGATGCATCTGAAGGACGGAGCAGAAGCCCTGGATTATATTTTTGGCACGGGAGATCTGAGCAACAGAAAAGATGAAAACAGCATTGGGCTCATTCTTTTGGATTTGAAAATGCCCAAGGTGGATGGCATAGAGGTGCTGCAACGTCTGAAATCGGATGAGCGGACAAAAAACATTCCGGTTGCCGTATTTACTTCTTCGTCAGAAGATCCGGACGTGAGAGAATGCTATCGCTTGAATGTGAACAGTTACATCATCAAGCCACTGGATTTTATTCAGCTCGGAAATACCATAAAAAGTACGGGGCTTTATTGGCTAATGATCAATCATTTGCCTGAAAAATAAAATGTCGCCGGTACTTTCTATAGCGCTTTCTTAAACCATTTCTTCGCACTGGGTCTGCGGTGCGGGCAGCCGGGCCAGCAACAGGGCCTGCGTTTTCCTTCGAGAAGCTCGGCACACAATCGCTGGATATGCTCTTTTCTTGTTTCGGCTTTCTTAACGATGGTCGTCCAGCAAATCCATTCGTTTCGTGCAAGCGGGGTAAGCTCGTTCCATAACCCGAGCACATCCGGCCTGGAGACTAAAGCTTTCCTTAAATCTTCAGGTACTTCGTGCACCACGCCTTCGGCGATTATCTGTTTGGTCATTTCTTTATTCCCTGATACATCCCTGTTAAACCCGGCAAGGCTGTCTTCCTTTTTTCTGCAAACAAAATCAGATTCATTGAATCAAACGCTGATCCAAAGAACAATTCCCCCCTCCATAAAACAACAAAAAAATTAAAAGAACAGTCATTGCAAAATCGGTCCGGTACTCATGTGCAAAGGACCAGAATCCCTTATCCATGAGGATGGCATATTTTGTGGTGATGAAAGCAACGCCCATTATAACGATCAGTATTAAAGAGGCCGGGCGGGTCAGCAGTCCAACGAGCACTAAAATTGCGCAAATAATTTCAAAGGTCCCTGTAAAACTGGCCCAGAATTCCGGGTGACCGAATCCAATTTTCGCAAAACGTCCTTCACCCAGTGCTCCGGGGAATAAGAACTTCTGCATACCCTCAGATAAAAAAACGAGCCCTACAACCAGCCGAGGCAAAAGAGTTGGGGTAGAAGATGTATTCAGTATTTTCTTTTTCATAGTGGGGTTCTCTTTGCTGAGGGTAAATTTTGCAATTTCAACCATGACTAAAAGTCAATCTTGTAAAAAGATAATCAAATTGATCGAAATGGGGAAACACCGACCCGGATTTCGGGAAAGATCTTTGATATGATTCTTCCTATCGGGTTTGTTTCTTGCCTCTATCATTGAAATAATGCAGAATAAATCTTCCGAATCAGGCCGTTTTAATTATTTTATACTAAACGTCACATGTAATTG
>PLXK01000222.1 GCA_003151415.1 Bacteroidota bacterium
ATTACATGTGACGTTTAGTATAGTTCCCTTCTATTGACAAAAGTAACACATATTCAATGGGTTCGAATGAAATCCAAAAACGGAGAAGGATCTTTTGTTTGGTTATAATTTTATATATTGCTAGAGTCAATTCGCCAATACGAATCATACAGCACCGTCAAATGAAAATAAAATTACTTTATGTCCTTCTCCTTCTCTCATTTCAAGCCATGGCACAGTTTAGCGAGCTGCTAAACATTCCGGGCCGGCTTCAATGGCAAAATGCCAACGGATACTGCGGTGAGATGTCTATCCAAATGATCGGCATGCATTACGGCAATTATATTTCGGAAGATATCTGCCGGACTGTGGCTGGAGGGGAACTTCTTATCGATGTCAATGATTCGGTAGCCCTTGAAGCGTTTTCTTTTACTTTCAAAGAATGGAACCCTGGACAGCCTCAGCCACAATATCAGAATTACCTGAACTGGGTTAAACAATATCTCAACAAGAAACAGCCTGTTATCATCACTGTTTATATACAAGGACTTAGCGATCCGGATTATGACCACATCATTCCTGCAATTGGATTCAATGCTCAGAATCTGAATACCTACAATAGTGCCGATCAGCTAACCTATAACAGCTGTTTTGACACAACGGCTTTTACCCGTTCTTTTGGCAGCCTGTGGGATACCCGACCAATGACAGGAAACGGAGCGACCAACACTTATTGCATTCCCAAAAATGTGAATTACGGTGTTGCTGTAACTGGAATCAAAGATATTCTGCATGCCACGCGCCCCGTTCAAATCATACTGTCTCCAAGAGCCGAGCCCAATGTATCACTCGCAGCAGCACCGACGTTATTTCACGCACAAATTACTGCCGATTCACTTACTCCGGGTTTAAAATATGCTTTAATCAGATATGACAATTACCTGAATGTTCCTACTTCCAATTTCAATCCGCTCAATGCCACATCGGCCGTTTATTTCGTTGCGGGAAGTATTCAAAAAACAATAAGCGATTCGTTCATGTCGAATTCAGCCGTTTTTTATCGTTGCATCCCTTATAATTTTACAGGTATCGCAGGATTGCAAAACAATGGCGATTTTTTCGTCAATGTATTTCCTAATCCAAACAAAGGTGCCTTGACTCTGGAAATATCATCATTTAAAGATTCTGACAAGGCAACCTTTTTCAATTACATGGGATTGGCTGTAAAATCGATTGAAATAAACACGAGGAGACAGGCTATCGACATTCAGGAATTTGCTGAAGGAATTTATTATCTGGGACTGGAATCAGACAATTTCCAGCATATGAAAAAGGTGATAAAAATAAATTAGAAGCAAGGGTCGGCCCTGGCATGTTTCATGCCAGAAAACAATTTCAGATCCGAATACCAATAACCAGAATATCATCTACCTGCTCTGCACCTCCCTGCCAGTCAATCAATGACTTATCCATAGATGACCATTGCTCTTGCATGGATAACTGCTGGAAACCCAGAAGAAGATCTTTTAACCTTTTTCGCATGTATTTTTTTCCTCCAGGCCCTCCGAACTGGTCCGCGTAACCATCTGAAAAAATATAAATCGTGTCACCCTTTTGCAGGTCGATTTTATGATTGGTAAAATGTTTCTGGTTATCGCTGATTCCGATAGGAAATTTGTCGGCTTTAACTTCCGACAATTCATTTTTTCGAATCAAAAAGAGGGGGTTGTACGCTCCCGCATATTGCAATTCATTTGTCTTTAAATTGAAGGCACAGAGTGATATATCCATTCCGTCCTTGGACTCTCCTTCTTTTCCACTTTGTTTCAGCGCTTTGATAATCCCTTCTCTCAGGGCATCGAGAATTTGTCCTGGTTCGGCGATCAATTTATCATTGACGATTTCATTCAGCAATGCATTCCCAATCATTGAGGTAAAAGCGCCCGGAACGCCATGCCCGGTACAGTCGGCGGCTGCAATATAGGCCTTGCCATTCTTCTCAGACAGCCAGTAAAAGTCGCCACTGACAATGTCTTTGGGCTTAAAGAGGATAAAACTTTCAGGGAAAAGAGATTTGAAATTTTCGCGCGTGGGCAGAATGGCTTCCTGAATTCGCTTCGCATAGTTGATGCTGTCCGTAATGTCTTTGTTTTTCAGCTCAATCACTTCCTTTTGTTTCACAACCTCTGCTGTACGTTCATTGATGATACTTCGGAGCCCCCGCGTTGAAACCACGATGGCACCCAGAACAAATGCAACAAACAGGACAACATACCCGATGTAGGCCCACAATGTCCTGTACCAGGGCGCAAGGACAGTAAATGCATAGACGGCTTCCAGGCTTTCCCGGCCAAATATATTTTTTGCTTTCACACGGAAGTGATAGTCCCCTTCCGGCAAGTTGGTGTAGACGGCTTTGGTTTCATTCTTCCATCCGCTCCATTGCTTGTCGAATCCTTCCAGAAAACAACTGTATTGAGTAGCCGATTCATCTTCAAAATTAGGAGCGGCAAACTGAAAGGTGAGGGAATTGTACGAATAATGCAAAAAGGGTTTCAGTTTTTCAGGCTGGTCGAAAGAAACAAAACCGCTGTCATTGAAATAAGCGCCTCCAAAGAGAATGGAGTCCTTTCCGAGTATGACTTTACGCACAAACGACAGATATTTCTGATCGTAATTTTTTTCAATATTTCCATCAAAACGGAATAAACCGTCAAAGCCGCCAAGCCAGGTAATTCCATCCGTATCATGAAAAACAGTCAGCGTATTGCTTTTTGAGATTGCCATGAAAGGAGTTCTGATCCACGAAGAACTGGATTTATCATTAGGATTCCGATAACAGATCTCTTGTCCCCCCTTTTTAAGAATTGTGACCATCCAGATATTTCCTTTATGATCCTGGCCTATGCGAAAAACACCTGTTTTTCCATGTGAGAATTGAGTCCCCAAAGATGAGTCGGGAAGAAATTTATTATTTTGAAACTGGTAAAGCCCCTGAGAAGAAGCGAAATATACATTTCCGGAAAGAGCTTTAATATATATTTTTTCATTGGGTAACCCATTCAATGTGTCGTACCGGGCTATGGCAGCTTCTCCCATTGGCCTTGCTGAATTAAATTCAAGTCTGGCAACACCTGAACCATTGTTCCCGAGCCAGAGAACCCCATCCCCATCTTCATCTATACACCTTATGTATCCATCAATTCCTTTGATCCTGCCTTCATTCAGCCAGGTTCCGTTTTTCCAGTAAAGAGAAGCAATCCCATCTGTGAGACCAATAAAAACACGGTTGGAGTCTTTTTTTGAACGATGTAAAACACTTGCATTGCCATCAAATATCAAGCTTGTTTTATCGTCTTTAAGTTGAAACACCCCATTATTTGAAGCAATTAGAAGTACATTCTTTTCAATTCCGGTAAAATGAAGCAAATCCCAGCATTCCGAAGAGATACCGGAAAGTTTTGTAAAATGGGCCTGCTCAAGGCTTCCTGTTGCAAGATTGACATGTTGATCTTCCATAACAAACACCCCGCTGCCGGTTGCAGCATATAGTTTGCCATGAAACCGTGTGATTGACAAAACCATGCCTTCCAATCCATTTTGATCATTGAAGCGCGTAACCGGAGAATTGACATCAACCTTGGATATTCCATTGTTCGTGGCCAGCCAAAGTTTTTGCTGGACATCCAGAAACTGCCCCTGGATCACACCATCCTGCAGGCCTGTGGTCTTTGAAATGGCCTTGGTCAGATTGCCCTCCATGTCAATTGCGGCCAGGCCAGATCCCAGTGTGCCAATGGAAAATTCACGGCTATTGACAGGAATGCAATTATAGATCAGATTTTCCTTGAGGAATTCATCTATTTGTGTTCGGAAAGGCACCACCTTGGTGAGTTGACTCACGTCTTTCAGGTCAGCCATGCCATTCGTTTCCTTTCCAGGATTCATGACAAACAAACCATGCTTCTGCGTATTCAGCAAGATCTGGTTATTCAGGAAAGGGAGCATAAAATAGATTTTCGGTTCGGCAAACAACTCCCCTCCCTGGATCAAAATGAGGTTACTTCCGACAATTTTTTTCAAACCGACTTCCCGTTCACGCACATAGATCGTTCCATTGAGATAAAACATCAAATGGAAGCTAGTGGATGATGTCCAGACTTTTACGTTATGTCCATTCCAGCAGAATATTTTATTGGAGGACTGGAAATAAACCAATCCGTCGCGTGTGGCAAAACATTTCCATACCTCGGCGAATTTCTGGTCTTGGGGATCCAGAAAATTCAGAAGTGAATGATATCTTATTTTTCCAACAGCATCCGGTGCGAGGAACCCTATCTCACCGGTCCCCCCTACGAAGATGGTCCCTTTACTGTTGATGGCAAGAGAATGAACGGGAGACTCTTTGGGAGAAACAATCTGATTCCATTTGGCTCCGTCGTATTCAAGAATACCACTGTTGTTGCCAAAGTAAAGGATACCTCTTTGATCCTGTACAATTGCAAAATTCTGTGATACCCAGTTGTACTCTTTCGAGGTATAATTCCGGATATCAAAAAAACCATTTTCATGTGCGTTCTGACTTTTTGCCGCAAACACATTCAGCAAAAAAAAGCCAACAAGCCAATGCCATTTCTTGTGGGAAAATTTTACTGTATGTGGTCTGATCATTAATTAGTTATAAAAAATGGGGCTTCTTATGCAAAAGTAGAAATTCCGCTATCAAAGCGAAAAAAAACTTCTTCAGAAATCACATCGAATTCCCAAAGGGATAAGCAGAAACCGCAAGGCCGTCCAGGTGATCAACACCAGGCCGGCCTTGCGGTTCGAAAAACAATTACTGAACAATGATTCTCCGGGTAACAACTGCTTTGGCACCCACAATCTGTACAAAGTAAATTCCGGCAGGATATCCTGTCAAATTTATTTGCTTTCTAAAGCTTCCGGAGAAGGCTGTGTATTGATTTGCAGAAAGCAATTCACCCAGATCATTGTAAACCTTAACCCCGATATTTTGTTTATCGGTTGTCAGGTTGAGACTCAGGTTAAATATGCCTGCACCAGGATTTGGATAAATCACCATCGAGTTCAGTTCGCCCTCGATGGATTCAATGCCAGTACCTGTCGCCATACGGTTCCCGGTATTCGACTTCGATGCATCGTAGTTCGTTGCCCTGATCGTCGGGTTACAACCGGTCGGGTCATCGATTCCAATGCGGTAATACCAGTTGTATTTGGCCGTTGGATTCGGGTCGGTGTACGTAAATATATTATTGGGGAAAGAATCTATTTTCGTGAACGTCGACAGGGAAGTGTCCCTGTACAAATAATACGTTCCGAAAGTAAGGCCTTCATAATTATCCCAAATCAGATTTACGGCATTGGCCAAACCTTGATTAACCGTTACGTGCATTGTTTTGTGAGCAGGACTCAATGCCGATTCGCTGCCGCAGGAGTCAAGTTGACTGATTTTGTAGCGCCAGCTGCGAACATTCGGATTTGATAACTTGTCTGTGAAAACGCTCAAACTGTCGTACGGACGATTACCGGCCAGGAAATAAACCCCTGCCGAAGTACTTTCCTTATAGATGTTATAAGATTTGATCTTACGCAATCCGGGGGCCTTTTCCCAAACAATCTTGTTGTATTGCGAAGTATTGTCTACCGTTACGATACAGATCGGAACAACAGGTGGCGGAGTTTCCGAAATTGCAACACTTGCCGTTCCCTTACAACCTGCTGCATCTGTTACCTGAATATTGTATGCCCCTGCAGAAATACCATTGAGGTTTGCGGTGGTTACACTGTTTGACCATGAATACGCATAAGGAGTCAAACCTCCGCTAACGAGAATTGTAACAGAGCCTCCGCTTGCAGCCGAACAATTCGCATTGTTCACTGTGGCAATGCTCACAATTGGCCCGTTCGTATTGCTCACTGCTGCGCGGCTTGTGTCCGAACATCCATTGTTGTCTGTGACCTTCAGAGAATAAACACCCGCAGCCAAAGCATTTGCTGTACTGGCACTTGACCCGCTGCTCCAGGAATAAGTGTAAGGAACTGTACCTCCGCTTACGGTTGCAGTAACTGTCCCTGTTGCACCCAGACAGATCGAATTGGTGCTGGTCAGAATAAGCGAAATCGCCGCAGGCTGGGTCACTACAATTGTTTGTACCGCTTTACATCCGGCTGCATCTTTAATGGTTACCTGATATGGACCAGCCGGAAGATTGCTGAGTCCCTGCGTACTTGCTCCGTTTGACCAGGAATAAGTATAAGGTGATGTGCCGCCGATTACTGCAACGCCAATTGCACCGTTAGACAGCCCATTACAAGTCACAGGCGTAATGTTTGCTCCGATTGTGGGTCCGTTTGCATCGGTTATGGTAGCTGGCGCAAAGGTCGAACAACCGTTCTTATCTGTTACCGCGATGATGTATATTCCTGAACGCAACGTATCGGCATGAGACAAAACGGAACCGTTGCTCCAGTTATAGGTATAAGGTGCTGTTCCTCCGGAAACCGCAACCGAAGCGGAACCGATGGCAACTCCGCAATTGCTGGGGACAGTTGTCACTGTCAATGCCGGAGCAGTGGATGTTCCTATTTGGGCAGTATCAATTCTGAAGCATCCATTTGCATCGGTCACTTTTACATAAGTAGCTCCGGATGGAAGACCTGTGACAGAAACGGTTGTCTGACTTGGTGTTGTGCTCCATGAATAACTGTAGGCTCCTGTACCTCCACTTGCCGAAACCAAAGCCTGTCCGTTGGGCTGATTGCAGGTTGTATTCACCACAGTCGCTGTAATGGAGATGGCCGTTGGATGCCCGACAGAAACGACTGCAGTTGCAGGGCATNNGAATCTGTAACGGTTACCGTATAAGAACCGGCACTGAGATTGATTGCCGTATCTTTGGTTTGCGCCGGAGTTGTTGACCAGGAATAAGTATAAGGGGCCGTTCCGCTTGCAGGAATAGCCCGGGCAGTACCATTCGCACCTCCAAAACAAGATGTATTGGTGGCCGTAGCTGTTGTCGTTATTGCGCAGGTTTTGATTTTGAATGCACGTCCCTCATAAAGGCTCCATGCGCCAAGACTATCTTGCACACGGATAAAGACATTGTGAGTTCCGTTTGCCAGAGCGGCGGCACTTAATTGTTTGTTTGTGATGTTCACACTGTCACCCGGAGTCACTCCACTGATGGCTGTTCCCTTACCTTGTCCAGGATCGGTGTCGATGAAATACTCGGCTGCAACTATTTTCGGTGATGGTTTCGCAAAAGGAGGCGCGGGCGCTTTGTAAAAATTCCGGCCTTCATACAAACTCCAGACACCATTGGTATTCTGTGTACGGATGAAGAGATTGTGAAACCCTGTTGAAACCGACGTCAGTGCAAGATTCTGTGTAAAGCTGATAGAGTCGGCAGTGGTCACAGCAATTGAAATTCCTTGCCCCTGGCCCGGATCTTTGTCGATAAAATATTCTGCGGCCTGAATCTGTGGAGCTGGTAGGGAAACTATCGTTGGCTGAACATAAAAATTCCGGCCCTCATATAAACTCCATACATTGTTGGTGTTTGCTGTCCGGACAAAGATTTTATGAAACCCTGGCGGCAAAGCTGCGGTCGAAATGAGTTGAGTGATATTTACCGAGTCTCCAAGAATGGTGGTGATAGCGGTTCCTTTCCAAATACCGGGATCGGCATCAAAAAAGTATTCCGATGCGTTTATCTGGGCGGCCGCAGGAATGACAAGGGGAGCCTGAATGTAAAAATTACGTCCTTCGTAAAGGCTCCAGGCACCATTTGTGTTCTGAGTCCGAATAAAAATTTTGTGAAAACCGGGACTCAGAGCTGTTGCATTCAGTACACTTGTCTGACTGATGGAGTCTGCCTGGGTCAAACTGATTGCAGTTCCAAGCCCCTGACCCGGATCTGTGTCAAAAAAATACTCTGCCCCTTTAATCTGGGCGGCGGCCGAGAGCGTGGAAGTTGGCTGGATATAAAAATTCCTGCCTTCATATAAGCTCCAGCGATTGAGGGAATCCTCAACACGAATAAATATTTTATGAAATCCGGGCAGAAGAGAAGTGGTCGAAATCGGGACTGTCACGTTCACCGAATCGCCTATGGTCAAGGCAATGGATGTACCATGGCCTGTTCCCGGATCGTTTGCGTCAAAGAAATACTCGGCTTGTTTGATTCGTTGAGCCCACAGGCCCTGACAAATCAGAAAGAAAAGCATCCCCGTTATGAGTTTTTTCATCTGATGAATTTTAAGCATTAAATTAAAGAGCGAATTAGAGTCTCATCCCTGAAGGATTCGGTCATTCTTTAATTCGTCTTTCTTGCTTTAAAATTCACATTCAGATTGCCCCCTTGAGGAACAATGGCACCGACGTTCATCAATTGCATTTGCGGTATGCGTGTTGCACCCGACATCACCGGGAAAGGATAAACTCCTCCGTAGACGCCCAAGTCCTTTCCATCGGTACCTGCATTGTGCGCAGGAGAGGTGGCGCTCAGTGTCCAATTGTAGTTCCATAACGAGTTCATATTAACGGTACTGCTAGGAATGGTCGCATCCACAAAATGCGGTGAAGTGTTGTTTATATTGTTTAATCCCGAATTTCCTGAAGGAGGCAAAACCTGACTTACTGAATTGGTCGTAATGTTGTTGCTGAATGTACAACTGGTGCAACCTGCTATTGGGCTGGAATAGTAAAATATGTTGTTTGCAATAAGAGCATTTGTAATTGAACCAAAAGAGCTGCTGGTTGTTGTACAAAAATCATTGTTGCTGATCACGACCGTTGTCTTGTTGGATCCATTGATGTTGTAGTTAAGAAAATTATTCTGAATGAAAATATTGGAATGGTTGTTTATATTGATGTAGTTGATAATGTTATTGTGTATTGTCCAATAGCTTCCTACTATGTCAACGTAATTGCTGATGTAATTTCTTTCAATATCAATCCATTTGATAGAATCTGCAGCACCTGAAGACCCAGTTTGGCTTACCGAATACATATCGAAGCCCATGATTTTTGTCCCGCTGATTCTATTGCCGAAAGGAATTGTGTCCAGGTAACAATATCCGAGGGTGGTATTCCAGTTATTTTGAGTTTGCGTTACATTATACCCGGCACCAATGAGTGTGATTTGTGTTTTAATCGTCACATCCCCATAGGATGTAGGAGAACCCATCACATAAACGGTATCTCCAACATTTGCCGCATCGCAACCCGCCTGAATTGTGGAGTACATTCCTGCCGCAATGGCGTTGTTACTGACCGTAATAACATTTGCACGCAGCGATCCAAGCCCGGACAAAATGACTGATACAAGGCAAAGTAATTTCGTTTTCATTTTTGTGATGTTAAGGATTACAACTAAGAATGTGTCTTTTTTGGAAAAACCGAAGCAAAGATATCCCAATTTTCAAAAAATCCAAAGATGAACCCATTATATTCGTCGATGGATGAAAGTTCTACTTGGGGACAAAAAATACGACGGAAACAGTTACAATATTGCAGCAAAAAAAGGCACAAAAAACTTGGCTTTCAGGTTCATAAGCAAGTGTCGCTTCCTCTTCTGATCTGAACACTTAGATCTGACTTGCAAAGACAACTTACTGGTTATTTGCCGTTTACAAAAAATCAGAACTACCCTCTTTACTCCTTACCAAGAGGCTTTTAACAAAAAAAAAGAGAAAGGGCAGAACATTATGAATCACTAAAAAGCAAGTTTAAATACCATAAATCATTACATCNNTCTCAGATGAAACCCCTCTTTATCCCGTTGGATGTTGATAAATAGCACACAAAACACGAACTTATCTTGTTATTTATTTAACTTTGCAGTAATGTAATGGTATTGACCGGTTTCTTTTACTGATTTTCTTTCACCGGTCATTTAGCTTAGCCTTTACAGTAAAAAATCAGAAGAGCCGGTCTTGTACGGGCATCCCTCCATTAAGGGCTTCTGATTTTATAAGGTTTGAGAGTCTAATTCTTAACATTATATAGTATCAGGGCATGAAACCAGCATCATCTTTAAAAGGCGCACCAACTCTTTCACTCAGTCAGATCATTACTGAGGCCATTCACGGCAGAAGTCAATCAGAACCTTTGAGCAGAACACTTGTGAAAGATTCGATGATTTTGCTCATTCCCTATCATCAGCTATGTCTGTTTATGGGTCAGGATATAAACAATCCGAATTAAATCAACCTGGCCTTAAAACCCGCGTTGAGTCTGACTAAGATATTTTTAAGACCCCCAATACTTACTTCAATTTCAACCTTCCCAGGTGAAGAAACAGGTTTTCCTATTCTTTAGTTTTATTTTTCTTTGTTTAGGCATAGGAGCCCAGTCATGGATAAGAAAAAATGATTTTCCGGGAAATCCGAGATCCGGGTCAATTTCCTTTACCATCGGCAATTTCGGGTACTTCGGAAATGGCAATCAGATAATACCTCCGGGATTTCCGCCTGACACCCTGAATATGTGGAAATACGATGGCAATTCAGATACATGGACGGGAATAAGTTCAATTCCACAACAAAGTGTTTATGCAGAAGCGTTTGATATACCTAAAACATCCAAATTCATGGATCTCAACAAAGCCGATTCCAAACCTAATGACCTGAAAAGCAGGTATTTTTATGAAATAGCTTACTGGATTAAAAATTATCCTATTTTTGCTCGCATATAATCCATACAATTCCATGAACAAGGTCTCTTTCTCAAAATTTTTGATTCCCGGTTTTATTGCCATTGCCTTGCTTAATGCAGGATGCGGAAGCAAACCCGCCGCGGATAACACAGAGAATCCCGTTGATTCGACATCTACAAAAGAAGTTGTTAAAAAAACCGGAGAGGTTCAACGCTATTCTCAGGTTCCTTCACCCGGAGAAATGTTTTCTTTCATCAAGCAACTCGGCCCAAAGGCCAAGGATGATATAACGAGGCTGAACAGCACCGAAAATGCTAAAAAGTACATCGACAATAAAGCCCGAGGTTTGAATTTTGGTGTTTATTCTGCAGATCTTCTTTTCTGCAGCACATTCAATCATGGACCTGAAGCTTTGAAGTATTTTGTGAATATCAAAAAGCTGGGTGATGATATCGGCATCTCAACTGCAATCAATGAGAAAACAGCCAATAGGATATCGGATAATCTGGGCAATGCCGATTCTCTGGCGGCAATTTCCAATGATCTTTACTTCACCACCTTCGACCATCTTGAAAGCAATGACAGAGGCAATACACTTGCACTTGTAATGGCTGGCGGATGGATAGAAAGTTTGTTTCTGGTAACGAGCATGGAACCCGTGTACAAGAAAGACAGTCCACTAGTGAACCGAGTTGCAGAACAAAAATACACACTGGAAAATCTTATCGACTTCATGAAAAAATATGAGAAAGACGCTGATGTTTCCAGTATCATAAAAGAATTGGGCGACCTCCAGACTGAATTCAATAAAATTGAAGAATCAAAAGGATCTGTTGCAATTACCGTGAAAAACGGCAAGAAAGTGTTGGGAGGTGGCGGAGGCAAAATCGGAATCACAGCTGAACAATATAAAGTAGTCGTCGAAAAGATTGCGGCGATCCGTAAATCAATTACCCAGAACTAAGCCTTATTCAATAATAGAACATGAGAACATTTAGATTCATCATTTCCGTAACCTGTATCCTCTTAACCGGAGGAAGCGCTTTTTCACAACAATCATGCACTGGCTTTCACAAGAAAAACTGCAACTCCGGCTCCAAAGACGGATGGGTTTACAACTCGCAGTCAAAGAGCGGACTTTTTCTGGAAGGGATGTCCTCAGAAATCAAAATTGTCATCTTCAAAGATTTTGACTACTCGATTAATTTATGTAATGATAAAGGCTTGGGCAAAGGGGAATTGGGAATGATTGTAAAGGATGCCAAGACAAACGAAATGATTTATGACAACTCGGTTGACAATATGACCCAGCATTTTGAATTCACTTGCGAAACCACACGCAGCATTATTGTGACCGTGGTAGCACCAGGTGGTGACGGAAGCGAATCAAAAGGAAAAGGGAATGATGCCAAGAAGTCTTCTGAAAAATCAAGCGGAACAAAAAGCGCTGAGGGAAGCGGTGGCGGATGTGTGGGATTGCTGATCGAGCAAATGGCCTCCCACCCTACCGGGTTCGGACCTATGAAACCAGAGAAAAAAGACGGCGGCAAATAAATTTAGCCTTCAAAATTATCCAGGATACAGAAAAAGCCGCCCATCAGGACGGCTTTTTTTCCTTGCACAACACGATCATTGGGCTTGCCCGAATCCACCCTGATTTTTAAAGACCTTCATCTTTTCTTTTTCCCTTTGCTCCAGAAGGCATACACAAAATGAAAACCGATGTTGAAATTCTGTGTCGCTCCAACCAGATCACTGGGTTTATAGCCGTTGATTGAATGTTGTTCCAAGGCGAGTTTATATGGATCGAACTGGGTGTTGATGACTTCATAGGACAAGTCGAATCCAATGGCAAAATTATCCTCCGTATAAAAAGACAGAGCCAGTTCAGGTTCAAAATAAAAACCCTGGTCATATTGCTGAATTTTGTCTGAGGCATACAACAGAATCATGTCATATGACTTGATGTAACACTGTCCCATGCATATTCCAGGGGAAAAGGCCACTGTCTTGGTGATAAAGTAGTCGTAACCCACGCGAATGCCACCGATATTGTATTGTTGCTTTGTGTTGAGATTGGGGATTTTGTTGGCAGGAGTCTGAAATCCGGAATTCTTGTACATCACCCCCAAAGTAAGGCCTTTGTAAAGTTCGAGATTAACAGATAATGTTGCATCGTACACCCCGTTAAAACTGTTCCGGAAAGCAGGATTGCTAGTCGGGTGAGGGATCATGGCATTGCCACGGATACTAAGCCGGTAGGGACTGTGGATCGCGTGTTTTACATCTTCGTCATTGCCGCTGTCCTGAGCAAAACAGGAAGAGGAAAGTAAACAGAAGAAGAAAATGGTTTTATGGCGAAAAAAAAACATGTTAAGCATCTGCATTTGGGGCATATGAAATTCCAGGCCTCCTTGGCTTCTTTTAATGCCGGCGAAAAACCGGCCCAGAATTTGTAAACAGGTGCTTATCAAGCCATGAGAATTTATACAAAAAACCCGCTGTCTAATAAACAAAGCTTTTTTCAGCCATTGTTGTGTGAACTGAAGAACAATCCGCTCTTTTATTGTCGTACCGCCAGAAGGCAATACGCGCTTACTTCTCTGAGCTTTTTTCAAACATTTCCATGAGTTCCATGCTGATGCCTGTGTTCGAGTACCCCCCATCGTGATACAGATTTTGCATGGTCACCATACGTGTGAGATCAGAAAACAACGTAACACAGTAATCTGCACAGGAATCTGCACTTGCATTGCCCAGAGGAGAAAGGGAATCGGCTACGCTGTAAAAATTATCAAACCCTTTAATTCCATTGCCCGCCGTTGTTTTTGTGGGCGACTGCGACACGGTGTTTACCCTTACTTTTTTTGATTTCCCGTAGTGGTAACCGAAGCTGCGGGCTATAGATTCAAGAGCCGCTTTGGCATCTGCCATGTCTGTATAGAACGGATACACACGCTGAGCAGCAATGTAGCTAAGAGCCACGACCGATCCCCATTCACTGATTGCGTCAAGTTTATAGGCCGCGTTGAGCATTTTGTGAAGAGAGAGTGCGGAGATATCCAGGCTTTTCTGGAAATAATCGTAATTCAGTTCTGTATAACCAATGTTCTTCCGGATATTGGGAGACATTCCGATAGAATGCAGGACAAAATCAATCTTCCCTCCCAGCACCTCCTGCGATTTTGTGAACAGATTGGTCAGGTCTTCCATGCTGGTAGCATCTGCAGGAATTATTTCAGCCCCTATTTCTTCAGCCAGCTTTTTGATCTCCCCCATCCGCATGGCAATCGGAGCGTTTGTAAGCACAATCTTTGCTCCATGTGCGTGTGCTTTCTGAGCAACTTTCCATGCAATAGAATTAGAATCCAGTGCACCCGAGATGATTCCGAGCTTTCCTTTTAAGATCATATTTTTTTATTTAAATCCATGAATGATATTCCTGTCAGCTGGCAAATATAAAAGATATACCGAAGCTGCGTGTTTTTAAGGAATGGAATGTTTGGTAACTGTCAAAAGGGCAATCCGGTTTTCAAAGAAACGATTCAATTACTCAACAGAATGAGCATACTGATCAGAAACTAAGTAACTCCTTTGCATTCTTCAATGCCGCAGCGGTGGGTTGACCTGTACTCAGCATTTTTGCAATCTCCTGGATTCGTTCTTCCTTGCCAAGGGTTCTGATCCGGGTGTACGTTTTACCATTTTTGATCTCTTTATAAACAAAGAGATGAGAATTTCCCTTGCAGGCAATTTGAGGCAAATGTGTAATTGTTACAACCTGCATGCCTTCAGCCATTGCCTCCATAATATTGCCCACTTTGTCGGCAACATCTCCTGAAACTCCGGTATCTATTTCATCAAAAATTAAGGTTGGCAGTGCAGTTCGCCTGGCAACAAGGGATTTGATACTAAGCATAAGCCTGGAAAGTTCTCCACCCGAAGCAATTTTGCTTAATTCTTTCGGCTCCCCACCTTTATTGGCTGAAAAAAGAAAATTCACCCTGTCTCTTCCCTTCGAATCCAGAATGCCTTCCGGCATTGCAACACACTTTGCATGCAATATCGCGTCGGGCATTCCAACCTGGCTCAACAATCCGAGCAGTTCTTTTTCAATTCCCGGAGCCGCTTTTTTTCTCTTCAGCGAAAGAAGGTCTGCCTTTTTCATCAGAGATGCGTGCAAAACCTGCTTCTCCTTTTCCGTCTTTTGAATCTCCGCTTCAAGTGTCGAGATTCCGAGCAGACGTTCTGCAAATTGATCACGAAGGACGATCAGCTCCTTTGTCGTTTTGACCTGGTGTTTGAGCTGCAGTTTATAAATTGTATCCAGCATCGCCTCGAGTTGACCCACCCTATCCGGATCAAAGACGATACTGCCTTCAATAGCTTCCAGTTCTTTGCCGATATCTTTGAGTTCAATCAAAGAACTGCTGACCCGGTTGGCCAAATCGGAAATGGACGGATTGTATTTGGCCAGCTGCGAAAGAAATCCTTTGATTTCGGCCAATGAACTCAATACATTTATGTCTCCACCGCTCAAGCCGTCGGATGCTTTGCCAAGCTGTCTTTTTATTTCTTCTGAATGATTGAGCATTTCGAGTTCAGTCTCACAATCTTCCTGCTTGAATGCATCCAGCTTGGCTTCTTCGAGTTCATTCAGTTGAAACTGAAGATAATCCTGATCGCGTTTTGAAGCGTTTTCCTGTTCACTGAGTGCTCCAAGCCTTGCCTCCGTCGCCCGAAGAGCCTTGTAATCGGTCAGATAAACTTTCAGATCAGGTATGTTACCGGCATAGGCATCGAGTACAGAAAGCTGGAAGTCAGAATCGTTTAAGGTAAGGGTCTGGTGCTGGGAATGAATATCAAGAAGTTTTTCGCCAAGGCTCTTTAACACTGGAAGGGTAACCGGGGTATCATTGATGAATGCCCTGCTTTTGCCTTCCGGATTTATTTCGCGGCGGATAACTGTGCTGTTGTCAAAATCCAGGTCGTTCTGACTGAAAAAACTTTCCATCCCCATCCCACTCAGGTTAAAAACAGCTTCAACGCTACATTTCTTTGTTAAATCCTGAAGGACTCCCGTATCTGCCCGCTGACCAACAATCAAACCAAGCGCTCCGAGCAAAATGGATTTACCCGCCCCTGTTTCCCCGGTTATGAGTGTCAGACCGGCCGGAAATTTGATTTCCAGGGTGTCGATCAATGCGTAGTTGGATATGGTTAACTGATTGAGCATGTACTCGTAATAGTTTATATGTAAGAAAACAGTAGAGGCAAATTTAGGTGCAAAAACGTTCGGGCTCCATCAAACTCAGGATTCTTTTCCAATTGGTATGAACAGTCTGTTTTAAGAACAAAATTCCGTCTGAACCTGGAGTTTCGGATTGCAGAGAGATTTGTCTGGCAATCAAAACGGCTTCTTTTATCAGCCAGAATTGATTAAATCACAAGAAACCAGATTGTTGCAATTCAGATGAAGGAAAAAAAACGGGTACCGAATGCATTCATTGTCGTTTTTATTGAAAAAACCGCTGATTGTTCCGGTATTCTGCCTAAAACCTATTCTCCACGTGTGGAAAACTTGTTAAAAACCCCAATTTCGCTCAATCACTGGAAACGGTCTCCTAAATGATGTCTGATTTCCATGAAAAGACCGGATAAAGTCTTTTTATTATGCTATCGTTAAATTTTTACTACTTTTGGCCGCCTGCATAATTAAATGACCGTTCATTGAAACAAATGATTTTTTTATACATTTACCCGCAA
>PLXK01000064.1 GCA_003151415.1 Bacteroidota bacterium
CATGACCGATGCCGACGTCGACGGTTCGCACATTTCAACCCTTATCATGACCTTCTTCTTCCGTTACATGAAAGAGCTCATCGAAAACGGTCACTTATACATTGCCACTCCTCCGCTTTACCTTGTTAAAAAAGGAAAAGAAGAACGCTATTGCTGGAATGAGGACGACCGTGCAGTGGCAGTCCGCGAAATATCGGGCGGCGAGGGCAAGGAAGCTTCTGTAGGTATACAGCGCTATAAAGGTCTGGGTGAAATGAACGCCGAACAGCTTTGGTCAACCACACTGAACCCGGCTTTCCGCACACTGCGCAAAGTAACCATCGACAGCGCAGCCGAAGCCGACCGGATCTTCTCCATGCTCATGGGCGATGATGTTCCGCCACGCAGGGAATTCATCGAGAAGAATTCGAAATATGCTAAAATTGATGCTTAAGCATTTATAACTATAAAGAAGAAGCCCCCGATTTATATCAGGGGCTTTTTCTTTTGAAAGAACTGTTGCTTCCGGGTTCCAGATACTTTATTGTGAAGAATCATTTTACCACCTTTTTATTTCCACCGAAAAATCACAGCGTGTAAAATGGTATACGACACTTCGTTGATATGGCCTGCGTTTATACAGCCAGTAGGAGTAGTAAAGAAGAAAAGGTATCCAACCCGGCAGATTGATTTGCATTGATTTCAAAGATAAAAAAATCTGCAATTAGACGAAGTTTGCAGAGTTTGGCCAGCTGCCCGTTAGGCGAAGCTTATAGCTTCGTTCGCTTATTTTAGTAGCGTCCACGCTACCACTACCGCAACAATCAGCTCGCATGAGTCTAGTCTCGAAAATGCGATCCCGCCGTTTGATAGTTTAAAACCACACTGATTCTGAAATTGTTAAACCTGCGATAACGCTTTTGTGGAATAATAAGTTCATGGGGGCCAATGAAGAATACATGAAAGCACATGGACACTATAGGCATGGTAGATACGAGGAGGCGTTGGTTGACTGCTTAAAGTCATTTGAAAGTACTATGAAGATAATTTGCAAAGAACGGGGATGGCAACATGGCGAAACCGATACGGCTAAAAAACGTATTCAAATTTGTTTTCAGAATAATCTCGTTCCTGCTTTTACCCAAAATCAATTTACATCATTACAAAATCTCTTTGAAAGTGGTATACCAGCACTCATTTCGAATCCCCCACTTTTCCGGCTGCCTTGAAAGCCCTATTCTTCTCCGGCTTTTCTTGCCTGCTCTTATCTGTTCCCTTCTCATTTGCACCTGGAGACGGCTGAACCCTTTTCCTTTCGGGCGATTCGGAGGGTGGTTTTATTCCAGGTCCTGTTGATTTCAAAGAATTGTTTTCAAGTCTGCTTTTCTGAGGGCGCCCGCCTTTGGTATCTGTTTGAGAAAAACCAAGAGTGGCAAAAAGTAAAAGAAGGAGGCTGAGTATAATCTGGCTCATATTTATTGGGTTATGGATAGATTCATATGATCGGTGTCGGGAGAAGAGGCAGCATCAACGATGGCATCGTATTGCCCGGTTATACCATCAACTGTGCCCTGCACCTGAATGGTGTATGTATTGCCCGGCACCAATCCGTTCATCACATTGGAATAGGAGCAACTCCAGGCAGTAATGGTACCCGTATTCGAATCATAGCTCTGTATTTTTGTGCAGGTGCCACCCATACTTTTTGCCGAAGTCATGTTGTAGATACGCAGGGATACATACGACATGGAATTGGTATAGCCATAACCCGATGATGTGAAACGCACTGTAGCCGTTGTGTTTGTTGCCTTGAAAGATAGCGTCATGCCGGGAACAGCCGCGAATTTTCCTCCGCTGCTGTAAATGTCCACATCCGTGGTTAATGACAAGTTTGTCGTGACTGGAGTCGGACCTGCCGGTCCTGTTGCTCCTGGCGCACCTGTTGGTCCCGTTGGTCCTGTGGGTCCGGCCGGCCCTGCTGGACCGGTTGCCCCATTTGCTCCTGCCGGACCTGCAACACCAGGAATTCCGTTTGCTCCTGCCGGTCCGGTTGCGCCCGTTGGTCCTGTGGGCCCCGCTGCGCCGGTGGCTCCAACAGCACCTGTTAAACCCATTGCTCCAACCGGACCGGCGGGACCGGTCGGTCCTGCCGCGCCTGCCGGACCGGTTGGGCCTGTTGGTCCCGGTGCGCCGGCGATACCTGCAGGTCCTGCCGGCCCTGTAAGGCCTTGTGGACCCGCAGGGCCTCCGATACAAAGCGAAGTCCAGGCAGCTGAACTTCCATTGTAAAAGTAAAAGCATCCGATATTCGTATCATAGACCATGAGCCCGTCTACCGGAGAAGAGATAGCCATACGCTGCACGGTGTTCATCCGCGGAACAAGAACTCCCTGGTTTGTGCTTTGCATTTCCAGGATCGAAGCCGGGTTGGGCGTGGTGGTTCCGATACCTACATTGTTTTGGGCAATCAGAATGCGACCAAGGAAAAGGCAGCACAGCAAGGCGGCCCATTTCAGTTTGTTGGTGGGTTGAGTCATACGTTCAGGTTTTGGTCATATTGGTTAATACTCGTTCGGATTCCGTATTTCCGTTTTCTTATCTGGACCCTTCTTTGCTTTCCCTGGCCCGACTCTTCCGGTGGGATATCTGGAAGATGTATCGGCCTTTCACAAACATAAACCATTATTTATTAAAAAACAATATATATAAAATATCTTATATGGAATTTATGAAATACAGATCCCTTTGATTCCCTTGGGAAGCAGCTTGGGCGAATGAATTCTATTTTTGGAGAGGCCGGGGCGGCGGTAAATAAAAACGCCCCGGGGGACAAACCGGGGCCTTGGATGGATGAATGTAAACGATTGGGCTTTCTTGCCTGGAGGTTCAGCGGGATAAACCCTCGGGTCACTTCAGGATATTGACATGGCCCGTATACTGATGGTAGTTTTTGTTCATGTCCCTGAACGTGATTCGCCAGACATAGGTATCGATTTGTGCCACTTCGCTGCCTCCGTTTACCCGGCCATCCCATCCTTTATTGAAATCCTGACTGTGGAAGACGGCATTGCCCCAACGGTCGAATATGTATAAATCGTAATTCGTTGTTTCAATGCCCATGCCACGCGGAAGGAAAATGTCATTCAGCCCGTCGTCATTGGGAGTAAATGTGTTGGGCACATACAAAGCAAAATCCGGATTGATAAGGAGCGGTTTCAGAATCGTGTCCGTACAGCCGGCCGCATTGGACACAATCAGACGCACCATGTATTGTCCGGTATCGGGATAGCTGAACGAGGGATTTGGGTTGATCGATGAACTGTCTGCAAATCCGAAGTTCCAGGACCAGGTAACGGCATTGGAACTTTGGTCTTGAAAATGAATGATTGGATTTAAGATGGTAGCCGGCTGCGGTGAAGCGCTGAAATTGGCTTCGGGACCTGCCAGTACATGGACGAGATTCGGTTTGAGGGCTGAATTTTTACAGCCGTGAATATCTGTTAGGCTCAGTCCGATTGAATAAGCTCCGGCCATCGGATAACAGTGATTTTGTGTAGCCGATGGAGTGGCCGTGAGTCCATCTCCAAAGGTCCAGGTCGAACTCTGGGTACCCGGACTTGTATTGGTCAAAAGCGTACACATTCCCGAACAGCCCAGCGTGTCGCTGACACTGAAAGAAACGCCCGGCAGTGGAAATATTTTCAGCACGAGGTTTGCCGAGTCTGTCGGTGTTCCACAGTTGTCGGATGCAATGACGGTATAGCTTGTCGTGGTCAGGGGAGATGCGTTGATGCCGGGTCCGGCCTGATTTCCGGGAAGCCAGAGGTATGTAATGTTTCCGTTTCCTCCTGTGCCGCTGGCTGTAAGTGTGGCTGAATTGCCTGCGCACAAACTGTCGGGTGTTGCCGAAACAAGCACTTCAATTGGCGGATTGACATTGACCGCAAAAGTTTGTGTTGTGCTTGTGCATCCATTTGCGTCAGTTGCGGATAAGGTATATGTTGTTGAAGTAAGGGGAGATACAATAAATGGACTGCCCGAAAAAGCGGGTTGGCTCCAGTTGAAGGTATAGCCCGGAACACCTCCGCTGGCTGTTGCTGTAAGCTGAACGGACTGCCCAATGCAAAGGGTTGCCGGGGAAGGAGGAATGACGACAAGAGCCGTTGGCTGTGTTAAGGTAATGCTGGCTGTGTCCGAACATCCGTTGGCATCGGTAATTTTCAGAAGATGAATTCCTGCGCACAAGCCATTTGCCGTGGCGGTGGTTTGTGGTGGAAGGGTATTCCAGTTGTATGTAAAAGGGTTTGTGCCGCCGGTTTGGGTTCCGGTTGCCGATCCGTCGCATGCGTTATTGCATTTGGGGTTGCTGAAAGCCGAGATAGCCACGCTGAGGCCCGAAGCATTTTGCACGTTCACGCAAACGGTATCGATACAACCTCCTGCATCTTTTAAAGTCACGCAATGCAAACCCGATGAGATATGGAAGGCGGTGTCGGTGTTCTGGGCGGGTATGGTGTTCCAGTTATAGGTGAATGGCGGGGTGCCCCCTGTGGCCGTTACCCAGNNTGTCGGCCGCAGCGCAATGAGGCGAAAGCGAGCCGCTGGAGATGTTCAATAAAGCGGATTGGGTCACAGTGGCCGTACTTGTTGCCGAACAGCCTGCCCGATCTGAAACCGTGACAGTGTAAGTTCCCGGACCCAGGTTGGTGTAAGCGGCATTGCCCGAACCCGCTCCGGGACTCCAGGAAAAACTGTAGGGTCCGAATCCGCCCGAAGAAATGACCGTCGCCTGTCCTGTGTTTCCTCCATTGCAACCTACCGGGTTGGCCACGGTATTGAGCACAAGCGGTGTGGCAACAAATACGGTAACGGTATCGGTGCTTGCGCAGCCGGATGAATCTTGCATGCTTAAAATATAATTGGTCGTGACGGCCGGATTGGCAGTGGGATTGGCCGTATTGGCTCCTGTAAGGGAGGCCGCAGGGCTCCAGCTATAAATAAATGGAGGTGTGCCGCCGTTGGCAGAACCATGCAGGACAATATTTTTTCCGCTGCAAATCGTGTCGTTGGGGCCGGCTTCAGCACCGTTTCCGCCTACATATACGGTTGCCTGGGCCGAAGATGTTCCGACGCAACCGCCGCTGACTGTGGCTGTGTAGGTTGTTGTTGTCTGCGGTGAAACTTTCAATGTGTCTCCGGTTCCCACGATTAAGGTATCCACATACCAGGTTACCGGACTGATGGCCGCACTCAGAATAATGGGACTGAAAGGAATGAAACCCTGGCTGAATGTTGTGGGGCCTGTCGGTGTAAACCGGTAGCCTTCATTGGAGGTTGTCCATTGTGTGCCGGCATTTCTTCCGGGCACGAAATAGGCAATGGTTCCGGTAATGTCGTGTACCCCATGAATGGCTTGTCCGTTGTTCCATGTTGAACAAACCGGTTTGGAGGCGATATGTGTTTCGATGCGGTTGCTGCCTTCATACAATTGAATCTGGCTGGTAAAATTCAGGTTGTTGCACCAGAACATGGTTGTCGAACAAAAGGCAACGACAAATACCCGGTTCGGTGCAGTGCCCAGCGTGGCATAGGTTATGCTGCCGGCAATGCTCGGGTCGATATCCTGCCAGGGGCACATGATTGCATTTTTAGGATCGTAGATCGATGGAATGGGATACGTAATTGTCCAGGGCGAGCCGATGCCTGCATATTGGGTGTTGAACGAAATGTAATTGTTGGAGGAGATAATACACTGGGTATAGGTATTGCCAAAGAACGTGAAGGGGAAACCGATGTTGATGACATGCGAATATTCGTCGTCGGTGAGAGATACGGTATCTCCTTTGAAGGAAGCCGGCAAGGTGGCAATCAGTGTGGCCGAACCCGGAGGACAGATGTTTGTTTTGGCGGGGCTCACCGTGAGCGATGTGCTCTGTGAAAAGAGATGCGGTGAGGATAAAATCAACAAAAAGGAAACAAAGAAAACCTGTTTTCTGAATGGAAGCATTTTGTTTTGCCTTAAGAAAAGGTGAGATGAATTAAGTATAATAACTGAGAATGTCTTTCAATCGAGCTAAGCAAATATACTTAAATATTAAGAAAAAGTCAAGGAGATGTGAATTGCGTTTGGCTATATAACATTTATTGTTATTTAAATAAGCGTCAATGCTGGCCTTCGTTTCGGAAGCAATANNTATGTGATATATTGATACGTATTATTGTCCCGTTTTGTCTTAACTTATCTTGTGTGAAGATTCAAGCAGGTTTCGTTTCAGGCAAACTGTTTTTTTTGAAGGGGTGTTTGTATGAAGAGAATAAACCAACAAAACAGCCGGGCTTTTTTTCGCATGAAGGATTGATGCATCCCGATTTGGATTGTCTGAGCTCCTTTGCAGTTTGAGAATCAATTGGGATCTGGATATTCGAGTATATCCGGTCTCTTATGAAAAACGAACTGTAAAGAACGAACGCCACATCTGCAAGGCCATTGTTCGGATGCATTGACAAGACACCGTGATTCTTTGGCATTTGTCATATCTGCTTGTCATTCAAGATATCCCCAACACGCTGGTGGGGGTATTTGGGGAGAAATAAAATTGCCCTAATCCCTATGGCGAAACATTATCTTTTCTAACTTAGCTACCGGATTATCCAGAAAAATTCTAAAACAAAACCCATGAAAGTTACAGTAGTAGGAGCGGGAAACGTAGGTGCCACATGTGCCGATGTTATTGCTCATAAAGAATTGGCCAACGAGGTAGTGTTGGTTGATATCAAGGAAAATTTTGCTGAGGGCAAGGCCCTTGACATCTGGCAGACGGCGCCAATCAATATGTATGACACCCGGATGACCGGTTCTACAAATGATTACGCAAAAACGGCCAATTCGGATGTGGTTGTGATCACTTCGGGTCTTCCGCGTAAACCGGGGATGAGCCGCGATGATTTGATTTCAACCAATGCTGGAATTGTTAAAAGTGTTACCGAAAACATCATCAAACACTCTCCCAAAGCCATCATCATCATCGTTTCCAATCCTCTGGATGTGATGACCTATTGCGCTTATCTCACGGCCAAAGTCGATTCGAAACGCGTTTTCGGAATGGCCGGAATTCTGGATACAGCCCGTTACCGTGCATTCCTTGCCGAAGCCCTGAATTGCTCGCCGAAAGACATTCAGGCTGTGCTCATGGGTGGTCACGGTGATACGATGGTTCCATTGCCCCGGTACACAACCGTTGGCGGAATTCCCGTCACTGAACTTATTTCCAAAGAAAAGCTGGATGCCATTATCGACCGCACCAAGAAAGGCGGCGGAGAAATTGTCAACCTGCTGGGTACTTCTGCCTGGTATGCCCCCGGTGCCGCTGCCGCTCAAATGGTGGAAGCCATCGTGAGAGACCAGAAACGGATTTTCCCGGTTTGCGCCATGTTAAACGGCGAATACGGACTGAAAAACATTTATCTGGGTGTTCCCGTGAAGCTTGGCAAAAACGGAATCGAAGAAATTATTGAGCTTAAACTCAATAAGGAAGAAAAAGAAATGCTCGATGCTTCTGCCAAATCTGTCAAGGAAGTGATGGACGTGCTGGATAACATGCATGTGGTTGTAAAATAAAAAAAGGAGTATTCCTGAGGGCCGCTGCTAAAGTATGCGGCCCTTTTTTATACCCGCCTGTTTCCGGTTTCTCTTTTTTTTTAACAAATCCGGTAATCCGCTTTATTCCCTTTCGGGCCCTTCTTATTGTTTTCTATTTGTAGCTTTGTGCAGGGATTCATACAAATGAAAAAAAGTACACTTCGCATTCGTTTTGTCCGGTTGAATGATTTCGGCGTTCACCTGTTGGTGAAGGCAAAAATAAACGGGAAAGCAGCCAATATGCTGATCGACACCGGCGCATCCAATACAGTGTTTGATAAAACCCGCATTTCCTTGTTTCTCCCCAAAGAAACGCTGAAGGCCTACGAAAAACTCAGCACGGGGCTTGGCACAAGTTCAATGAAGAGCGAGTCGGCCATGATCCGGAAACTGGAATTTGGTGATCTTGTAATTGTGGGATACAAAGCCGTCATACTCGATCTGAGTCATGTCAACCATTCGTATAAATCCATGAAAATGAAACCCATTGACGGGGTACTGGGTGGCGATATCCTCAAATCATACGCTGCCGTGATCGACTACGGCAAAAAAACGTTGCTCATTGTTGACCCTGCTGTGGCAAAAGAAAAAAAGAAAAGCAGCGGAAAGAAGAAAAAGCGCTGATTCGTCAGAATCACTTACTGCAGGAATTTCTTTTTTAAAGCTTCATCAGGCACCCTGCAGGTTTCTCTCTTCCCATACCACTTGAATCTGTTTCGGGCAATCCAGTTGTAAATGGGGTCGCGGATAAAAACAGGAACAATGACAAACACATACAGCAGGATCCAGGCTCCGCCCAGGTTTTTTAAAATACGCAAGGCCGCTTCCGACCGGAAATAAGCGGTTCCGTTTTCAAGAAGGACAACCGAATCGATTTCACCAGCCGGAAGTTTCCAATCAGCCAGAATTGTTTTTCCTTCATCCGATTGCAAGGCTGCAAACCGAAACCGGTCTTTCTTGTCCCTAGACAGAATGAAATTGACCGAAGCATTGCACAGATTGCAGACTCCATCAAACAGCAAAATCACTTTCTTGTCTTCTTCCATTGTCAGTAGAAAAGGTAAATGAAGAATTGTCTTAAGGCCTGACAGCAACCGAATACGGATCGCTGACAAGCTCGACATATTCAAGCGGTAGGATTTTCAGCGTGTTGAGGTCAATCATCGTCACATAACCGTTTCGCCCTCCGCAATCTGTTGTGTGGTGCGGAGCGGGTCCGCTTGGATTTACATTGCGGTTGGCAACATACACCAGGCCCTTTGCATCATCAACAGCAAGCCCATGCGGCTGATAGCCCACACTGATTGGTGTTGTTTGGTAGCTGTTCATGTCAATGGCATAGACCGATCCGTGCTTTCCGGGAAATGTACTTACATCCTCCATGCAAGTGACAAAGACCAGGTTTTTGGCAACGGATATGCTCATCTCTTGTGGAGTTGTGCCTACTTTAATTACCTGAATGAGCTTATCTTTTGCTGCATCCATCACCCGCACCTCATTGCTCTGCATACAAGACACAAAATATTTGCTTCCGTCGGGAGAAAAAATAATGTCATGGGGATTGCATGTGGTTGTATCGCCCGGAAGGGTGAGCGAAACAGTGGAGAAATTAAACAGATTCGTTGGGTCAAGCCGGATCAGCTTACTGGTTGAAATAACGGATGCATACAAAACGGTGTTCGCCGGATTGAGCATGGAGCCATGAAAAGTTCCTACTCCAAATCCTCTGAGCGAATCGGTCAATGTCATCGTTGTTAAATCTACCGCGGAAATCTGGCCATTGAGGAAACCCACACAAAAGGCTTGTTTGGAATCATTGGTGATAATGAATGAATTGTATTGGTCGTATCCCAGATACACCTGTCCTTCATAGCTGTCATCCGAAGTTCTGTATCGTTGCAGATACGGATAGTCAAGAAAGCAAACGTACCAGTATTGCCCGTCGGGTGAAACGCGTACCTGGTGCGGAGCATCTGTTTTTTGCCCTGAACCGATGTGAATATACCGCATGGGCAAAAGCGTTGCCTGGTCAAAAACAGTAACCACATCACAACCCTGATTGACAACATAAAACTTCTTCCTGTTTGGGTTATCTGAAAATTTGACAAAACCATTTTTGTCGGGCGCACCCTGATCGATCCAGTTTCGAAGGGTAATCATTTCGTCATGGGTCAGTGGTGCCCCGTTCAGCGGCATAATGGGCGGCACGCTGATGCCGAGATCTTTATAAGTATTGGTAAACAGAAACGTTGTGCTGAAATCATGGACGAAAGGAATTGTCACCGAATTCCCGCTGCGGTCGCCCTGAAACATGGTGTTCCAGGTACTCAGATCAAGTCCTGCAGTGGCGCCGCTGCTTTGGGTGTTGTGACAACCCGTGACAGCGCATTTGGTGAGCATGATTTTCCCGATCGGGCCTGGATAACCACTTCCGGGGATATCGACAACCGGATCGTCAATACGGCAAGTCTGCAAAAACACGGCGCTTAAACAGAGGGAAAAGAAATAAAATGCATTTTTCAGTTTCATCGCTTATGCCTGAATTGAACCGGCGTATCGTAGAAAAGTAAAGGTATGAAATATATGAGTCGGAGCCCGATAACGCAGGCAGGCGGCTGGCCCGTGACACAAAAAAAAGGGGTAAAGACGGATCTTTTGATCCGTCTTTACCCGCTGAATCGGGGTTCATGAATTGCAGGTCCTTCAGCTTGCCGAATTGTCCGGATTCGTTTTTTTAACGCTTTCAAAAGGAACAACCAGTTTGACGCTGATGTTGCGGCCCATATTGTATATGCCGCTTCTGCCGGTGGTGTTGTTGGGATAAGGTTCAAAATATTTCAACCGGCTCAGGTGCGACTGGTACGCCACATCCGCCAGGTTATTGCCCTGGATGGAGAATTTAAAAAGAATCCTGCCCGCTGAATTGGTCAGGCTTGTACCTATCCCTGCATTGATCAAGGTATAAGCCGGAGTAACGGTTTCGGTGTTGTATGCCAGAAATGCACGGTCCTGTTTGGCATAATATTCCACCTCGAATTTCATGAAGGTGCCGCTGAAGTGTTTGAATTTCTTTTTGAACTCGGCCAGAAGCTCCGAACGGGTATGCAGCGGTGGAATAAAGGGAAGGTATTTGGCATCATCGGGAACCTGTACCCCGGCGGCTCCTTTGTTCATGGCATAGATCACCGACAGTGCATTTTCGAAATGCAGCCAGTCGTAAGGGTGCGGATGGATATCCAGACTGAATTCGCCTCCGTATAACTGTGCGTTGACGGCCGTGTACCGGAATGTCTGGTTACCCGCAACAATCACTGAATCCTGTCCGTGCACATTTTGCAGTTTCTGGTCGAAGATGTAATTGCTGATGTTGTTGTTGAACAATTCGATGCTTCCTGAAACGTGTTTGCTGTAGAAAAAAGCGCCGATATCTTCCTGCAGACTGAATTCAGGTTTGAAATCGGGATTCCCGATCTGATACAGATTGGTGCCGGGATGGACTCCGTTCGCAGAGATCTCTGAAATGTTGGGTGCGCGGAACCCCCGGGCAAGGTTGGCCTTCACCGAAAAGTTATCGGAGAAAACATAGGTGGCGCCCAGGCTGCCCGACACTCCGCTGAAAGTGTGGTTGTAATCTGAAAAAGGATGTTTGGCTCCGGCGGTATCGGGAAGCTGAACCTGGGCATTGAATCCGGTTGCCGCATCGGTTTTGACATACATGCCCGAATTGGAGAACGAACGGTTGTCATAACGAAGCCCGCCGCTGACATCCAGTTTGCTGAACGATTTTTTTACAAAAGCAAAAGGCCCGGCATCAAACTGGTTGTAATCCGGAATGATGAATTCGGTGCCTTTGTTTTGATTGGTTTGATACATGCCATTCACACCGATTGTCGCTTCAAAGCCTTTCCATTCGGGTAAATGATATTTGATATCATAGGTAGCAGTTTGCAGAAGCAGGTACAAACCGGCAACATCCGGGGCTTCGGGATGATCGAATTCCCTGCGCACACTTTGCTGAAAACCGAGACCCAGTTCCAGTTTCCCTTCGCCCAGAATAAAGCTGTTGGCCGAATACACGCGGTAATGCTGAACGTGCTGGTGGAGAGTGGGAATGGTGTAACTGTTCAGTTCGCTGTTTGGCACGATGGGTCGGAAGAGATCGGCTTCCGTTATCTGTTTGGTAAACTGACGGGTGGTGGAGTCGCGGCTGCCATCGGGTATTTCCTGCAAATCATCATACAAGGTAAAATTGAGATGCGAATAGCCCCATTGTTTGTTCAATCCCAGAAATGCACTGGCATCGGTTTCGTTGTATCCTGTTCCGTATACACGTCCGTCGTATTTGTTCTGATAATCCATGGCCATTTTATGCGAAGCTCTCGCCCTCCAGGTAAAGCCATTGGAATTGCCCTCGAGCATGAGTGAATTTGCAATCAGCCCGTTGTTGCTTTGGTAATTGTTGAACAATTCGCCGCGGATGATTCCGGAAGGCGGGGGATTGGCTGGAATCAGATTCACCACCCCGGCCATGGCATCCGAACCATAGGTCAGGCTGGCGGGGCCCTTGATGATTTCGATGCGGTCGATGCCGTATTCATCCACTTCAACACCATGTTCATCTCCCCACTGCTGGCCTTCCTGCCTCGTGCCGTCAAACAAAGTCAATACCCGGTTATAACCCAGCCCACGGATAAAGGGTTTGGATACATTGGGTCCTGTTGTGACGGCATTGACTCCGGGAACCCGGCTGATGCCATCGATGATATTGGTGCCCAGGTTTTGTTCGAGAAATTTCTGATCGACAACAATGATTGGAACGGGACTTCTTTTGATCTCGGTATTTTTCGACATCCCTGTGATGACCACTTCATTCACTTCGGTGATGCTGGGTTCCATTTCAAAATTTCGGGTTGTTGTGCTGTTCAGGTCGATTGTTTCGAGCAGGGTTTTGTAGCCCAGGTATTTTACCTGGATAAGCACTTTGATCTGAGGCAGGTTATCTATGCGGTAACTTCCATCCGCCGCGCTTGCGGTTCCGGTTTTCAGTTCGTTTATATAGAGTGTGGCCCCGGCGATAGGTGCATGTGTTGTTTTGTCAAGAATCTTACCGCTGAGACTTGTTTTGCCCGGTGCAAGACCGGTTGCTCCAGCTTGGGAGATCAGGCAAAATAAAAATAATGCAAAAAAGCAGGAATGAAGAATGGGTTTCACTTGCAGGGAATAAGGTTGTAATGAAAAAGAAAGGAATAAAAAATACCTGTGGCATTCTTATTCTCCCGATTGGTTCAGGATTATCAGGAAACTGTCAGCAAAGTGGAGGACCCCGGAGTGCAATAAATGCAGAGAAGGTGATTTTTTCTGCATGGGGTATCAATGAAAGAAAAGCAAAGAAAATGCCTTATGGCGATTCAAGGGAATGGAGTTCGGCCGTATGGAAAACATCGGTTTCGAAATTCAGAAGATCGCAATGAACGTGTTGCTGGGCAATAGTCAGTGGAGCTTTTGAACCGGGCGAAGAAGCGACATAGTCCGAGGTGTCTTCGTGATCAAAACAGGCATGCACGAATTCTTTCGGTACAATATAAAAAGAGAGTACCAGAACCAGGAAAAGAGAAATGTGCTTCCGAAGTAAATTCATTGCTGACACTAAGTTAATCTATTCTGATGAATATGCTCTCCTACTGTTTCTTTCGGGGATAAAAATAACGCTGGATGCCAATCGTATAAATGGGGTAAAAACGCGCGTAAGATTGGCCAATAAGCGGAAACCCCACAGAAAGATCAAGACGCAGTTTGGATTTGATGATGGCCTGAACCCCGGGATGAACCTCTACATAATTGCCGGACTGAAGAAAAGGAGTCTGGATGGGCACCGGTTTGATGCCATACTGAATGATGCTGGCCGCTTCATAGGATTTTCCCATGAACTCGAGGTACACATTGAAATTCGGTTTGTCATAATTCTGGTAATGCAGGGGGATAAGCAGATAGCCGAACGATAAATTGTACAAAAGGGCACGCCCATAGGTCAGTTCGGTGGGAACGAGTGGCCCGCCAAGCAGATCAGGAGAATAGCCTTCATATTTACCGGGAATAATGAATCCGCCGGTAAAGGAAACGGCCAGATGTTTATACAGAGTCGTTACAATCAACCCTCCTCCGTAACCTCGCGTATCTCCCAGTAAGGTTGGTTCGGCTTCATCATGAGCCACGCTCGCATTTGAATATTCGCCGTACAGCGCCATACGCAGGTGCTGATGTTCTCCGTCGAAGGTAAGCAGCCTGAATTTGGCGTAGACATCCACTCCGCTGAATAAATAAGGATAAGCCAGGCCTCGTTGAAAATTGCCCGAATAAAAAGTTGTCTGATTGCCGTTGTGTGTATGAAAAGCAAGATTGGCCGGAAAGTTTACGTCGTGGTGATTGGATTCGGATGCCGTGGCCATGATTGTAAGCCGGGGCAACAGACCGTACATGAGCCGCAAAGAATACATGTTGCGCAAAATCGTGTGCTCCTGATAACTTTCATCAAACACACGAACGCCGATTACGCCCTTTGGTACATTGCTGGCCGGTTCTGTCTGGATAAAAAGCTCCTGGGATTTAAGCTGAAGGGATAAGAAACAAAAGGAAATAAGGAAGAGGCGGATGCTGGGCATGCTTCTGAATATTATTCGGTAATCGGAACATTGGTGGATTGTTCCTTTTTGCGGTCCGAGTATTTGATCTGCACATGAACACCTCCGGTAACAGGCAATCCCAGGGCAGAGTCAAAACCGACTCCATACAAAAAATAATCACCGCAATGAAGTCCTTCGAATTTCAGACCGTTGGTATTGTCGCCGGCTTTGACATGGTCATTGTAAGCGGAAACGTCGGTTCCGGGAAATTCGGTGACATTGTATTTGATATATACGGTAGCCCCGGGAATGGGTTTGGCGTGATGCAACACATAACAATCAAGTGTTGCACTGCCTCCCGATCCGCCTTTGCAGCAGGCCGAAAATTCGAAAACAGAAAAAGCGAAGAAGGTTAAAAGAATTAATTTTCTCATCCGGGGTTCATTTCAATGGTTCAAAGGTACGGATTTTTGAAATGAAGAAAATGAGCCGGATCATGAAAATGCATCAGAGGGAAACAGAAATGACCTGAATTTATTGGTAATGGAACATGTACCGGGCATTCGATGCAATTTGCGAAGCCAGATTGGGGTTGTTAAACGGAGTCACATTGTTCTGAGTCTTGAAATTCAGTGGCTGCAAAAGTTTGCCATAGTCGCAGGCAATGTGAATGAAATTGTTTTGACCGGCCGCAACAGTGAAAGGCTGATAAGGCATATTGACGCCATATAATTCAGAAGGTCTTCCGGTTTCGTAGCTGATCGGATAATTCAGCGGACCGTTGTGTGCCGCCGTTGTATCTGCTAAGCCCTGTATATTCATAAAGACATAGCCCTGAACGGTTGAACCAAACCACATACTGGGAACCTGAGGCGCCAGAATACTGCCCGCAGGATAGGTGGAAGGATCGGTTGAATTGTCCGGATCGCCAAGACCCACATTGAAACTTACATAGTTGTATGTGCCCACAGGAACATTGCCGATATAAAATGAATTTGTACCAATTGTTTTGAGGATGACTCCTCCCGGAAGATCATAATAAAAACCGGTGGGTTGCATCAGGCGGATGGCGGAAACATAGAACTGCGCCGTTGTCAGCTTTATTTTCCGTCCGGCCGAATCGAGCGCAACAGGATGTGTGGTGTCTATTTCGGTCGTGTTCACAAAAGTATGCAGATCAAGATAGAAAGGCGCCATAACCACGGGTGCGACAACAGCATTCTTCTTGCAGGAAGCCGAGAATAGCATGAACCAGAGAAGACAGAAATTCAAAATGCACTTGCTCATATTTTTCATACAGGAACGTTTTAATAAAAGGAAGGCTGATTGCAATTGTTATTTAATCCGCACATATGCTTTTTGCGGTTTCAAAGGTAAGTAATTTTGAAATGTTGGGGAGATTTGCTTTTCATGAAAAATCAGGTGTTCGGGATGTTTGAATTCCCTCACACCTGATTTGTCGGTATGCATAATCAATAAGTCTTATTCGTAATGAAACATGTTTGGAATATTGGCAGCAATCTGCGCTGCTAGGCTGGCGTTGACAAAAGGAGTTGCCGAGCTTTGTGTTTTGAAATTGACTCCCTGCAAAAGTTTGCCGTAATCGCAAATGATATGGATAAAATCATTCTGACCGGCTACTACCGAAAATGTCTGGGCCGGCATATTGATACCGGTGAGCATGGCCGGTGTGCCAAGCTGATAGCTGATCGGGAAATTAACAGCGCCGGTGTTCGAAGCCGTTGTGTCGACCAGCCCCTGGACATTCATGAACATATAGCCCTGCGCCGTTGACCCAAACCACATCGATGGCGTTTGTGGGGCCAGAATACCGGAAGCCGGATACGTGGAAGGATTGGTTGAATTAACAGGATTGCCAAGACCAATATTGAAACTTACTGAAGTGTAATTTCCTGCCGGAACATCACCGATGTAATACTCTTCATTGGGAATTGTTTTCAGAATGATTCCACCGCTCAGATCCAGGAAAGTGCCGTCTGATTTTTTCAACCTGATTGCCGACATATAGAATTGTGCCGTCGTCAGTTTTATCTGCCTGCCATTGGCATCGGTTGCTACCGGGTAAGTGGTGTCTAATTCAGTGTTGTATACATTGGAATGCAGATGAAAATAAAAATGTCCCATTCCCACAGGCGCCGGTGTAGCGTCTTTTTTGCAGGAGCCCAGAAAGAATGCAAGTGATAAAGCAAGACATGGTATAAAAAATAGTTTGCATGAATTTTTCATATATATTGTATATAAAGGAAATAAGATTGTGAATGATTAAGATTATTTATTTTTTCTGTCCTAGAAATTGTATTGCCATCCCAGCCAGATGGTAGAACTGCAGGACATCTGAATGCCATTGAGGTTCTGATAAACAGGAACTCCGTACTCAAGCATGAGTCTGTTTCCGCGCAAGGGTCTGGATGGCTTATAAAAATTAAGTCCGATATAGGCTGTGGTGCTTATGCCCCCGTAATTTGCTGAATTGGCTTCTGCGTCATTGGCTGCAAGCACGGCAATCTGCGGATCATAACCATTCATGCGGCCGGTGAATTTTTCTTCCAGGCGGAAAGAGCTGCTGATCCATTTGCAAAAACGGTAGGAAACCCATCCGTTGGCCCTGGCTTCATTTCCCAAAGCATAGCCCTGCGCATTGACACCGGGCCGCAGATTGGCTTCGGCCTGAAGACCCCAGGACATGTCCGTACGTTGTCCGGTATAAGCCATGGAAGGCAGAATATCCCAGGTTCCGCTTCCGGTTTGCATCGGATAAGAAAGCCTTTGACCTTCTCCTTCTAGCGTCAAACCGTTCAGCGTCGTGCTTCCTGTTGGAATATTGAGACCCAGGCTGAAAATGATCCGGTTGCGGTCGCTGTCCAGAAGCTTATAGAGTCCGTAAATTTTGGTGTCGCCAATTCCGGAAGTGGAAGTATTCATTTTGCCGTTTCCAATTCCGCTCATCACCATTCCGGGCATACTCATGGCTACGGGTTGCATGCTCATGCTCATCGAATTCTGGATATAGCTGAACATGCCCATGACCGACAAACGGTCGGAAATGCCGTACATGATCATGGCCATGTGCATCTGCATGGTCATCTCATCGGGCGACATCATATAGGTGTTGAGCACCTGCTGGTCGTTGAGTCTTGCTGTGCCGCTCTGATTTCCCTTCATCATCATGTTCATGTAAGAATAGGAAAAGCCCCACTCGCCTTTTCCATGCACATGATCGGTCATGATTCCAAGGGGTGCATGACCATCAGGCCGGCAACAGTCATAAGGGCAAACAGTGGTATCGGTATTTGAACTGGCCGAGCTGGTTGATGAAGAAAAAAGTATGCACAGAAAAACAGCCGTGCTGAAAATCGCTTTCATGTGGAAAGATTTAGGGTATTGAAAATAGCTGCGCGAAACCAAACCTTGTCCTAAAAAGACAGGTCTTTCATAAACGGAATGGAAAGATCAGGATTGGGGTGGCTGAAAAACCAGAGAAAGGTGACTGGTGGAAGCGGAGGACAAATAGGGGGCATGAATCAGGCAGGCCGTTTCCTGAATTTTTGCCTGAAACAGAATGGTTCCGGTGGAAAAGTGTGGAAGGAGATTTTCAAAAGAAACGGCAGGTGCATGATTCCGCGGAAGGTCTTCCGAAGCCTTCTTCAGTTGTTTCATCAAATGGCATTTGCCGTTGCAATGCATGGCGGGCTTGTTTTTGTTTTCGCAAAGCACTTTGGCAATGTATTCCTTGTGCAGGGTATAATCCAGCAAAGGATACAGCGGTCTTGCAAGAGCAGCCACATAAATTAACAGAAGGAATACCGGGAACAATCTATTCATTTGCTGCTACAAATGTATGAATTGTTTTCCTGATGTTGGGAATGACCGGGTCATTGCTTTTGTGCCGGTTGTATGAGATTTATCACCCGACATGAATCTGTTTTTTGCTCAATACCGGGCATGATATTTGAGCTTTCCCGCTTTTATAGATAACTTTGTTTCATGATTGGCAGACTGTTCACCTATTTCATGCTCATGACGCTCTCTTTTCCGTTGAGTGCTCAGTTTCTCAGTGCCCGGCTTCAGGTTATCGGATTGACTTGTTCGGCTTGCTCTTTTGGCACCGAACGTTCCATCCGTCAGCTTAAATTTGTGGAGGATGTGAAAATGGACCTGAATTCCAACCTGGCTGAAATTACTTTTAAAAAAGGCGAAGCCGTATCCATTGATAAGCTTGTTCAAAAAGTATACGATGCGGGATTTTCTGTTGGAAAGGTGCTGGTTTCGTATCAGTTCGGTAATGAACAACTCAATGGCACTTTGTGGACAAGCGGGGCAGATTCCTATTCATTCCTCGATAAGACCCCTGTGGAATTAAAGGGCGTTATGGAATTTACATTTGTAGGAGAAAAGTACATGCCCAAGAAAGAGTATAAGAAATGGAAACCAATCATTGATGCCACCAAAGCATTGCCCGGAAGCAACCCGAACGGGCATCTGTATTTCATTCTGAACAGCAATCCCGCCTGATTCTTCGTGAACTTCGGGAGCAGATGAATAAGCCATTTTTGCTGCAATTCAGAGGAACTATTTCCTCACAATAAGCTTGTGATGCACGGCACCCGACTGGCCATAAACACTGCAGATATAGATACCTCGGGCGTATGTGGAAGTGGAAATCAGGACAGAAGAAGAATTCAAAGGTGATTCATAAACCATTCGGCCCAAGAGATCGTTGATTCGCAATGAATACTTCTGTGCAGGTTTGAAATCAGTCACGCTTAATGTAAATTCATCTGCTGCCGGATTCGGAAACAAGCTGAAACTGAAATCGGGCAGCGGTTCGTAATTCAGAACACCGGCAAAATCATCGCCTTTGTAATATTCCACGCCCCCTGAATAATTGCCCACAAACAGATCCATCCTTCCGTCGGCATCGATGTCGAAGCCAAAAGGGGCTGAACGAAGTCCTTCGCTGATGTGCGATACCATGGTATCTTCTCTGTAAAAATTTCCGGCCAGATTGCCATCAATATTCGAATACCGGTAAATCAAACCGCTTTCCGCTCCCACCAGCATTTTGTACTTTCCCAATTCGTTGTATACAAATGGCGTTGCATACCCGGTGACATAACCTGTTTTTTTGGTGTCTATTCCGCCCAGTTTCGTGCTGGTTGCTGTAGAAGAGAAGACCGGAGCTGTTTTGGTGCCGGTGTTTCTGAAATAGTATACATTGCCCGAACGGTTTCCGACAACCAGATCGAGCTGCCCGTCGCGGTCCAGATCGATCAGTTGCGGAGTTGAATATCCGCCCACATGCAATCCAACCAGCATATTGCTTTGGTAAACAAAGTTGTCGGCGGCTCCCGGCATTTTTTCAAAATAATAAAGCAAGCCCGAATTCGTGCCAATGACCAAATCGGCGGCTCCGTCGCCATTGAGATCGCCAAAGGTGAGCGCATAATCGGTCACGCTTAAATTCAAGGTGCTCAGTCCGGCAAAATCTCGTGTCACTAAATTGAACCGGGGTTTTGTGGCTGTGCCCGTGTTTTTGAAAAGGGCGATTTGAGAAATATTTCCGGTAGGGTTGAAATAGCCCGAATTGCCAATGAACAAATCAGCAAGTCCGTCTCCGTCGTAATCGAACAGTACCGGATAAGCACCTTCCCCCACGTCGATCATTTGGTCAACCAGAAAATCATTTTGTTTGTAGTGAAGTACGATGGTGTCGTGAAGGCCAACGTTTTTGTACCAATCCACGCATTTGAAATCCTGGGAAGCACCGGGTTGGTTTGGGCAAACGATCATGTCTTTTTTCCCGTCATTGTCCACATCGAGAGAAAAACCGCAGGCAAAAACGCTCATGTTGATGCTGGTGTCATATGAAGGGTAGGCATAGTCCACGCCCTGGAACCAGGCGCTGTCGGGGTTGCCGATGTTTGGCATATTGGTCATGCTGGTGCAGGAAATGTGTCCGATGGTCAGATCCATGGTTTTGTTTGCATCGACATCACGGCAAAGCAAACAAGTGCCCGAATGCTTAATGCCAGGGCCCGGATTGGGTGGGGGTGCAGGCACAGCGCATGAAGTAACGCCTTCCTGGACATAGCCGGTGCAGGTCGGTTGTGTATCGGCATAATGTCCGTAACAGTTCACTTGTTTGGCCCAGGAGTTAAGACTGTCGCAGGTGTGGTAGTTTTCCACGGAATAGTTTTTGTGAAATTCGGCGTATTCGCCCAGAATGGAATAGGTGATGATATCCACATCACCATCGCTGTCCACATCCACAATGGCAGGAATGTCATTGGAACTGACATACAGTTTCAATCCGCCGCTTCCGTAATTGGAAAGAATGTCTTTCTCGGCCAGACTGAAAGAAAGTCCTCCGGCCGGGGTGGAGGTGTTTT
>PLXK01000153.1 GCA_003151415.1 Bacteroidota bacterium
GCGGAGAAGGTGGGATTCGAACCCACGATACCCTTGCGAGTATACAAACTTTCCAGGCTTGCTCGTTCGACCACTCTGACACCTCTCCGTGTTAATGGAATCCCTCGAACGAATTAAGGGCTGCAAATATAGAAAATTCCCGCTTATCCTCTTCTTTCTTGTTTTAGAGGATCCCTAATAGTCGTCTGGGATGATGATAATCAGTCTTTTAGATTGATCTAAGGCCTGAGGCACCTCCTGTTTTCGTTTAAATGCCTGATCGATTACCTGGGAAATACTATCAGTGAACGATTTTAAAATTGAAATTCGGCCCCTTGAAAACGCCCATCAAACGGAGCCAGATCGGCATCATCATTTCTGTTCCCCGGGCACCGCTGATATCACCCAGATCGATCACCGATTTCCAGCCGAAACCTTTTTTAAGCAAGTCTGTCACTTTCTCCTTGGCTTCGGTGTTGTTGCCGCAAACGAATACATCGTGATCACCGGGTACAAGTGAAGGGTTGACCATCAGATTGCAATTCGTCGTATTCAATGTTTTTACAACCCTCACTTCCGGATAAGCATTCTGGATCTGTTCTCCCAGTGAAATGGTATTGCAAACGCCGAGAGTGGGTGGCATGCCTTTTGAAAAATCGAGTGCGTTGGCCACTTCAATCAGTATTTTACCTTTCATGTTTTGAGCACCTGCCATTTTCAATGCATCGAGCGATGCCATGCCGTGGGTACAGTTGAAGATGATTTCGCCGAAGGTAGCTGCATCGGCAAAGGTGCCCTGGGTTGCTTTCGCGCCGTGTGAATTTACCCAATCAGTTGCTTTTGCATTGTTGGCTGCGCGTGAGCCCATTTTTACATCATGTCTAAGCTGGATCAATTTCGCTCCAAGTGTGGCGCCGACCATGCCGGTTCCGAGTATTCCTATTTTCATGTTGCTGTGTTTTTTAATTGTGATTGGTCTATTTATGCTTTTAATAAAAATAGTCCTTCTTCAAGAAATATGCAAACATAGGCGGAAGCGGCTTCGGCTGAATCAACTCACCCCCTAAGCCCCTCTCTATGAAAAACAGAGAGGGGAAGCCTTTCTGCAGAAAATAAAAAGAGATGTGCAAACAACGACCTCCAAAAAAATCCCCCCTCTCTATTTTTCATAGAGAAGGGGTTAGGGGGCTTTAAAGAGAAACGTCCGCCCGGCTGACGCCAGTCGGACGGGTAGCGGAGAAAGAGAGCGAGCACCTTCGACTCCGCTCAGGAACCGGTTGGGGGGGGTGGAAAGATTATGTGTATAAAATAAATTCCCCTCTCTATTTTTCATAGATAGGGGCTTAGGGGGTGAGTTGACGACTGTCAAAAATAGAAACGACAGCAACTTCATTTCGGCTTCTTCCTGGCTCCCCTCACTGCTTCCGCCGTCCAGGGGTCTTCGGGCCAGTGGTGCTTCTGGTAACGTACACGCAGCTCACTGCGTACTTCCGGATAAGTGTTTTTCCAAAAACTGCGCAGATCCTGTGTTACCTGTACCGGTTTGTATCCCGGAGAAAGCAGATGAAGCATGACCTTGTTGCGGCCCTCGTTTACCGTGGGTGTGTCGAGCAAACCAAACATCTCCTGCAGGCGCACAGCAAGAACAGGGGCAAGGCCATCATTCGAATAGCTCAGTTTGATCATCGAGCCGCTGGGTACCGCTATGGCTGCTGGTGCAAGGCTTTCCATACGTTGTTTCAGGTCCCATGGAAGCAGGTTGCCGAGGATCGAGCCGATATCCAGTTTTTTAAAGTCATCTGCTTTGCGGATTCCACTCAGGTAAGGACTCAACCACTCCTCGGCTGTATCAATCAGGTTTGCATCGCTCAAGTCGGGCCATGCATCATCGGGTCGCCATTTGCGGAGGCAGTTGAGACGGGTCATCCACTCTTTTGTTTCTTCACTGAAAGAAAAAAGTCGCAGTCCTTCGCTGCGCACAACCCCGAGCAGGACTTTCACTTTCGTCTCATCGGGAATATTTTTCAGCGGACTGGTAGACACCGTGATCTCGCCGATGCGGAGTTCGGATCGTGCTATGAGTTCTTCTTTCTGTACATCCCAGCTGATGGTATCCTGGCGCGTGGCGAGTGAGAGAATATCTTCGGGGTCGAGCGAGGCGGCCAGGTATATTTTACCTTCATTGCTTCCACCATCAAGGTGTGCAATGGCGATCCATTTTTCTCGGATGAGCGGATCCTGCTCGCCGAGTTTGGCAAAGCGGCCGTTCGTTAATTTGTATTTGTGTGAAGGGCCGTGTTGTTTGGCAACACGTTCGGGATACGCTGTTGCAAGCAGTTTGCCAACCATTTCATGCACGGGTGGCGTGTTGTCGGTTTGAATCGAAAAATTTTTCCGCCAGGATTCAGCCAGACGTTCAATGCGTTCAAGCCTTCCGCGGTCGGCCGAAACATATTCTTTCTTTCTCCATTTCCGAAGCATCTCAATGCGAAGCACAATATCGGCACCTGCTTCTTTGGGCAAGGGGTCTCTTTCTTCCAGCATCGCCGCCAGGTCGGTGGCTAGGGCAAGCAGTCCCCAGTCTTTGCCTTCGAGCAGGAGGTGTGCAATGCGCGGGTGTGTGGGAAGACGCAACATCTCTTTTCCGCGAGAAGTGATTTTGTTTCCTTCCAACGCTCCAAGCGAACGAAGGAGTTCTCTGCTCTGGCTGATGGCTGCTGCCGGTGGTTGCGTTAGCCAGGACATGGTGCTGATGTCGGTTGTTCCCCAGTTGGCTAATTCAAGGACCATCGGTGCGAGGTCGGCTTCAAGGATCTCGGGCTTGCGGTGAGGAATGAGGTGATGCTGCGCACCGGCGCTCCAAAGCCGGTAACAGACTCCGGGTCCCAGTCTCCCTGCACGTCCTGCGCGCTGATCTGCGGCATCGGCTGTGACACGAATTGTTTCCAGCCGAGTGAGTCCGGTACGGGGATCAAAGCGCGGAGCGCGTGAATAGCCGCTGTCGATGACAACGCTGATGCCTTCGATGGTCAGACTGGTTTCTGCAATGGAGGTGGCCAGCACAACTTTGCGGTAACCATTTGTATTTGGCAAGATGGCCTCCTGTTGTTTCTGCAAAGGCAGATCGCCGTAAAGCGGATGCAGTTTTACCCCGGAAACCTGGTTTTCGAGCAGTTCGGCACATCGGATAATTTCTCCGGCTCCGGGCAGGAAGGCAAGTATATCTCCTTTGTTTTCTGCAAGCGCTTTGCCAATGGCCCGGCTCACATTGAGCGGAATATTCGTTTCTGAGTCGGAAGGGAGATGCGAAATGTTTACCGGAAACTGCCGCCCTTCGCTCCTGAGCAGGGGTGCTCCTTTTAAAAGTGCTGAAAGATTGTCCAGTTCGAGCGTGGCCGACATGATCAGAATACGCAGGTCTTCGCGCAATACCTGCTGGATTTCACGGCAAAGGGCAAGTGCCAGATCGGCATGCAGACTGCGTTCGTGGAACTCGTCAAAGATAACCAGCCCGACATTTTCCAGGGCGCCATCCTGCTGCAGCATGCGTGTCAAAATGCCTTCGGTGAGTACTTCTATGCGCGTGCTTTTGCTTGTTTTGTTTTCGAAGCGGACTTTGTAGCCGACTGTTGTTCCCACAGATTCGTGCAGCAGATCAGACATTCTTCCGGCTGCTGCTCTTGCTGCCAGACGACGGGGTTCGAGCATGAGAATCTTCTGGCCATTCAGCCAGGGTTCGTTCAAAAGTTCAAGGGGTAGGGCTGTGCTTTTTCCAGCTCCGGGCGGTGCCTGCAGAATCAGGGTATTGTGGCTAAGCAACGCTTTCCTTATTTCGGGAAGAATATCGAAGATGGGAAGTTGCTGCTGCTTATCAGACATGAATTGGATTGTGTTTATTTGGGCATGTCCCCCGAGAAAAAATCGGGGGTCGGGCTTTCGGCACTCGCTTCCCGACGAAGGGTCGGGAGAGCTCAGACAAAGATGCCTCTATCCCTCATGCAAAAAAGGGATTGTTGTCTGTATTAAAACTCCTTCGATTTAAAACGATCTGCTGCAAGAGTCATTTCGCCGCGTAATGAAACTTTCATTTGTTTGCGGATTTCCTTGGCGGTTTTAAAATTACCAAGGACAAACATGAGCTTGGCTACTGCAGCCTCTGTTGTCATATCCGCTCCGCTGATCACACCGATACTTTCAAGACCTGCGCTGGTTTCATATTTTCCCTGTTCAACACTGCCGGCATTGCACTGTGTGATATTTAAAATAAGAATTCCTTTTTTAGCTGCACTTTTCAGGGCATCCAGAAACCAGGCTTGAGTGCTGCAGTTGCCGGCGCCGAAGGTTTCCAAAATAACGGCTTTCAGCGCTTTGGTGTTCAGAATGGCATTTACGGCATTGGGCGTAATTCCGGGAAAGAGTTTGAGAATGGCAATATCCGCATTGAGTGAAGTAAAGATTTTCAGTTTGGATTTGGCCGGACGAAAAAGAGCCGCGCTGTTGTAATTCAGATGGACACCGGCTTCGGCCAGGACAGGATAATTGGGCGACTGAAATGCATTGAAATGTTCGGCGTTGACTTTGTGTGTGCGGTTGCCCCGGTAGAGCCGGTATTCAAAATAAATGCAAACTTCCTGAACCACTGGCTTGCCTTTGTGTTTGGCAGCGGCAATTTCTATGGCCGTAATGAGATTTTCCTTTCCGTCGGTACGGATGATGCCGATTGGCAGTTGGGAGCCGGTAAGAATAACCGGCTTTTGTAAATTCTGCAGCATGAAACTAAGGGCGGAAGCCGTGAATGCCATCGTATCGGAGCCATGCAGGATAACGAAACCGTCGTGTCTGGAATAATTGCTTTCAATAATTTTGGCAATCTTCAGCCACACATCCGGACTCATATCCGATGAATCGATTGGTTTGTCAAATGAAATGGCGGAAAGCCGGATGTCAAATTTTTTCAGTTCTGGAATCTGTTCGGTGAGATGCGCGAAATCAAATGGCCTGAGCTGACCGGTCTTGATATCCTGAATCATTCCAATGGTTCCTCCGGTGTAGATGAGCAGGACGGATGTTTGTTTGGGCATTTCTATACTGTTGATGATTTAAGATCAATTCCAGGAAGTTTGCAATACGAAGTTGGCAGTCAGCAAATAAAAAGGGAAACGAAAACGGATACCGTTTTTAGTCTCAAAATCAATTTCTTGTTAATTTGTTTTTATTGCCAGCTGCACACTTTTTCAACCGAAGCTCAAATGCCAAACACCTGCCTTGAATTTTCTGTAGTTACTATAGCGACTTGTTCCAATGATTCTTTTTTGATTTCTGCAACTTTCTCTGCCACCAAACGCAGATAAACGCTTTCATTTCTTTTGCCACGGTGCGGCACCGGGGCCAGATAGGGCGAATCTGTTTCCAGAACAAGGTGTTCGAGATCTACATGTTCAACAACCTTGTCGAGTCCTGAATTTTTGAATGTCAGCACGCCTCCGATGCCCAGTTTGAAACCGCCAAGAGCTATAACTTTATCTGCTTCTTCGCGGGTGCCCGAAAAGCAGTGGAATATTCCTTTCAGATCTTTGTCATTGTTGCGTTCGACAATTTCGTATGCTTCATCAAAGGCATTGCGCGTATGAATGACAATAGGAAGTCCGTGGCGTTTTGCCAGTTTAACCTGGAATTCAAAGGCGTATTGCTGTTGTTCTTTAAACGTTTTATCCCAATACAGGTCTATGCCAATTTCGCCGACAGCATAAAATGTTCGTTGCATCAGCCAGTGTTCAACGACTTTCAATTCCTTCTGGAACTCTTCATTCACAGAACAGGGATGAAGACCCATCATCGGAAAACAGTTCTCGGGAAATTCCTTGGCCAGTGCAAACAAACCCGGTATGGAATTGCTGTCGATATTGGGAAGAAACAGTCGGGATACACCGCCCGAAATTGCCCTGCGAATCATTTCGCTGCGGTCGTCCTTGAATTCATCTGCGTAGAGATGGGTATGGGTATCGGTCAGAATCACAGTGTAAAATTAACAATATATATGCTTTGTCAATTCGGCTTCCGGCTTTCTCTTATGGGGACGGTCACCCCCCGGCCTTTTAAGTTAAAATGGAGGTATTTTCGTACCTTTGTCTGAAGTCAAAAAAGCAATCTCTTGAGACGTCATACATTTCTTCTGATATTCCTCATTTCCATTTTGTCTGTTTCGGGCTGTAAGAAATATCCGGATGGGCCGACTTTCACCTTGCTCTCCAAACGCTGGCGTTTGGCGGAAGACTGGAAAAAGAACAAGATCTATAAAAACGGTACGGAAATCACCACCGAATACCTCAGCACCATTCAGCACGAATCCTTTAATCTGGATAAAAGCGGAAATTTCAGTTATACCCTTTTGACCAATACCGGTTATCTGGAGTATGGCGGAACCTGGAGTTTCAATACGGATAAGTCAGTCATATATTTCAGTTATTTTATCGGTCAGCAAAGTTTTAACGACGGTTACCTTATCCTGCGTCTCAAAGAACACGATATGTGGCTGCAGTATACAACACAAAGCGGAGATCTGATGGAATACCATTACGTTCCGAATTAAACAGCCAGACAATCCCCCATTTGATTTGAAAAAAATTCTGGTGATACGCTTTAGTTCAATTGGCGACATCGTTCTTACTTCCCCTGTGCTGCGTTGTCTCAAGCTCCAGCTGGGCGCCGAGCTTCATTTTGTGACCAAGAAGGAATATGCAGGCCTTGTGGAAAGCAACCCTTTTCTCGACAAGGTTTTTGCATTCCAAAACAATTTGAACGAAGTCATTCCGGCCCTGCAGGCAGAAAACTATGATTTTGTTGTGGATCTGCATCGCAATCTGCGTTCAGCCAAGGTAAAACGGGCCCTGAAAAAACCGTCGGCTTCTTTTCAAAAGCTGAATGTGCAAAAGTGGCTGCTGGTGCATTTCAAAATCAACCGTATGCCTTCTGTTCATATCGCCGAGCGTTATCTGCATGCTGCAGAAGGACTGGGCATAAAGAACGATCAGAAAGGACTTGATTTTTTCATTCCTACCAATCAGGAAGTGGATGTTTCAGCCATCCCCGAACTCAGGAAAGGATACATCGGTTTTGCTATCGGCGCCCAGCATTTTACAAAACGCCTGCCCCTTGAAAAGATAATTTCGATCTGTAACAAAGTGGAAGACACCATCGTTCTTCTTGGAGGAAAAGAAGATGCGGCAACGGCGGCAAAAGTGTGTGAAGCGGTTGGTAAACGTGTCGTCAATGCCTGCGGGAAATACACCTTGCTTCAGTCGGCTTCGCTGGTCCGTCAGGCTAAAAAAATCATTACACACGACACCGGACTGATGCACATTGCAGCCGCTTTCAAAAAAGACATCATCTCCGTTTGGGGAAATACGGTGCCGGCTTTTGGCATGTATCCCTATCTCTCCGGACACGGGCCAAACGGCGCGGGAATCATTGTTGAGGTAAAAGGATTGAGCTGCCGGCCCTGCACCAAAATCGGATTTAACAAATGTCCCAAGGGCCATTTCAAATGCATGAATCTGATTGATGAGGAAGTTATTGTGGGTTCGGTCAGACAGTGAAGTGGCTTCGGCTCCGCTAAGCCACCAGAGTCGAAAGGTGGGAGAGCGGAGTCGAACCCACACTTTCGTATATTTGCACAAATCTTTCCAACATGAAACCGAAAACAGCGCAAGACACATATACCGTAAATACTGAAATCGTTCTCCCGAATGATACCAATACCCTTGGTAACCTGATGGGAGGCCGTTTGCTGCACTGGATGGATATGGTTTCAGCAATCTCAGCACACCGGCATTGCAAACGTGTTGTTGTTACAGCGTCTGTAAACAATGTGGCTTTTACTCAACCCATCAAACTGGCTAGTATCATGACCCTGGAAGCCAAAGTTTCGAGGGCTTTTACATCTTCTATGGAAGTATTCATCGATGTTTGGGTTGAAGATCCGGTCACCTCCATGCGTACAAAGTGCAACGAAGCTATTTACACTTTTGTTGCTGTTGATCAAAACGGTTCACCTTTACCTGTTCCCGAATTGATTCCCGAAACCGAGGAGGAGAAGTCAAGATACGCCGGAGCCTTGCGCAGAAAACAACTGAGCCTTATTCTCGCCGGAAAAATGAAACCCGAAGAGGCGACTGAACTGAAAGCCTTGTTCACCAAATAAACAGGTGGGTTTCGACTCCGCTCAACCATCAATTCATACATCAGTGGCTGAGCGAAGTACAAGCCACCAATTCATACATCAGTACTGAGCGAAGTCCAAATCACCAATTCATAAATCGGCGGCTGCGCGGAGTCCAAGTAACGAATTCATTCATCGGTGACTGAGCGGAGTCGAAGCCACCCAACACAAATTATATGCAAAGTCTCTTAGCCCTCCACATCATCTTCATCGTTACCTGGTTTGCCGGTTTGTTTTATATCGTGCGGCTTTTTATTTACATGACCGAAGCCAATGATAAGGCTGAGCCGGAACGCAGCATCCTGCAGGCGCAATACCGAATCATGATGCGCCGCCTTTGGTATGGAATAACCTGGCCCTCGGCCATTATTACATTCATTCTTGGGCCCTGGCTTCTTTTTGTTTACGAACCGGGCCTTTTGAAAGAGGCTTATTTCCTTCTGAAATTGTGTTTTGTATTCGGACTTGCTTTATACATGATCCAGAATCATGTCATCTTCAAACAACTCCAGGCCGGCGTTTTCAAACACTCTTCGATGTGGCTGAGAGGATGGAATGAGGTGGCAACGATTTTTCTGGTGGCTATTGTCTTTATCATCAAACTGAAAGACAACGAAAGCAATATGTGGGTGGCTTTGAGTCTTGTGGTTTTTGCTGGGGCGCTTTATCTGGGAATTCGGTTGTATAAGAAGAGTCGGGCAAAGGCTATTGAAGAAGATCAGCAGCGGGGGAAGGATTCGGAAGGAGAATCTTCGAAAAGCTAGCTTGCCGTATCGATGCTGCCTGGTTTTTCATGGCTGATTTTGTGCGACCCCTTCGGGGTCGAAAAGCATTATTATTTGTATTTCTATAAACAAGCGATGCCTCTGGCGTCGTTTTTTGTTTTTTAGAAAAATTACAGGAATGACTGAATCCTGCGGATTCACGCATTTATAGGAATCGAATCAAGTGTAAGGTCCCGACCCCTCCTGGGTCGAAAAGCATTACTATTTGTATTTCTATAAACAAGCGATGCCTCTGGCATTGTTTTTTGTTTTTTAGAAAAATTGCAGGAATGACTGAATCCTGAGGATTTACACATTTATAGAAACCGAATCAAGTGTAAAGTCACGACCCCAGAGGGGTCGCACATAATCAGGAGGCACCTGAAGGTCACCTGTTAAATGCGCTGGAGTAAAGTCGTGGGATTAGTATATTACGGTTTGTCTTCTTTCAATTGTTTTTTGCCAATTGCCAACTTTCCCTTCTTGCCAACTGCCAACTTTCTTATTTAATAAACATCCACGCATCCTTATCCGAAGTCCGGATCTTNNTTGTTTCGAGGATAAAGGCATCATGTCCTTCGGCACGAAGTTTGGCAAGAAAATGATCTGCGTTTTCGGGAACTGCAAAACAACCTCCGATAATGCTGTACTTTTCACCCGCCATACTTTTGCCGGCCTCAGCTCTGATCCTTTCTGCTTTTGGATTTGATACGGCTGTAGATTCGGGAACGACCGTTTCGTTCATCCGAACCGTTACCGGATTCGAATCTTTCTTTACAAAAGACAGATTGACATATTTAGAGGTGTCGGTATTTAGATCGGGCAGGGTAGAGGAATGAGTATCGGTAAAGGGCAAGGGAGCATTGATCTTTTTCTCGGCATACAAACTCTTCTCTTTTTTGGCAAAAGGATTGAGATTGGAATAATTCATGCCTTTCAGCAAATCGGTCTTCAGTGGAATCCAGATTATGCAAAAGATGGCTGCTGCCGAAAGCGAAATGGCGACATAATGTTTGACTCGGAGTCGACTCCGGGTTGCCGCCGGAATGACTTCGCGATCCTGCGGGGCTTTTTCCATCCGTTTCACGAAAGTCTCCCGCTTGATAGCAGGTGATTGGAACGTTGTCAGGCCGAAAGCTTCGATCAGATAATTGGTCTCTGCATCAGGTTCGAACTGGATGTTTTTTTCAACGTCGTGGTAAAGTGTTCCCACATCTTTAATAAGGAGTTTATCTCCGGCACCTAAAGTCAGCAAACAAGTGGCTGCAAATTCTGAAACCGATTTCATGGCCTCATTATAACCAAGCAGTTCTTCCTGGGCAATGTGATTGGCCAGCAGTCCGTCGTTGTTCTTCAGACTTTTGTTGAATACAATGCTTTTGCAGGGAGGACTGAAAGTATGTTGCGTGGGATGTATCTGTGCCGGTGAGTAATTGGTCACGAATCCGCCAAAACCGGGAATGATCACACAGTCGTGAAGGAATAGCAGGGCACTGATATGTTTCTCTACGTTCATCCCTGCGAAATTAAGCAAAAATGAATTCTTTTGAACAATTCATTTTTAATAGCGTCAGACTTTAAACGATTGGGCTTGTCTTTTGTGCTAATAGTCAAGCTGTTTGGCCTTGTTTTAGGTTATTCGGGCACGAAAGATTAAATTTGTCTTTTTATTTTATGGGATTGAAAAATACACTAAAAACCGGTATTCCCGCAGGGGTGCTTATTCTCGCCTGCTGTTTGCTTTCATTCGGGTATGCGGGCAAGGCTGTTTCGGTTCAGCCAGACCGTGGAGCTGCTGAGGATCAGGTAACTGCCAAAATCATTGTGTTGCGGATGATCGCTGAAGCAGAAGCCCTGCGTACGCTGTCGTTCGATCGGAAAATCCAGGAACGCGGCGATGGGAAATACCGGAATTCTGTTTCTTTTATTAAGATTCAGCGTGTTCCGCGCAAAGTGTATATGAAACTGAATGGACCTGAGCTGCTTTATGTCAGCGGATGGAACGGCGGAAAAGTGCTTGTCAACCCGGGAGGCTTCCCTTATATCAATCTCAATCTGGAAGCAAACAGCATGACCCTGCACAAGGATCAGCACCACACGATCAACGAAGTGGGTTTTGATTACCTCACGGACATCATCTCGGATGCCATAAAAAAGAGTGGCGACAAATTCGATGCCAGTTTTAAATATCTTGGCGATGTAGTCTGGAACAGCAGGGCCTGTTACAAAATAACGATCACGGATAACGATTACAAATTTGGAAGTTACATCACCAGGGAAAATGAATCGCTGATATCCATTGCACGAAAACTCAAAGTCAGCGAATATAAAATTGCCGAACTCAATAAGATCAGCGATTTTGGTCCGGTTAAGGCCAGTAAAGTGCTCATTGTTCCTTCCTCGTATGCCCGAACCACCGAGCTGCTCATCGATAAACTGAACGGACTCCCCATCAGCTCAAAGGTGTACGACAATGATGGCCTCTTCGAATCGTATGACTACACCAATCTGAAAATCAATCCTGTTTTTGCCTCGGATGAATTCAGTAAGAGTTTCAAAGGGTATGGGTTTTGATTGCTCTTTTCCGATTTCAGGACAGAGATGTATGAAATAATAATTAGTACCCAGCCTCCCCAAACTACAACAACTTTACCACGGAGACACAGAGACCAAGGAGAACCAAAGAGAAGAGCAGATTTTCTCCGTGTTTTTCTTCGTGCCCTTCGCGTCTCCGTGGTAAAGTTGTTGTGGTTTTTCCTACGATTCGATCCACATGAACGAAAGTTCGCTTCAGGTGTTTCCTTAAAACTTCAAGCTCACCTGCAGTGCAAAATTTCTTGGGGGCAATACGTCAGCCGGCCGGCTGGTTGTTTCTGTGTCGAAAATGTTGTTGGCAACAAGCGAAATCTTGGCCACTTTGTTCAGCTGGTAAGAAATGCGGTTGTCAAACACAATGTCTCCCGAATGAAACCTGGCCCGGTATGCAGCCACACCCGGCAGGATGCTGGAGAAAAACGGATCCACAAAAAACTTGTCGATGTTTTCCATGAAACTGTTGTAGCGCATGCTGAATCCGATTGCAAATTTCTTGTAGCAAAATTCGATGTCTGCTTTGGCAATATGTCTGTACCGGTATTTGAGGATGTTTTGGGTCGAAGAGTTTTTTAACGTGTCTGTTTTTAAGTTGAAATCAAGGCTGATTGGGTTCATGTAAGTATAACCGCACATGGTGCGGACAAGCACATTGCCTATTTTGCCTTCACCTTCCAAAGCAACATCAATACCTGAAATCTGCGTATGTCCGATATTGTTTGACCTGAAGCCAATACCGAAGAAAGGATCCTTCAACGGATTTCCCCATTGCCCCATGGTGAATTCCATCATGTTCTGATACTCCATACGGAATGCGGCAATATCCAGAAACCCTCTGAAGCCCGATACCTGGAATCCTTGTTTGATGCCCAGCTCTGTGCTCCATCCTTTTTCGGGACCAAGGTTCGCGTTCGGATAAATTTCCAGTCCGCCAACAGCCGTACGGATATATTTTTCGGCGACGGAAGGGAAACGGTATCCCTGACCGAATGAGGCTCTGATAAATGTAGCCTTGGCAACCTGGTAATTGGCACCCAGGCGCATGACAGGCTGGAAGGGGAGTTTGATGCTGTCTTTGTGGCTTGGCCGGAGATAGAATTTGGTTTGTACCGTGTCCAGTTTGAAGGCCTCGCCTCGGGCACCGAATGAGACTGTGAGACGGTTGAATTTTTTATCGAATTGTAAATAGGCCGATTCGTTGGAAGAGAAGTGCGTGTTGTAAAGTTCCGATTTCACATCCGAATAGGTTGCCGTAGCTCCTGCCGTCATGGTCAGCCCACCGGTGTAGTGTTTCTGGAACTGGTATTCGGCGTAATAAAGATCAGCAATTGATTTTTGATTCGTATTGTTGGTATTGAGCGTGTAATAGTAACGGGTATGAATGCTTTGTTTGGTTCCGTCGGGGGAGTAATAGATGAGGTAAGGATCGATATTGAAACGGACGTTGTTGTATTGTTGAATGTTTCCTCCCAGGGGTTTGTACGCACCCGAATCGCCATTGGCCCAGAGCAGGAAATTGCCTCCCCAGACATCCATATAATTGGCGTTGACACCGGCACTAAGACCGGTTATGTGTTTGAACCGGTACCGGGTGTTGATGTTGAAGCGGTAGCGCTGTTCGGTTTCTCCCTGGCGGTAACCCTGGTTGTCAAACAGGTTGCCACCGATAACCAGATCGAGATTTCCGATCTGACGCGAATGAAAAAAATACATGCCATTGAATAAGGGGTTGTTGTTTCCCCACCACACCAGTTCAGGCCGGTTGGGTCTGTCGTAGATGCCCGAATACATGACAATGGAAGTCTTGGGTTCTTCTGTGGGATAGGCTGTTCGTATATTGATAACACCGTTGAGAGCCGATGAGCCGAAAAGTGCAGATGAAGCGCCTTTGAGTACTTCCACCTGTTGCAGATTTTCTATGGGCAGAAAATTCCATTTCACGTCACCTGCGTCGGCCGAGAGCAGAGGAAGGTCATCGACAAGAAGCAACACACGGCTTCCGCCTCCGTAGCTGTAACCGCTTCCGCCGCGAATGTTGGCTTGTCCGTCGGTGACATTCACCCCGGGAACCTGATCGATGATGTTGTCCATCGAGGTGGTGTTTCTGCTTTCAACAAGTTGGGGAGTGATTACTTCCATGGACACGGTGACGTCTCCCAATTTCTGTTCGAATTTTCCTGCAGAGACAACAACCATGTCAAGCGCTCTGGCGCTTGTTTCCAGAATCACATTGAGCAAAAGCGAGTCGCCTGCTTTGAGGTCAACGGTATTGTTTATCGGGTTGTAGCCCAGTATTCTGTATTGAAGCGTATGTTTTCCTGCAGGCAGTTTCAGGGAATAGTTCCCGTTCAAATCGCTGATAGCCCCTGTTTTTGAGTCGGCCAGAATGGTCACACCGATGAGTCCGTCACCTGTGATCTTATCGGTTGCTTTTCCCCTGACCACGCAATCCTGAGCACTGATCCATGTACAAGCGAATGAAAAGAATACGATGAAAATAAAGTTTCTCATGTATGGGCGTGATTTTACTTTTGAGTATTGGATTAAGCGAATATACGATATATGATGAAAGAAATACGCTGGCTACGCGATGAGATATACACGCACGCGTAAACGGTTGATTATCCGGGATTTTAAATTGGCTGTGCAACAAGCCAATTTAATTGTCCCGGT
>PLXK01000038.1 GCA_003151415.1 Bacteroidota bacterium
TCCTGTTCATGGAATGAGTGCTGAGTATTTGTATTCATTTAGAAGTTCGCGACCCGGCGACCCATTGTATGACTTCCTTCAATAAATGTGTGAAGCCTCTGGCATCAAAATTCGGAATGTTGTATTCATGGAATGAGTGCTGAGTATTTGTATTCATTTAGAAGTTCGCGGGGCGAAGACCCATTGTGTGACTTCTTTCAATAAATCTCCGATGCCTCTGGCATCACGCATAATAATTGTTATTTCAAGGATTGAATCCGGAGGATTCACATATCTGTAAAAAAATCATATTCCAAAGGCTTTCGACTCCGGAGGAGTCGCACAATGTGATCTTTAATGGCAATGGCTGTCTTATTTTACAAGCCGAATCATATGGGGTATCCCCTGATTTCTGATTTTGTCAGGTTTTCCGTTTGTCATGTCAATAATACAACCAGAAACAACCCTTTCGCAAACCGGAATGCATTTGAATCGAAGGCTTCGGTTGGAAACCCAATTGCAAAATGCAGACTTGATCCCCTTCATTTACCTAAGGTTTCGGAATCCGGTATGATGTATATATGTTGCAGATTATCAGTTAAATACGAATTATTGGCTAAGGAACAGGATAAGTTTATACCGAGGAAGAAATTGGGAATGGCAGTTTGGAAGTTGGCTAGGAAGCGAAGAAAATAATGAGAAATACACGGATCCCATAAAAAAGTTGGCAATGGGCGGTTTGCAATTGGCAATAATAAAAAAGGAAGCGAAGAAAAAAAGAGAAATACACAGATCCCATTCGCAATCTCCTTTTTCTGACCCTTCCCTCTGTACTGCCTGTTTCTTTTCTTTTTGCCAACTACCATTGCCCATTGCCAACTTCTTATTTTAGTACTTTCGTTTCCAAATGTGGGACTTCCTCAAGCATCTTTTGCATCCTCAGTCCATTATTGAATATGGCGGCATAATACTTCTGCTAATTGTCATATTTGCTGAAACCGGTCTGCTGCTGGGGTTTTTTCTGCCCGGAGACAATTTGGTCTTTATTGCCGGACTCTTTTGCGCGACCAAACCCTGGCTTTTGAATACCCCGATTTCTATTCTGGTCATTGGACTTGTTGCAGCGGCTGTTATGGGCAATGTGGCTGGCTATTGGTTTGGAAGAAAGGTGGGGCCGGCACTGTTTCAAAGGGAAGATTCGTTATTGTTCAAAAAGAGATACATCACCATTACACGTGATTTTTACGCCAGACATGGTGGAAAAACACTGGTTATTGGACGTTTTTTGCCATATATCCGAACATTTGCTCCCATTTTGGCCGGGGTGATCAGGATCGGTTTTCTGCGTTTTATGATTTATAATGTCATCGGAGCGGTGCTGTGGATTTCTGCCCTGACCCTGACGGGTTATTATCTGGGCAGAAATTTTCCCTGGATAGAGGATTACCTGGGGTATATTGTCATCGCACTGATCATAATAACGGCCATTCCCGTCTGGCTAACCTGGAAAAAGGAACGGAACCTGGCGACCGGGAAAAAGGACTGACCGGATATTTGCCCCATCCTGCCAGTTATCCGCCAAAACCCGCCGTTTGTTAAAAAGCCTGTTTGGATTGTATTATTCGCACGAACTTTGCGTTCTAAAGATGTGAAAAGCAAATCCAAGCAAAACTCAGATTTCTGGTATTTAAAGGGTGAGCTTCACAAAACAGGTTGGTCTTTGATTTGTATTCGATTTTCCCAATTAAAATAGATTTAGTAAGTTTGGCACTTCTAAAAAATAACCGGCAAAGGAGCAGGGGCGCTCTTTGGTTCGGAATGATGGTGAAGCCCTTTATTGAAGTTAAACCCTTTACATTTAATATAAACTTTAAAAAAAAAGAAGTATGAGCAACGCGAATAATTCACAAAGCACATTGAAGTCGGCCTTTGCAGCTATTGTCATCCCGGCGGCTATCATAGTTGCTGTAATTCTTTATATGACAGTTTTGGGTGCCGCGCACAATTTTGAAGGTGGCGATCCATACAAAGGCGCTCCTACCAATGTAATGGGTACCATTCACAAGGGCGGGTTCATTGTACCGATCCTGATAGCCATCATCCTGATCATTCTTACTTTCACAGTAGAGCGTTTCATTACCATTTCCAAAGCGAACGGTAAAGGAAACATCGACAAATTCATCCGCAATATCCGTAACCTCATCAACAACGACCAGTTGGATGCAGCCATCAGCGAGTGCGACCGTCAGCAAGGTTCTGTTGCTGCAGTGCTTCGCTCGGGTTTGGAAAAATACAAACTCGTCATCACCGAAACCGATGTCGACAAGGAAAGCAAACTCACTGCCATCAAACAGGAACTGGAAGAATCAGCAGCTCTTGAGTTGCCTATGCTTTCCAAGAATCTGGTTATCCTTTCTACCTGCGCTTCGATCGCCACTCTGGTGGGTCTGATCGGAACGGTTTTGGGTATGATTCGTTCTTTCTCGGCCATGGCCAATGCCGGTGCTCCTGACACTACCGCTCTTTCTGTAGGTATCTCCGAGGCGCTTATCAATACAGCACTTGGTATCACCGGTTCCTGTATCGCCATCATCATGTTCAACTATTTCAGCAACCGCATTGATACCCTCACTCACGGTATCGACGAAGCCGGTTTCAGCGTGGCCAGCACATTTGCTGCCAAGCACTAATGTTTTCTGAAACAGATTTGTTCGTACTCACGTTTTTAAAACGATCAGAATGCCAAAAATAAAAATGCCGAGAAGCAGCCCTTCACTGGATATGACTCCAATGGTGGATCTGGCTTTCCTGCTGGTTACGTTTTTCATGCTTACTTCAAAGTTCCGTGCCACCGAACCGGTTGTGGTTGATCCTCCTTCTTCCACTTCTCAAATCCTCCTGCCCGAAAACGTTATGCTCGTCACGGTTGATACGACAGGAAGAGTGTTCTTTGATCTGACCGGAAAAGATGTACGCAGAAAAATGCTTGAAGGAATGGCACAGAAATACCAGATCGGTTTCTCTGAACAACAATACCAACGCTTTTCTGTGATGGGAACTTTCGGTATGCCGGTAAAAGACCTGCCCAGCTATATCGATGCCGATGAAAAGAAACGGGTACTCATGGACAAGAATGCCCTGGGTGTGCCTACCGATTCATTGCACAATCAACTGGCCGATTGGATCCTGCAGGGATACAGCTCATCGCAAAACAATTTAATGAGCAAGGGACTCGCCGGAAAAGATCTGAAAGCCAAAGGCATCCGTTATGCCATCAAAGCCGACGGATTGACAAACTACAAAAAGGTAAAACGCGTCATTGATATTTTCGGAGAAAATCAAATCTTTCAGTTCAACCTTATCACAAATCTGAAAGGTGCGGCTCCGGCTCTTGCAGCGGCACATTAAATAGTTGTATAAATCGTTTTCAATACAATAAGACATGGCAGAAGTAAATTCCGGCGGCGACGACGGTGGTAAGAAAGGCAAAAAGAAACGGCCCAAGAAAGGTTCCACCCGGATCGATATGACACCCATGGTGGATCTGGCTTTCCTGCTGCTGACCTTCTTTATCCTGGCCACTACGCTGAGCAAGCCCAAGACAATGGAAATTGTTTATCCGAAGAAGGACAATAAGGAAATTGAGAAAACCAAAATTGATTACAGACTGGCCAACACCATTCTTCTCGGAGAAAAAGACGATCAGGTTTATTATTATCCCGGTAAATTCAAAACGGATACCACCGTTCTTGAACCCATTGATCTTTCCAAAGATGGACTTCGGAAATTGCTTTTGGACAAAAACAAAACAGTCAACGACAAGGTTGTTCAGCTGGAATCGCAATTGTTAAAGCGGCAAATCAACGATTCAACTTTCAAATCGCTCAGAGGCAAGGCAAAAGGCGATACCCTGGCACCTTTCTTTATCGTGAAGACTGTGGACAAGACCAAATACAAAACCGTCATCGACGTGATCGACGAGATGAACATTGCCAATGCCGGAAAATATGCCGTAATCGATATGGCCGATGCCGAAAAGGCTGCCCTTGCAAAAAAGATAACGAAATAATATTTACTTAATACCCACTGAAAAATGGTTTTATTCATCTCCATATTCCTGCTGGCCATTGTCATTGCGGTCTTCGCCTTTGATCTGGGCTGGAACAACGTGGTTGTTCAGGAAAGAAACGAACTCGTTTTCGAAGAAAGAAACAAAGCATACGGCGCATTTGTGATCCGGAAAGAATACACTAAAATCCTGCTCATCGCCCTGGCCTGTTCCGTTGGTTTTGCCTTTCTGGTTTCTGTTCCGGTACTGT
>PLXK01000044.1 GCA_003151415.1 Bacteroidota bacterium
ATTGGATCATGTCAAACCCCTTTTCGGCACCTTTGCTTCCAATGCACTTACCTGGTTTTTTATTGCGGCATCGCTTGCATTTCCTTTATATACCTGGTATTATCTGCCGGTGAAAGATTTCAGGGCTTATGCTCCGGGGAAAAATATCTGCGAACAGATGAAAAAAGGCCCCCATTACAAGGCGGCTGTCTATGAATCCCTGCTGATCTATAAAAATCGCAAGACAAAGGAATTGAAGGAATTCACCCAGCAAAATTATCCCTGGCAGGATACACTCAACTGGCAATGGGCTGACACCAAAACAAAACTGGTTCAGGAGGGCGTGGATGAACCCAAAATAGTCGACTTTAAATTGACAGACCCCGAAAGCAGCGAAGACATTACGGATTCCATCCTCAAAAACAAGGATTATTATTTTCTGTTGGTTTGCTATGACCTGAGTTCAACCAACCGCAAAGTGCAGGGACGTGTCAATGACTTTCAGGCGCTGTGCGAAAAAGACAAAAAACTTTTCTACGGGGTAACAAGCACCTCCAATGAACAGATCCGGGATTTCAGGCACGAAGTTCAGGCCGCATATCCCTATCTGAATTGCGATGGCACCGTATTGAAAACCATGATTCGGTCTAACCCGGGTTTGATGCTCATGAAAGGTTGTGATGTGATTGCCAACTGGCCATACCATTCGTTTCCATCGTATAATGATGTTAAGGACAAATATTTCGGTATGAAGAAATAAAGCTGGCAATTCTCGGCAGCGGGAAGGGCGATCCATTTTTTTAATTCTTTGTTTACCGTTCAATTTATTGCCAACTGCAAATTGCGCATTGCCAACTAGTCAGCAGTTGTTTTAAAAGAGTACTGCAAGCTTAAACCAGGTGTTCTAAAGAACGGAAAAAGGTGCTGAAATTCATTGCGAAAAGAGTGATGTACGGTGTGTTGGTGATGCTGGGTGTGATCACCGTCATTTTCCTGNNAGCGTGCCGATTCGCTTTCCATTGCAGCCATCAACAAGGATCTTGGGCGGGACAAGCCCATGATGACGCAATACCTGATGTACCTCAATGATTTGTCTCCTGTATCCTGGCACAGCACCACCGATGAGAACAGCGCCGTCTTTCTGGACAGCACCAAATATGGCACTCCCTGGAAAATTCAGATGGGGAAGAACCATGCCCTGGTTTTCAAAACCCCTTATCTGCGACGTTCGTACCAAACAAAACGCAAAGTCACCGAACTCATCAGGGAAACCATGCCTGAAACGTTTGCCCTGGCTTTTGCATCCATGATGCTAGCCTCGGTTCTGGNNTTTTTATCGGTTTGCTGCTCATGCTCCTTTTTGGTTTTATCCTGAGCGATTATACCGGTTTGAAAGTTGTGGGAAGCCTGTATATGGTGGATGAATATACCGGAAAGGAAGTCCTTCAGCTTAAAAACCTCATCCTGCCTGCCATCACCCTTGGACTTCGTCCCTGGGCCATCGTATTGCAGCTTACACGCAGTTCATTGCTGGAAGTCATGTCGCAGGATTACATTCGTACAGCCAAGGCCAAGGGACTGAGTTATTACAAGATCATTTTTAAACATGCCATGAAAAACGCACTGAATCCGGTTATTACTTCCATTTCCGGATGGCTTGCAGCCCTGATGGCAGGGGCGGTACTGGTCGAACGGGTATTCGACTGGAAAGGAATCGGCTCGGCGGTTGTCGAAGCTCTGGACAATTATGATCTTCCGGTGGTCATGGGAAGCACGCTTGTGTTTGCTACAATTTTCATTGTTGTCAATATGGTCGTTGATGTCATCTACGGTGTGCTCGATCCAAGGGTCAGGATTCAGTAAGCCCGGATAATGCGGCATAAAAAATCATTCAAGCGATTAAGATTTAAAAAATGAGAAAAAAGATTGTTGCCGGAAACTGGAAAATGAACAAGAATCTTCATGAGGCCATTCTCCTTGCCGATGACATCCGCAAAAAGGTTGACCTGCTGGACAAGACAAGACTTCCGGGCATCATTCTTTCTCCTCCGTTTCCTTTTCTTTATCCCGTTGCCCAGACCCTTGGCGGAACAAATTCAGTTTATTTGGCCGCGCAGAATTGTTCATCCGAACATTCGGGTGCATATACCGGTGAAGTTTCTGCCGATATGGTCAGAAGCACGGGTGCCCGGTATGTCATTGTGGGGCATTCCGAACGCCGTTCACTTTTTGCCGAATCCGATGTGCTTCTTCAAAAGAAAGTCAATACCGTTTTCGAAAGTGAACTTATTCCCGTTTTTTGTGTCGGCGAAAAAAAAGAAGAACGTCAGGCCGGGAAATATTTTGATGTGGTACGGGCCCAACTCAGCAGCGGGATTTTCGCCCTGACTCCGTCGAACCTTCGCAAAGTGATCATTGCTTACGAGCCTGTATGGGCTATTGGAACAGGTCTTACAGCCACTACTTTGCAGGCTCAGGAAATGCATGCTTTTATCAGGAACCTGCTTACTGAACATGCCGGTGCAGAACTTGCCCGATCTGTTTCCATTCTCTATGGCGGAAGTTGCAATGCCCAGAACGCGGACGAACTTTTTGCCTGTCCGGATGTTGACGGCGGACTGATCGGCGGAGCCTCATTGAAAGTCGATGATTTCCTGTCAATCATTAAAGCGGGCATGTCTGTGTGAATAAAGAAAATATTCAAAAAAATAACCTCCCGAAAAAAACAGCCACATTGGATTATCTCGAATTCACCTTTTCCGTCAGTCCAATCGTGCCCGGAACAGATTTGCTTATCTCCGAACTTGCTGATGCCGGATTCGAAAGTTTTGCCGAAACGGAAAAAGGCTGCAATGCATGGATCAGTGCTGATGCGTATGATGAGAACGGTTTCGATGAACTCCATATACTGAAAGATCCTGCATTCACAATTGGCTTCACCGTGCAGCGCATCGCTTCAAAAAACTGGAATGCAGAGTGGGAGAGTGGCTTTGAACCTGTAATCGTGAAAAACTGCATGATCCGGGCCCCCTTTCATCCGGCCGATCCTTCTTTCGCTTATGAGATCATCATCCTTCCCCAAATGTCTTTCGGAACCGGACATCATGAAACAACCTCATTGATGGTTGACAAATTATTAACACTTCCATTGAAGGGAAAAAAAGTGCTGGACATGGGTTGTGGGACCGGTGTGCTGGCTATATTGGCCTCAAGACTCGGTGCATCAGATGTTTGGGCAATCGATAACAACGACAATGCTTACGAAAACACATTGGAAAATATAGCCCTGAACCGGGCCACCGGCATTCATGTTCATAAAGGGGATGCTGCAATGTTGCAGGGAAATTTATTTCATGTTATTTTCGCTAACATCAA
>PLXK01000062.1 GCA_003151415.1 Bacteroidota bacterium
ATACCTGCATGCATCATTCCGTCAATTTATTCTTTTGTAACCTTCCAGCTAAAAGGCCAGTTCTTCTTTTTGAGTTTATTGAATTCACCCTGAAGAAAAGTCATATGCTCAGTCACTGCCTCTTCGGCATATTTCTGCATCCGTGAATCGATTGTTGTATAGACCTTCAGCCCATCCCTGTAAATGTCATAATTTTTTCCTGTAGCCGGATTGAGATTCTCAGAGCACCACTTTTTCAAAAATCGGTCACGCAGGTATTCCCTGAAATAAGTAGCCGTTCCTTCGTTGTGATCTTCCGGGTGGAAACAGAGTTTGATGGGCTTTGCTTTCAACGACTCGTATTTGTCCTTAGAGAGATATTTGTATTTCACCATCTGGAACATCACCACATTGCGCCTCATCAGGGTCGTATCCATGTGTCGGATTGGATTGAAGAGCGACGGGTTTTTGGCCATACCGATAAGCATCGCACTTTGTTCTATCTTCAGCGAGTCGGGTGTGGTATTGAAATAGATCTGCGCAGCCGATTTAATACCCACAGCCTGATTGAGAAAATCGAATTTATTCAGGTACATCGTCAGGATTTCCTCCTTTGTGTATTGCCTTTCAAGTTTCAGGGCAATGATCCATTCCTTGATTTTCCGTTTCAGCATCGACCATTTCGAATGGTGCTTCTCCCGTGGAAAAAGCATTTTGGCAAGTTGCTGGGAGAGCGTACTTCCTCCGCCAGAGCTTTCCTCCCCTCCAATGATTGTGCGGGTAAACACACGCAGAAGCCCCCGCCCGTCGATACCGGAATGGTCGTAGAAACGGGCATCCTCTGTGGCGACAAGAGCAGCAACAAGAGTCGTATCCAGATCTTTGTATCGGACATTCACCCTGTTCTCCGAATAATATTTTCCCAGTGTTTTCATATCACATGAAACCACTTCCGAAGCGAGATTCGTTTTCGGATTCGTCAGGTCACTGGTAGAGGGCAAATCGGCAAAAAGAGCCACCGAACTCACCAGGATAACCAGGCACACAGGCGGCAGGAAAAGCAGTATCCAAAAAATTCGGATATAGCGGGTATAGGGATTCTTTTTCTTTTCTTTTTCAGCAGCCATGCGTAAGTACATTTACGGATGCGTAAAAGTACTAAAAAGGAATGACCCTTTTCCTTATAGGACAGTTTCCCAGGCCCGAACGATAGGATTTTCCAAAATCATACCAGCAACGAAGAAAGCCTTACTGAAGTACAATTTTTTGCAAAAAAACCTTGCCAGCCTGTTCCAGTTTCATGAAATAGGTTCCTTTGGGGAATTCGGCAAGATTGACAGTTGTCCCCAAAAGCCCTTTGCTCCTTATATCCTGCCTGTAAACCAGGCTGCCGCTCCCGGTATAAATATTGAGCAATGCCGGGGCTTCTGAACCCGTATTGCCCCCAATCCGGAAAGAACCCGTGGACGGATTGGGATATGCACTGACAAGGACTTGCCCGGTTTCCGGCCGGATCTTTGTACTGAGAGACTCTGAAAACAGGTGCAGGTCATCAATCAGGAGCGTGCTGCCGATTGCAGCAGACTGGAGCGAGAAATAGGCAGCGCTGATATCCACACGAATGCTATCGGGCTGCTGCGAGAGGTTTATCGGAATTGAGAACCGGGTATAGGCCGGAGACGGGGGAAGCGCTATATGAACAGCCCCGATGAGGGCATTTTTCTTTGAAAAAACGGCAGAAATATAGCCCGAATCGCCCCCAAACGAGTTTAACTTGTAATAACCGATGAGCGAATCCTGCATAAGAAAATAAGGGTTTCCTCCAATTGGTCCACCGGGGCCATAAGTTCCGCTTGAAGCATTGTCAACGTAAACCGAGCCATTTCTGTTTTCGACCTGAAGCTCAAGTGCATATTTTCCGGAATACGAATCGGTGCTGAGCTGAACCGAATCGCCCTGACTTTGCCATTTCAGCAGTTTGAGAATATGGCCACCCGACCAGGATTCAAAATCGCCGTCGAAATTCGGTGGTTGAACACCTGCACCATTGAAAGTAAGACTATCCAGCAGCAAGGTGCTTCCCGGAATTCCGCTAAAACTGTTTACTAAAAAATTGCTTGATCCCGCCCTGAAAATAAACGTATCGGGAGCAAACGGAAGATTGATTGGAATTACAAACCGGGTATACCCACTTACAGTGCCATAAAATTTCTGGGTAAGCACTGCCAGGTAACCACTCTGGTATTTGAAGGCGAGAAGAAAAAGACCCGTGTCCCCCGGCGGGATATTGCATTTGTAATAACCTGTCATCGATGTGGGCTGTTCTGAATAGGGTGTACCTCCGATGTTTGCTGCAGTAAGTGGATTTGCATTGGTAATATACCCGGAAACAGTGTCTGGGCCGCTGTTTTGTGTTTGCAGCTGCAAGGCATAAGAACCGTGATATGCGTCTGCGGTTTTTGATACCGTTGTCTTGCCAATTTCATTGACAGAGAGAGGATTGGAACTTTTCTGATCCTCATAAGATTGCAAAATGTCATAGTTCAGATCTATGACGTTCTCAAATCCGTCGTTGGGAATTGCGGTTGTCTGACCATGCAATCCGGGCAGACAAAGTAAGAATATGGCTCCGGTAAGTATAGTTGTTTTCATGTTTTATTCGTTTATGGTGTTTCATTTATAATACTTCATACAAATATAAATAACGAACCATGAAAAGCAAGAACACAGATGGAAATAGAGATTCTTATTTGAAAGAAAAATCAAATTAAAAAACAGGGAGGAAAAATTTGCTGATAGACCGCAGGAAAATTTCAGGCAATTCCGCTTTGCAGCGAGAATGGATATTCAGAATGCCGCTTTTTACTTCGCTTTTTCAATGCGAATCCCCACATCCATTATCTGGGAAAGCTTGCTGAGGCGCATGCCTTGTTCGATCTGAAACGAATATTTTCCTTTAATTGGAAATTTCTTGGCTTTTTTAAAAGGAATCTGGTTGTCCCAGATATCGCCAAGACCCTTACCGAGCCAGCGGCCTTCGACATTGGCAAGGATGCATTCAAGTGTATCGTGCGAAAATTTTCCGTTCGGGAAAGTTGTCTTTATGAAAAGGTACAAATTACTATAGGCATAGCTGTCGGCCTGCCTGACATTGATGTAGAAATTATTCGGGGTCACCGTGTCGGAGATGAGTACATCAAAAGTTTTCACATCCTTAACATCCCAGACATAATTGCTGATTTCCTTGTTTTCTTCAAACACCCTGTTTTTATCACAAGACGAGAGAAAGAGCAAAAAGGAAAAAGCACTGACAAGACCTGAGATTTTGCGAATGGACAGAAAATGGAATCCTTTATCAGACATTCTTCTTCAATAGTTTTTTAACACCAACATTTCCATACTCAATTCTTTCAAGCCCCCTCTGTCGGTGGCGGACTGGGTTTGTCATCTCTGCGCGGCGGGCGGTTCCTTCTTTGCTGTGGAGGCCTGTTTTGTTGTGAAGGCCTGTTCTGCTGAGCGGGTTTCCCCGGTTGCGTGGGTTTGTTTTGTTGAGCCGGTTTGTTTTGCTGGGGCGGACGTGGCGGACGGTTTTGTCCGGGAACGGCAGGCCCTGCTTGCCTCTGGGCTGGAGCCTGTCTGCGCGGCTGGCCCTGTCCGGCCGGTCTGCCGGAACCCACTGCCTGAGCTGCTGCACCGGCATCACCGGATTGAGTACCCCTCTTCTTTTTGTTGTTGTGATTCCGGTTGCCTTTTTTCTTATCGAAACGGGTCAGGCTGTCCTGCCCCACTACATTTTCAAAATCAGGTTCTTTTTGAACAAAAGCAGGCTCTTTAAAGATCACCAGGGTGTCCGGCTTTTGGCCTTCCTTATTCATGGCAATGATTTCTTTCACTCGGGTCACCGGAACGGCAATGAATACATCCGGTTCGTCGCGGTAAGAATAATAAATCAGTCTTCTGAATATATCCGTTTTCTGATGAAATGGTATTCCACGAAGCGTTTCGAGTTTTGTTTCCGTTTCCGGAAAATCTTTCAGGGCATCGAGGTAACTGTCCAATTCATAATTTAAGCAACACTTCAGTTTTCCACACTGTCCTGCAAGTTTGAGCGGATTGAGCGAAAGTTGCTGATAACGCGCTGCACCGGTAGTGACGGACCGGAAATCGGTCAGCCAGGTAGAGCAACACAGTTCCCTTCCGCAGGAACCGATGCCTCCAAGCCTGCTAGCTTCCTGTCTTGCACCAATCTGTTTCATTTCAATTCTCACCTTGAATTCTTCGGCAAGTATCTTGATGAGCTCACGGAAATCAACTCTTTCTTCGGCCGTGTAATAAAATATCGCCTTGGTTTTATCGCCCTGATATTCAACATCGCTGATCTTCATATGCAGGCCCAAACGAACCGCTATGGTGCGCGCCTTGTACATGGTGTTGCTTTCGAGCGACTGGGCCTCTTTCCATTTATCAATATCGCTTTGACGTGCTTTACGATACAGTTTTTTAATCTCGGCTGATGCCGGGTCCTGCCCCTTTTTCTTCAGCTGAAGTCTGACGAGCTCGCCCGACATGGAAACTGTACCCATATCATGTCCCGGAGACGCTTCAACAGCCACAGCCTCACCGGTATTGATCTGGAGGTTATTGACATTCCGGAAGAATTCTTTCCGGCTGTTTTTGAAACGAACTTCGATGATATCAAAAGGGGCCTGACCACCAGGCAGTTCCATATTAGCGAGCCAATCGAATACATTCAGCTTATTGCAACCTCCCGTTCCGCAAGAACCGTTGTTCTTGCAGCCGGCAGGAGTACCAGGTGTTGTACTGCAACCTCTACCGGTTGAACATCCTCCACATCCCATGCTGAGCTTAATTAATGATTAATTCAATACCGGATCATTTCCCGATCCGGATTTATCAAGTTTCAAAGATACATATTTCGTTTGAGCTGTCGTTTTGGTCATTTTCTCTGTTAATAGGAATACTCAATCAGAGAGAAAATGATCCGGAATAGCCAGAATGGAGCCAAAAACAAAACCAATGGCGCAGAACTTGAAAGGATTTACTCAG
>PLXK01000132.1:0-3850 GCA_003151415.1 Bacteroidota bacterium
AGGACAGGAAGTTTTTATCTCTGGCTGAAAGAGAAAGGGAAATTGGGTGCTCAAAACAAAGTGCCGCGACTGAGCAATGAAAGGAAGTATGTGGATGAAATCCTGCGTGTTGCTGGTCCTCCGGCCAGAACAGTAAATGGTCCTGAAAGAAGCATCTGATGCAGCGTGTTTCAGTCCGAAATATCCGAAAATCGCCATACGAAATATTACTGCTCTAACGTTCTAATCTTAAAATTCGTAATTTTAGTCACCTCGACAAATGCCTATAATCAATTCCTCCTGCTGATGCCGCTTTGTTTCATTCATCTTTTGCTTTGTGCTTTTTTGGGGGTGTCAAACCCAGGCGAAACAACGCTACTCAAACACATTGATGGGAAAATCAATTTTATTGCAAGCGACGAACTTCAAAACCTGTATCTCGTCAAAAATGATGTCCTCGAAAAGTATGACGGGAATGGGAAAATGCTCTATTCATACAGTCTGAGTACGCTGGGGCCGATTGACGCTGTGGATGCCACAGACCCGATGAAGCCTCTGGTATTTTATAAGACCTTTGCGAGTTTTGTAGTGCTGGATAATACGTTGACTCCTAGCGGAGACCCCGTTGCCCTTGAGACATATGGGCTCGAACAGGTGAACCTGGCCTGTACCTCCTACGACCGTGGATTCTGGTGTTACAATCCGGCCAATATGGAACTGCTGCATCTCAATGCCGAGGATCTTGAGCAGAATAAAAAAAGCGGAAACATCAGCCAGATGCTTAATGAAGCCATACATCCGAACTACCTGACCGAACAAAACAACCGGGTTTTCCTGAATGACCCCGATGTCGGCATTCTTGTATTCGATATGTACGGGGCCTATTACAAAACCATACCGATAAAAGCACTCCCGAGGTTTCAAATAAAGGGCGAACAGGTCATTTATCTTTCGGCGGGGAAAATCATGGCTTATAACTTTAAGACGCTCACCGAAAGTTCGATTCCGCTTCCAGATTCAACAGCAACAGGATTGCGCATCGAGAAGGAACGCCTTTTCATCCTGAATGACAAAGGAGTAGATATCTACGCTGTAAAATAGCCAGTCATACCTCAACAACCACCGGTCACACTTATTTTCAATCAAAACATCCTGATGCGAGAGTCTTTCTACTCTCCAAACGCAGCAAATCATTGGTATTGATAGTTTTATCTATAAAATCAGGTCAGTTTGGGGCTTTGAACTCGGGTGAGGGAGCGAAACAGGAGGGCATGAATGCTAATTTCAGGATCAAAAAAGTCGAAAATTAATTCACTATAAATCAGGTTATTGTATAGATGAGTATGAAAAAAACGTCGACGAATTTGTGGATTCGAAATTATAGGAGTAGTTTTGCTTCGATTAGAACAGAATATCAGATGTGTGTGAATACGATCCGATAAAACTTTTTTAATTAAAATTGGTTTGCGAATAATCCTGTGTGTGAACAGGAGTTTTTTGTGTGTGTGAAGAGGCTGCCTTGTGTGAGGGCGGCCTCTTTTTTTTAGCTCGTTTCTGAACTTTAACCGGTGGAGAACCGCTTATCTGATTTTTCTAGGTTAACTGGATATTCTGTCTTTTTAATTCATCCAGCAGAAGGATGAATTCATTGACCGGATCCTGAGATTTCCACAAAGCGCTGCTCATGACAAAACCCGAAAATCCCACATCGATGACTTTGGCGATTTTCAGGGAATCCACACCACCGCGTGCAATGATTTTGAAAGGCGTTTTTTTAATGGCGGCCCTCAAGCTGTGTTCATTGAATCCTGCCTGAAATTTGCCGCTGATGGTATCAAATATGGGAGAAAGAAACACGTATGAGTATACATTTTCCTCTTCATACAAACTGGCCAGTTTTCGAAAAGAGGTGGAAACGGTGATGTTCCCCCTTTTCAAACGAATGATCCGCAGATTGATCCAGAGCCTTACTTTGCGTTGAAGATGGGTTCTTGTGAGGTGAACTCCTTTTAAATTGAATTTCAAAGCCAGCAGATGATGCGAATGTATCACAATACGGTCGTGAAAGCGGGGTGGTATTTGTTCAATATAGTCGGTCATCTCCTTGGTGGTATACCTGGGCTTTCGCAAATGAAAAGTTTCAAGACCCAGTTCGAAAAGTTTCGTGACAATCGGCGGTTCGCTGATTGAATCACCGGAAGAAGGGGACAGGACCAGTAGCTTCATTGAAGAATATGTAAGGAGTGAACAGCAAGTGCGATTTCTTTTGCAAGCCGCGGATTTTCCTGCGCCGCATTGCCGATGACGATGAGATTGGCTCCTGCATTGCAGATCCGTACAGCCGTTGCTGCATCGCGGATGCCTCCACCCACAATCAGTGGAGCAGACGTGTGTTTCCTGACCCGGGTAATCATCGATTCGGGAACGGATTCTTTCGCTCCGCTGCCGCCATCCAGGTAGATGAGTTGAAGACCCAGCATTTCGCCTGCCATGGCCGTACACATGGCAATATCGTCCTTGTCTCTGGGTACCGGTGTTGTTCCACTGATATACGAGGCCGTAGTTTGTCTGCCGCTGTCCACAAGAATATAGCCTGTGGGAAGTATTTCCAGTCCGCTTGAACGCAGGGCCGGAGCGGCAACAACATGTTGCCCGATCAGAAATTCGGAATTCCGCCCGGAAATCAGGGAAAGGTTCAGGATGGCATCGGCTTTTCCGTTGATCTGCATGGCGCTGCCGGGAAAAATGATAACAGGAAGTTTACAGACTTTTTTAAGGGCAACAAGGGTTTTATCCAGATCTCCCGAACTTAACAGGCTGCCTCCGACAAAAATCAAATCCACCCCCGACTCTGCTGCCATGAGCGGCGTTGCGTGCATGTCGAAAGAATCAGGATCGATCAGCAGGGCAATAAGTTTGCGGCCCTTCAGAGCAGAGGTGGTGATGAGATGTAGGATAGAATTGTCCATATGTTGGAAATACAATATTAACTATTCGTTACGTAAACCAACATATGGTTCCCTATTTTTTCATAAATCAGTTCAAATTCGCGGTTTGTCTCTTCGGTTTTGATCGAAGCCCTGAGAATGCCTTGTCCTTTGCCGGGCTGAAAAGGAAAAATGTGGATGTTTTCACCGAAGATCAGGCCTTTTTTTCCATGCCATTTGTACAGGGCCTCTTTGGCGCCCCAGTATACATGCAGCTGATCGGTCAGGATCGAATCCCGGAGTTCTTCCATTTCCTCTTTGGCCAGAAATTTTTTTGCAAGCGGAATAATCCTTGCGNNGATATCAATTCCCGTTGCCGGGGCTTTGGAAACAATAAGCGCAACCAGGTCGTTGGTATGCGAAATGGAAACACTCTGATCGGATTTCGGCAGAAAGGGTTTGCCCGTTGGGTTGTATCCGAGTTCAATCAGACCGGTTATTTCTTTCAGCAAGGCCCTGGCACACAGCCTTTGAATCCTTAATCTGGGTTTGGATGCCTGGATGAGGGTGTCGTTTTCAAAACGTGAACCCAGAGATCTGTACAAGGTTTCTTCGTCTTCGCTGATTTGCCAGATGCCCAGAATGGAATGGGGAGCAATGTTTTTTTTGAGGAGAAGAGGCATAGTTGAAATTCAAATGAAAGAGCGGCTTGGGCCAGGCAGCACAAAGATATTGAAAGCAAGGCAATTCTTTGTTTGCAGAAACCATGCGGAAATGGTGACAGCGGTTTGAAAAATAAACAATTCCTTGCTTTCCGGGCTAAAATCCGGGGATATTGTCCCGGATCTCTGATTTTTGCTGTTCGGTAAGGTTTTTTCATACCTTTGTGATCCTTCAAAAAAAAATCTAAAAAATGGCTAATACAACCGTGGAAAAATTCGTAA
>PLXK01000132.1:3875-7582 GCA_003151415.1 Bacteroidota bacterium
GCTGTCTGCACATGACGATCCAGACTGCCGTGCTTATCGAGACCCTGGTGGAACTCGGTGCCGAGGTGACCTGGTCATCGTGCAATATTTTTTCGACTCAGGATCAGGCTGCCGCCGCTATTGCAGCTGCCGGAGTATCTGTCTATGCCTGGAAAGGAATGACTGCCGAAGAATTTGACTGGTGTATTGAGCAGACCTTATTTTTCGGTGAAGACCGCAAGCCATTGAACATGATTCTGGATGATGGCGGAGATCTGACCAATATGGTTTTTGACCGCTTTCCTGAACTTGCAGCAGGCATCAAAGGACTCTCTGAAGAGACCACCACGGGCGTGCACCGTTTGTACGACCGCATGAAAAACGGAACACTGATGGTTCCGGCCATCAATGTAAACGACTCGGTGACTAAATCGAAATTTGACAATAAATACGGTTGCCGCGAATCCCTTGTGGACGCCATCCGCCGTGCTACAGACATTATGCTTGCCGGAAAAGTAGCTGTTGTTGCCGGTTACGGTGATGTCGGAAAAGGTTCCGCGCTTTCGCTGAGCAGTCAGGGTGTTCGCGTCATTGTGACCGAAATCGATCCGATCTGCGCATTGCAGGCTGCCATGGATGGATATGAAGTAAAGAAAATGGACGATGCCGTTAAACGTGCTGATATCATTGTTACGGCAACAGGTAATAAAGACATCGTTATCGGTCGTCATTTCAAGGCCATGAAACACAATGCCATTGTCTGCAACATCGGTCACTTCGATACCGAGATTGATATGGCCTGGCTGAATTCAAACTATGGCAAGTCGAAAGACACCATCAAGCCCCAGGTGGATAAATATACCCTGGACGGGAAAGATATCATTGTTCTTGCAGAAGGACGACTTGTCAATCTGGGTTGCGCTACCGGACATCCGTCTTTCGTGATGTCAAACTCGTTCAGCAACCAGACGCTTGCCCAAATCGAGCTTTGGATGCATACCGACCAGTATGAGAAAAAGGTGTACACCCTTCCAAAACATCTGGATGAAAAAGTGGCATCTCTGCATCTGTCAAAAATCGGCGTTGAACTTGATGTATTGACAACCGATCAGGCTTCATACATTGGTGTTCCGGTAACAGGTCCTTTCAAATCCGATCTTTACAGATACTAAATTTTTTGTTCTGACCTATATTGCATCCCGTTTCGGCTCAGGCCGGAACGGGATGTTTTTTTATAAACAAGAGCGAAAGCGATTTTTTTAAAGGAGGGAATAGAAAAAAGAAATGCTTTTTTATTTTTTATTGTTTTGCCAATTGTCAACCCGCCAACTGATCTGCGTGGCCTAATTGAAAATATGCAAAACGGTTCCGTCAAAGGTGTTCTGATAAATCTTCAGGGGGTAGGGAGCCGGACCGGTTCCTTTGGTTCCGTCGAACATGGAGTAGGTGGAACCGCAATTGGAACAGGCGGCATTGATATTGGAGGCATCCACTTTGACAAACTCATTGACATTGGCCGGGTTGTTTGTGCAGGTGCGGTCGAAAGCGATAAACTCCGAAAGTGATTTGCGGAAAACGAGTATCCCGCGATTTCCTCCGTTGACATAAAGCCATCCGTTTACCGCATTGAGAGGAACAAAAGTAGGGTCGGCTGCATACAGGCTGATGTTGACAGATACGTTGGGTACGGCCTGGGTTTCTTTTTTGCATGCGGGGATACCCGAAAGAATCATCCCGAATGAAAACAGAAGTAAAAAAACAGAATACTTTTTAAAAGCCCGATCCTTCATCCTACAAAAATAATAAGTAATTTTAAGAACTCTTTCAGGTTTGAGCAATAATCAGGCCCCAAAACGTGTTATACTGATTCTTGGTCAATTTATTTCCGATAAGTGTGGGAGAGCTAAATTGGATTGGAATCCCATATGCGGCGGCTGCAAATTCTGAAAATCAAATAGCCGCAGTATATTAAACGGAATGAATCGGAATATATTGCCACAATCCCTATCTGCAGGCAGAAATCAGACGAAATGAACCCAGGCTTTTTCCATACCGTCAAAAACAAAGTTGTCCTGAAAAAATGGTTCAGGATCCTGATGTTGGCCGGATTTATATCATTTCCTGCTATAAACCATGCGCAGGGTGTGGCGCTCAATGCCAATGAAAAACCCGATACGAAAGCACCCGGGGCCTCGCATCAGCAAAGGGTCGCCGCACGAAGGAAATGGAGAGCCGACAGAAAACAGAAACACCAGCACGACAAGAACCTGAAATACCACAACAAGCATTTGCAGACCAAGGAAACCCGCAAACGCATGAAGGAAACCCGTCGCAAAGCCGATATGAGCAACGGTCACAAACGGGAATTCTTCCTCAAACGCTGGTTCAGACACCGCCTGAAAACAACAAAAAAAGAAAACAGATAAGCTGTTTCGAAATCCTTCGCCCCAAGGACAAAACTGTGCAGGCTAAAAAATAGTTTCGAATAATTTGGTTTATTCAAAAAATAGAATTAGACTTGCATAGATTATCCCCTGATTTCATCCCCCTTAATTAAAAAAATGTTGCTCTGTTCTCAATCATCCCCGATTGCAGCTTGTCCTGTTTTTGTCTGGAAAGCCCCGTAATCAGGAATGTTTTTCATTTTACGCTGTCTGAAATGGAACTGAAAAAAGCAGCTGAAATTAAATTTGCACGGCAAAATCTTTTCTTCATATATTTACCAACTTCAAATGGATCCGAAATTCAACACTTTAACTAAATAATATGGTACGGAAATTCTACTTTTCTATTGCCTTCATTTTCATTTCTACAATTACAGCATTCTCTCAGGGCGCAATTAAAGGTAAGCTGACAGATAAAAACACAAAAGAAGGAATCCCTTTTGCGAATGTTGTGGCCATGATGAACGGTACAATGGTGGCTGGTGCCAATACGGATATCAACGGTGATTTCATCATCAAGCCGCTGAATCCCGGAAAGTACGATCTCAAAGCCTCTTATGTCGGATTCCAGGCCAAAATCATTTCCGGCGTTCTTGTTTCTGTTGATAAAACCTCTTACCAGAATATCGATCTGAATCCCTCCACCGTAGAGCTGAAGAACATTGAAATTGTTGCCTACAGCAAGCCGCTGATCGATCCCGATACCAAATCGGGTGGAACCATCACCCGCGAGGAATATCAGGCCATGCCATCGAAGGATATCAATTCCGTGGCTTCTACAACTGCCGGTGTTTACCAGGCTGATGAAGGAAAAAGTCTGAACATGCGCGGACAGCGCGATGGAGGTACCTCTTATTATGTAGACGGACAAAAAGTGGTCGGAAGTGCCAACGTACCGCAAAGCGCCATGGACCAGATCACCGTCATCACAGGCGGTACTCCGGCCTCCTACGGTGATGCAACCGGCGGGGTTATTTCAATCACCACCCGCGGCCCTCAAAGCGAATACTTTGGAAGCGTGGAAGCCATCACCTCTGAAGTACTGGATAAATACGGTTACAATTTTCTCGGCTTCAGCGTCGGCGGCCCGATTCTCCTGAAAAAGGATTCTGCCAACCCCGGTGTCAAAAATTCCATTCTTGGTTTTATCATTTCCGGTGAAACCAGCTATGAAAAAGATCCAAGCCCTTCGGCAGTGGGTTTTTATAAAGTCAATGATGCCACCCTGCACGGACTGGAAACTTCGCCTTTGCGTCCTGCCGCTCAGGGCCAGGGATTTATACC
>PLXK01000169.1 GCA_003151415.1 Bacteroidota bacterium
ACCCAAACGTTCAAACAAACACTATGGAAGCCAAATTTTCACCAAGGGTTAAAGACGTTATCACGTACAGCCGGGAAGAAGCACTACGTTTAGGTCATGATTATATCGGTACCGAGCATTTGCTTCTGGGTATTATCCGTGAAGGTGCAGGTATGGCCATCCGCATCATGAAAGCGCTTACCATCAATCTGCTGGATCTGCGTAAGGAAGTGGAGACACTCACCGGAACAGGCAATAAGAAGGTCAATGTTACCCTGGGCAATATCCCCCTGGTGAAACAGGCAGAAAAGGCACTGAAAATAACCTATCTGGAAGCGAAAATATTCAAAAGTGCAATGATTGGCACGGAACATTTGTTGTTATCCATTCTAAAGGATGAAGACAGCATTGCGGCAAAAGCATTACACAAATTCAATATTGACTACGAAACAATTAAAAACGAACTAGAAATGATGAATGCAGACCCTAAAGCTGAATTCCCCCAGAACCCGGCTGACGACGAAAACGAAGACGACGGAGGAGCTTTTGGAAGTGGTACCAAGAAAATATCGGATTCAAAATCAAAAACCCCCGTACTCGATAATTTCGGAAGAGATCTGACAAAGGCTGCTGAAGACGGCAAGCTTGATCCTATTGTTGGAAGAGAAAAGGAAATCGAACGGGTTTCCCAGATCCTTTCCCGCCGCAAGAAAAACAACCCCATTCTCATTGGTGAACCCGGTGTAGGTAAATCGGCCATTGCTGAGGGCCTTGCCTTGAGAATCACACAAAAGAAAGTTTCCCGGGTTCTGTTTAACAAACGGGTGGTGACACTCGATCTGGCTTCTCTGGTAGCCGGAACCAAATACCGCGGGCAGTTTGAAGAAAGAATGAAAGCCGTGATGAATGAACTGGAAAAATCTCCGGACGTCATCCTTTTCATAGACGAAATCCATACCATCATCGGCGCCGGTGGCGCTTCCGGTTCTCTGGATGCCTCCAACATGTTTAAACCGGCCCTTGCCCGTGGAGAGATCCAGTGCATTGGCGCAACAACGCTGGATGAATACCGCCAGTATATCGAAAAAGACGGAGCTCTTGAACGCCGTTTTCAAAAGGTGATCGTTGAACCGGCTACTCCTGAAGAAACCATTCAGATTCTTCAGAATATCAAGTCGAAATACGAAGACCACCACAATGTCATCTATACCGATGAAGCCATAAAGGCTTGTGTCACGCTCACTTCCCGGTACATCACAGATCGTCACCTGCCGGACAAGGCCATTGATGCCCTGGATGAAGCGGGTTCGCGTGTGCACATCAACAACATCAAGGTTCCAAAGAATATCCTCGAAATTGAAAAAAAGATTGAGGATATCAAGGATGAAAAAAACAAAGTCGTTCGTTCGCAGAAATACGAAGAAGCGGCAAGACTGCGCGATACAGAACGCCAACTGCTCGAACAACTCGAAACGGCCAAGAAATCCTGGGAAGAAGAAACCAAAACACATAAAGAAACCGTCAGTGATGACAATGTTGCCGAAGTTGTAGCCATGATGACCGGAGTACCGGTTCAGCGTATAGCCCAGAACGAAGGCAGCAAACTCGTTAATATGGCTACGGATCTTATAGGTAAGGTAATTGGTCAGGACGAAGCCGTTAAAAAGGTGGTCAGAGCTATCCAGCGTAACCGTGCCGGTCTGAAAGACCCGAACAAGCCCATTGGAAGTTTTATTTTTCTCGGACCAACCGGTGTGGGTAAAACCCAGCTGGCCAAAATACTTTCCCGTTCCCTTTTCGACAATGACGATGCCCTTATCCGTATCGACATGAGCGAATACATGGAGAAATTTGCCGTAACCCGTCTTGTGGGAGCGCCTCCCGGATATGTAGGCTATGAAGAAGGCGGACAGCTGACTGAAAAGGTTCGCAGAAAACCTTACTCCGTCATCCTGCTGGATGAGATTGAAAAAGCTCACCCCGATGTCTTTAACCTGCTTCTTCAGGTTCTGGATGATGGCCAGCTGACAGATAGCCTGGGCCGGAAGGTGGATTTCAAGAACACGATCATCATCATGACTTCAAACATTGGCTCACGTCAATTGAAAGATTTCGGAACAGGTGTCGGGTTCGGAACAACGGCTAAAAAAGAAGGCATCGAAGACCATACCAAGGGAGTGATTGAAAACGCCCTGAAGAAAGCCTTCGCTCCTGAATTCCTGAACAGAATTGATGACGTGGTGTTGTTCAACTCTCTGAGCAAGGACGATATTCACAAGATCATTGATATTGAACTTGAAAAACTTTATGGGCGTGTTCATGCAATGGGATATACCGTCAAGCTTACTGCGGCTGCCAAAGATTTCGTTTGCGACAAGGGGTATGATGCCAATTTCGGTGCCAGACCACTCAAGCGGGCCATTCAGAAATATGTTGAAGATCCCCTCGCTGAAGAAATCATCAAATCGGCCGTAACCGAAGGCGATGTGGTCGAAGTTGATTTCGATAAAGACAAAAATGACGTGGTTGTCAAGGTGGTTAAGCCCAAAGAAAGCAAACCCAGAAAAAATAAAAAGGAAGAATAAGCCTTAAATGAAAAAAGGGAGACGAAAGTCTCCCTTTCTCTTTCCGGTCAAGCGGTACGACTTCTTCCCCCATGTTCCATGAATTTCCGGGTATAATCTTTCCAGGAAGTAAGAATATGAATTACATGGAGCGATTTTTGATACATTTTTGTTTTTCATTATTTTTGTAAAAAGAATTTCCCCTATGCTAAAGAAACTCACTCTGCTTGTTTGCGCCCTGTTTGGTGCAGGCTCGATGTATTCATCCGGTGTTGACAATCACTCCATCAAAGTCCGGATTGAAGGACTCAAAGATTCCACCTGTTTCCTGGCGAATTACTATGGCGACATGCAGTATATTCAGGATACAGCAAAGGCCGATAAAAACGGATTGTTTGTGTTCGAGCGAAAAAAGAAACTGGAGCCGGGTATGTATCTCCTGGTGATGGGTAAAAAGAAATTGTTCGACTTCATGGTTCTTGAAAACGATCAGCATTTCTCCCTGCAGACAGATACCCTGGACTACAGCGCACATATGAAAATCACCGGTTCTGAAGAGAATAAAATATTTTTTGAGTACCTGAACTGGCTCGGTGCCAAACAAAAGGAAGCCGAGAAATACCACAGCCGGTACAAGATCATCAAGGAAAGCAACAAAGACTCGGCCAAAATCATTGAAACAAAAATGGCCGGCATGGATAAAGAAGTGAAAGCCTACATGAACGATTTCATGAAAAAATATCCCACCAGCTTTACTTCCAAATTCCTGAAATCCACCATGACCATCGAGGTGCCTGAAGCCCCCCTGCTGCCCAATGGGAGAAAAGATTCGACTTTTTCCTACCATTATTACAAGGCTCATTTCTTTGACAACCTGGACCTGGCCGATGAACGTTTGCTGAGGACTCCAATCTACCAGCCTAAGATCAAAGATTATCTCGAGAATTATGTGGTGCCTTCCGCCGATTCGATCATGAAAGAAGGGGATATGATTATCGGAAAGGCAAAGAGCAATAAAGAAACATTCAAATTTTGTGTCTTTTACATGACTTATACCTATGAGACCTCTAAAGTAATGGGCTTCGATGCCGTGTTTGTGCACGAAGTCTTTACGTATTACAAAACCAATAAGGCCTATTGGGTGGATGAAGCTCAAAAGACAAAAATCATCAATCGCGCCAACCAGCTGGATTCTATCCTCATCGGAAAAATGGCTCCCAACCTGATCATGCAGGACAGTCTTGTCGGATTGACCCCGAACTTCAATACCTATTCCCTGAATTCAATTAAAGCGAAATATTTAATACTCTATTTTTGGGATCCGGACTGCGGACACTGCCAGAAAGAAACCCCGAAACTCCTTGAGTTTTATAAAAAGATTCAGCCCAAATACCAGATTCAGATTTATGGTGTGGGATCTGTATCCGAACTGGAGCCCTGGAGAAAATACATCCGTGAAAAGAAGCTGACCTGGATCAATGTGGTGGATGCCTTCAATAAAAATCATTACAAACATCTTTATGACATTTACAGCACTCCAGTGATTTACATTCTGGATGAACATAAAAAAATCATCGCCAAGCGTTTGGAGACAGACCAGATCGAAGAGTTTCTGGACCGTTATGAGAAACAGCATCCTGAAAAGGATAAAAAGTAAAAAAAAGAAGGGTTTGAGCAATCAAACCCTTCTCTGTTTGCACCCCTTCTTTGCCTTCCATAAATTTGATGTTAGGAGCAGAGCCAGAGCACTCATGGATTCTTCTCCCAAACAAGGCAACCGAATCAAATGAAGAATACCGACGGTATTGAAAAAGAACCAGTGAAACGCGCACCGTTTTCCTTCCTGCTGTTAGCCGTCATTTTCCTGCTGCCTGCTTTTCTTTATTGCCAGACGGAAGAACTCAATCTGAAAAAATACTGGCATTACCGCCAACGCCTTATCGATCGTTTTATGGTTGTTGGGCCGGATGAAGGGCAAAGCATTCCTGCGGGAATCAGAAACCTCTGGAATGGCCCTTCGCTTCATTTCGGCGATTCTCCCGTCTATCTGGGTTATTATATCGGTGTGCTGGCAACAGAATACAGCTTATTAACCGGCAATGCTCAAAAGACCAGCCGCACACTGACCGAGCTGTATTATGCACTTGAAGCCATCAACCGGCTGGATGAAAGAGCCGAATCCCTGTGGGGAATGCCAAACAAAAACCATGAACACAATGGTTTCCTTCTTTCGGATGATGTGCCTTCTGATTTCTGTCAGCGCTACAGCCAGGAACTAAACCGTTCTGTTTCCGACACTCCGGCAATCAAAGGTTCGGGTATTTGCGGAGTGGTCAACAATGTTATTACCGGCATTGACCTGGCTTCTCCGATAAACAATGTGTGCAGCCAGGATCATCTGACCTGTCTGTTGTTTGGGTTGGCCCTGTGCAAAAATTATCTGACAGACAGCATTCCTTTTCGCGATGCCCTTAGCGGGGAAATGAGAACCTATTCATTCCGCTCTTCGGCCATCTCCATTGCGGCCAATATCATGCATTACTTGCGCGACAAGCCCTTTGGCGGCATCTCCTGGATACTCCGTACCCCGGATAAAAAAAACATCTCCAATTTAAGAGGAGGACAGGCCGTTCCCAATGCTTATGGTTTTGCAGAAGCCGGCCGTTTTATAACCGGTAAAGAATATGGAAACGTGCTTTCCCGACTCAGTACGGTTTACTGGAAAAGTATCTATCGTTTCCCTGGCTTAACCCGTCTTCATCCCGATGATCTTTTGTTTGGTCTCGAACTCAGCTGCATCGGCGATTCCTGGAGAGGCCATGGGAAAAAGAGCAAGACGCTGAAACGAATCAACCGCCTTGGCAATTACCGGGCTTCCAAACTGCATCTTTGGGCTGCAAATCAGTATGGCTGGGATCTGTTTTATGGATCGGTTTATTCCTTGTTGTATCAACCCGGACAACAGACAGGCAACCTGGTTTTAGCCTCTGTTATCCATACGTTAAACGAAGCACCCTATGAGGGGCCTTTTTATCACGGGGGCACAGATGCTGCACCCAATGGCTGGGCAGGATCATCCGGAAGATTTTATGACAAACCACCCGATCAGCTCACAGGGAAGTCTGATTTTCCAGGCAATTACAACGGGCTCGATTACATGCTCTTTTATAATTTGTATTGCCTTCGCAGATCTCCGGATTCATTGCCAAGATCCGGCCCTCCCTCCTATTATATAACGAATGAGTTTTCTTCAGGACTATAATGATTTGCCTTTCATTCATCAGACCCGATCTGTATATCAATGATCGCAACCCTTTCAGGCTGAAGAAAAAGATCCGCCTGGATACGCTAAATGGCCATTCAATGACCTGTTTTTTAGATAGCGTTACTGAATTGTTCAATTCACTCACGTTTTCGTTAGATTCCGTTACTTAATTGTTCAATTCGTTCACGTTTTCTTTCGATTGCGTTACTTAATTGTTCAATTC
>PLXK01000202.1 GCA_003151415.1 Bacteroidota bacterium
GTTTTTGAGGAATGGAAATATAGAAAAAAATCGCAATAACGGTGGATTTCAGTGCAATGGATTCAGAAGCCATCAGCATGGCTCTGGCCCAGGGCAAAAAGAATGCCGAATATCTGCTCATCCATGTTGTTGAAACAGCGGGTGCTTTGCTCTTTGACAATGAAACCTCAGATCACGAGACCACTCACGACCGCATCAAACTGAAAGAATACAAAGCAGAATTAAGCTCGCTGGATTATAAAGTTGAAATCGTTTTGGGTTTTGGAAACCCTAAAAATTGCATCCCTCAACTGGCCAATGATTTTGAAGCCGACCTTCTTGTTATGGGCGCCCATGGACACAAAGGTCTGAAAGACTTCATCTTTGGCACCACCCTGGATGCGGTAAGACATGCCGTGAAAATGCCGGTACTGATTGTGACCAAATGAGTGTTGAGGTTGAAAAGAGAAACAGAGCGGAGAAAGAGAGCGTAACAGATTCACTTCCACACTTTCTGCCCTCTGTTTATTATGTTCACTCATCATACTGGGAAAAAATCAGCACCGCAGCACGTTTTTTCATCAATCCTTCGGCACTTAGTAGTTCTTACCATTGCAATAAAAATGCATACTCTCGATATCTGTTTGATACATGAGTACATTCCGGGTAAGCTGATAGGTATTCACAATCTGATCGCTGACATCTTTAAAACTGCCTTCGCTGAAGAACCGGATATGATTAAACCTGTCCTTATAGGCAATCGAATTAAAATCCAACTGATAGGCATCGGGCTTATAGCTTTCCAGCTTCGTGGATACTCCCTGATAAAACGCATTGAAATTCTGGGCATCGCCGTATATCACAACATGATCTACCGCATCATAATACTGAGGTTCATAAGTGGATACGGTGGTCAGCTGTCCCATATAAAAAACCTTGAAATTACCCTGATTATCGACGTAGGCGATAAGGTCATCGCCAACCTTAAAACTGGCAGGAGGGAAACTTTCAAGTAAAAACGTGTTGCCTTTGTAAAACACCTTGAAGTTCTGAGTGGCTCCATCCACATAAGCCACCGTATTGCAACCTACTTTGTAACGGGCCGGAGCCATGGTTTCAAGTTCATACGCCTGTCCGCTGTAATACACCCTGAAGTAATTGTTGTAGTTCACATAGGCCGCCACATTGTCACCGGCCTTCATACTTTTCGGCGGGGCTTTATCATACAGGCTCTCTGCTTCCTTTACAACACCGTCCTTGTAGATTTTCAGGGCAAAAGAAATGGTGTCGTAAAAAATAACGATGCTGTCGCCCACTGCAAATTGGCCGTGCTGATAGCATAACGTCGTGGTTTGCCCTTTGTCAAAAACACTCAGGCGCTTGTTGAAGTCATAAACAACAAGATTGTCGGTTTCAAAAAAAGCATCGGGTTTATTGTCGGCCTCGATATTGGATGTGCCGTTGTAATAGATTTTAAAATTTGAAGAATTGTCCACATAAGCCACACTGTTTCCGCCGACCTGAGGAGATGTGACAGGGTTGTATTCAGCCTCCACCAAGCCACCGTTATCAAAAATGTAAAAATAATTCCGGATATCAGAATAGGCATTGAGGTTTTGGGCTTTCAGTCCTGTTACAACCCAAAACAGGGCTGATATAACCATGATTTTTTTCATTACTTACTTAATTTCGGATACATTTTTATCTGATTCCATTGGTTAAAATATTCAGCAAATACCTTATTGAAAATGGCTGAACCCTTGTCATTGGTATTGAGAATCGAAAAGAAACAGGTCCGGGAATTTGAAATTTTCATCGTGTCAAAAACCCAATAATCCACAAAATTCTCTTCAGCGAAGCTACTGATCTTATTCTTAATCTCATCCCGGTTGGCAAGAAAGGGTTTCACCTCATTGAGCATGGGAGATTCATACAGGACAAGCCGGATATTGTTTTTCTTTGCCATATTCACCAGATCTTTCAGGTTTTTTATCTCTTCTGGCTTCCATTTAAATGTTCTGCCTTGAGGATTTTCGGCCTTAAAACGCTCCAGCCGGCCATCCCAGACAACATCATGAGGATGAACGTAACCGTTTGCAAAATAAGGGATTTCCTTCCCGGCCAGCGTATGCTTGACTCCCTGAACCAAGTTGAAGTTTACAAACTCATTGTAATATGCATATTTCATGAAAGGGATAAAACTATATCTGTAAAATGCCGGGTCCTGTTCTTTAATCACATCCCGGATCCAGGGCTCATCCATAAACTGAGGAAAATTATAGGTATTAAACACGGTGAAAGAACCGTCCACAGACTCCCCGCTTACATATAAAAAAAGATATTGCGGAGCTTTATTGACGCGAAGGTAAAGCCACAGCATCACTTTGCTTTCCGCAAAATTGGCATGCACGGTGGCCAGGTTATAGGCTTTGAGTCCGGTATATTTCTGAAATGTATCCGGTTCCATCATCCACAAGGTTTGACACGGACCCAGAAACAATACTTTTGCATCGATGCGATGGTTGCTGACAAAGGAGCTTTTCAGGTTCACATTCCTTTTCATAAAAAAATCATATCCTTTTTCCATCCCCCAGAGCAAAAGGACAAGCGAGAGAATTAGAATGACTGCTTTTTTGATCATAGGAACAACGAAAAGTATTGAATCAATCAGAATTGAAGGTAAATAAAGTAACCCGCGTTTTCAAAAACACCGAAAGTAACAACAGCTATCAGCAGAATGAATAACTGCACAAATCCATTGTCAGACTGCTGAATACGCCGATGAATTCCCTTTTCGAACGAAAGAAACAAAAGTACCAAAGCAACCGTCACAGCAAAATTAAACAAGGCTTCCTCGTACCCTCCGCCAGCCAGAACAGATACATAACCGAGCATCACTCCTTTACCGGAAAAAGGGGAGGACGCAAACTGTGAAAGCAAATGTCTGGCATGATCCATATCTTCAGATCTGAAAAAAAGATTGCTGAAACAGACAAGGATGAACGTTGTTGAAATACACAAGACACGGTACAGTTTAGCCGGAACAATCCGTATCCATTTTTGCCGGGTCTTTTGCGTCAGGTATTCGGCACTCAGATAGCATCCATGAAGTAAACTCCAGACCAGAAAGGTTTTTCCGATTCCATGCCACACACCGGAAATCAGAAAGGTGGAAAAGATACCTGCGAGCACTGCTGCTTTGCCATTCCTCCTGAGCAAATAAACTACCGGGTAATACACATAGGTGCTGAATAACCGGTTGAGTGTCATGTGCCACTTTCTCCAGAAATCCGAAACCGATGTGGCCAGCAAAGGTCTGTTGAAATTTTCGCTCAGTTCAATGCCAAATAATTTGGCCGTCCCTAAGGCAATATCACTGTAAGCAGAAAAATCGAAATACAACTGAAGGGTGAATAAACAAACCGCCGATATAGCCGTACAGCTTCCCGTATCTGACTCCCCGGAAAACACCGCAGACACAATGGGTGCCAGCCGGTCGGCCAGAACCATTTTCTTGAAAAGGCCAAGTACGATGCGGTGTACTCCCTGAAGAATCATTTCGCGCCTGATAACAGGCAACCTGAACTGGGGGATCAGGGTTTCGGGTTCCTCAAAAGGCCCTGAATTGAATTTTGCAAAGAAAGAAGAGAACAACAGGAAGCGGAAGAGTTGTGTGCCTGCCTGTATCCGGCCGCGGTAGATGGCAGTCAGGTAAGCCATGTGCTGAAGGGTATAAACAGAAAACCCAGCTACAACCACCAGCATATCCGTTTTATATCCTTCGTCTTTAACTACCAGACGCAAGCCGCTCTGCCCCGACTCCACAGATTTCAACAGAATCAAACACCCGGCCTGAAGGGCAATAGCACATACATAAATCAGGGTCGCACGGTTTTTAAACTGTTGTATGAGGAGTCCGCAATAAAAAGTGATTGTGGAAAACAAGAGCAGAACCAATAACGAGTAAGGCCTGTTCCATCCAATAAAAAGCAGGCTGAATGCAAGCAGCACCATCCACCTGTATTTCGGTTTCGTTAAAAGATAAAGAAGGAAGACAACCGGCAGTGCACAAAAGAAAGCGGAAGAGATGAACTGCATACGAATTGTTACGATTGATTCCCGGGCTGTTCCACGGCCTTTCCGGATTAACGGGAAGCACAGATTGTTTCTAATGTAAAAGGGGCTTGAACGTATCCGAATCAGCTGATCATCGCCGGATCTTCAGTGAAGAACAAATTTAACGAAATATCTTCAGATCCGACTCTAAAAAGGATTACTCAAAAGCCATCCCAGCTTCTCCCGAACCGGCAAATTTTGATTCGAACAAAAGGACATTTGTGTTGCTTTCTTGTTTAATCTGGCCTGATTTACAAGAACACCCCTTGCCCCCGCAAAGAAAAAATGAGGGCCTGGTTTTTATCCCAATTTGTATTCAAGGCCGTTATCAGGCATGGTCTTTCCTCAAAGGTCTGCATATCGAGCGTCCAAGACCCATCGGTCTGAACAAATCCGAGATTAAAAAAATGATCCCTGACAAGGCTGTTCTGATGGGTCGGAATATATTCTCCGGTAAGATTTTTAATTCCGTTCACACGGGCCACTTTTGCGATTGCATTTAATGTAAAACAGTCCATCCTCCGGTTCAAGACACGACAACTCATCAGCCATGTATCAATAAACAGGGTATCCGGATTCTTCTTTTTCAAGATGACCAAACAAATTATTCCGCTCTCACCATATTTATCGTTGAGCGTAAAAGAAAGAATGACCGTATCTGCAGCCTGACTTATAGTTCCGATCTCCTCTTCCGTGTAACGAATGGTTCGCAAGTTGAACTGATTCGACCGTTGCGAAAGTTGAGAAAGACGGGGCAGATTGAATTTATTGGCCGGTTCTATATGCGAAACCATATGAAGGCTTTTCAGAAATTCGTGTTCATCCGGGTATTTCCCCGACACCACGCTTCGTCTTGTTTCCTCCAGATAATATTGAGTTCTGGTTCCATCCTCAAGAGACAAGCTAGCCATTTCAAACAAATTCAAAGTCTGAAGAAAGTCGAGATGGTCGCCAGGATTTTCAGGCAATTCAGGAACTGTTATTTGCGGAATAAGGTCACGAATACAGTTTCGTTCAAACGGGTTGTCATCCAAAAAAACCATGGAATCAAAACCAATTCCCAGAGTTCGCCGAATGTATTGAATGTTCTCCGCCTTGCTCCTCCAGTTGGCAACAAAAACGGCAATGTCATCCAGGTGCAAAATCATGTCCGGATGTTTTTCAAACGGTTCTTTTGCTGTCAATTCATTGTTTTTACTGCATACAGCAAGGATGATTCCGCGCTGCTTCAATTGCTTGATCCACATTTGCATTTCAGAAAATGATTTGCCGGCGCCCAAATCACCTATTTGAATGTTTTCCATCCCGTCATCACCAATGAGCCCGCCCCAGATCATATCATCCAGATCCATGATCAGGCATTTTTTAAAAACTCCGCAAACCGATAAAACAATATCACAGATATTTTTAGCGATGAAAGGAAGGAATGCGATACTGAAGACCATGTCAGACCGAAAATACGTCGTGGAGTCGAAAATGAATTTTTTTCCATAATACCCCTGAAGGGAACAGACATCACAGATGGATAAGCTTTTCAATTCGGAGGAGAGCTGCATCAGCCGGTAATTGATCTTACGGAGCTGATAAACAAACGACAATTCGGTTTTATTTGAAAAATTCCCGTAAACGCTATCATTGAGCTCCGGAAAATTCAGGCAGATAATCTGAACAGGGATTTTTTTCAGCAAGACAGCATACAGGCTTTCTATCCAGCGGATGTGGCTTTCGGCGAAATTCTTTTTTTCAGCAAGGTCTGTGCGATAAAATTTTTCGCGCAGTTTCTGAACCGAACAAAACAAAATAATAAATTCAGGCTTTGCTTTGTACAATCCAGATTCAGGTTCAAAAACCTGAAGTTCGATCTGATCATGGGGGGCTTCATGCAAATCCAAATCCAGCCCTGCTTCATAACCATATCCTTTGAGTGCCTGAGTAAACAACTGGGTAGAGGAATCACCCAGGACACCAACACGTATTCTTTTCAAACCGGAGGCGGGTTTCTTTATATTCCGTTTTAATGCTGCAAAGCTTTTCATAGACTCCAGTATTGGTCTGAATTGCGAATACCTTTCCGCTTCATTTCTTTTTGCTCAACACGCTCTCTATTATCTGCCCGACATTTTTCCATTGTCCGATTTCGTTCAGTGTAAAGCGTATCCTGAAATGATTTTCGATGGCATCCACCAATTCAATGTGCGTCAGTGAATTCCATCCGTCAACATCCCGAGCAGTTGTTTCATCGGTGATCAACAATTCCTTGTTATCTATAACATCAATAAAAATTTCATTGATTTGTTTTAAAACCGAATCCCTGTCCATTTCTTTTAAATAAATACGTTTCGACAACATTCCTTAACGCTGAATTTCATTTCCAAGGTCTGATTTCAACTCATTTCCCTTTCAGAAACTGCAAAGTCAGAAATCTGAAACGGGATATGTGTGCGTTTTGTTTATCCTGATCAAAATGGTCTTATTTCCCATCCAGTCAACATTCTACAGAGTGAGGCAAAAAATCAAACGGAATTTGATTCAATTGAACACTAAATCTACGACAAATTCCGGTTTTTTTCATACTTTTAATCAAAGCCAATCCCATGTCCCCTTTCAGATTCCTCATTTTTGTGCCTTTGTTTTGTTGTTCATATCTATCTGCGCAGCAAACCAAGATGTCTTTTGACTTGAATAAGATGAGCACATCCAAACTCCGCTCTTCCGAAAAAGTTTCTGTTCTAATTAAGGGTGACCCCGAAAAAGTACGTATAGCCGTTGCTTCCTGCGGCGGAGAATTCTGTTACAACATCGGGAGTATATCCTCCGTCAGAATTCCATCGGGCTCATTGAAAACACTCGCTTCCTGGAACTTTGTTTCCCGTATTGAGCAGGGAAGCATTCATCTTCGCGCACTGAATGACACCATGGTTGTTTTGAACAGGATAACTGCTGTCCACAATGGACTTGCACCTTTATCACAGGCTTATGACGGGAAAGGCATCGTGTGCGGATTCATCGACACAGGCATTGATTTCAGTCATGGCGACTTCAAAGACAGCCTTGGCAAATCCAGGATAAAATTCATTTGGGATCAGACCGATACCTCCGGAAAGAGCCATCCCCTTCCTTACAATTATGGCAAGGAATGGACCAATCTTCAGATCGATGCAGGAGCGTGTACAGAGAATGATACCCTGCAATGGGGGCATGGCACAAGGGTAGCAGGAACTGCCGCAGGCAATGGACTGGCTGTGGGGCGTTACGGCGGGGTTGCTCCCAGGGCGGACATCATTATGGTCGCGGTGGATTTCAATAACCCCGGACCCACCATTTCGGATGGCGCCGCCTATATTTTTGCAAAAGCTCAGGCTCTTGGAAAACCCTGTGTGATCAATTGCAGTTTAGGTTCTGATTTCGGCTCTCACGATGGCCAGGATCTTCAGGCTCAGCTGATCGACAATTTGCTCAATCAGCAGGCCGGAAGAGTCTTTGTGGCGGCAGCGGGCAACAATGGAACCATTCCCTATCACCTGAGCACATTGCTCAGCGCCGACAGTTCATTTACCTGGCTCAGCAATACGGTTCAGTCCGGTTTTCCTTTGGATATCCAGATTTTTGCAGACTCTTCGGATCTGAAGCTTATCCGTTTTGCGGTTGCGGCAGACCAGGTGTCCCCTTACCAGTTTCGCGGCAGAACACTTTTTTCAAACGCCCTTTCAAACCCGGGTGTTGTTGCTTTCGATACGGTTTGGGCGGGCACAAACAGGTTGTGTACCATTCAATCGTATGGACAGATGAATGGAGGTGTTTATTCGCTCGAGTACCGGATGTACCCGGATACAACAATAGATAATTTCAGATTGATTTCCTCGGGCAGCGGCAAATTCGATGCCTGGAGCATGGATATGGTTTACGCAGGCTTACCGGGCCCTGCAGTTTATCCGCCTATGGCAAAGTACAAAGCTCCTGACACCGACGAAACAATTGAATCGGGGTTTCAGTGTTCACCGAATGTGATCAGTGTGGCCAATTATGTGAACAAAAACTGTTTCACAGACGAAGGTGATACGGTGATCTGCGACACCAGTTTTGTTTTCAGGCCACGCCGGCTTGCGCCCTCGTCGAGTTATGGACCCAGCCGGACAGGGGTTCAAAAACCAGATATTGCTGCCACAGGCGATTATGTCATGTCATGCATGGTTCTTTCCATGAAACAATGGTTTTCGTCCACTCAGATCGCTCTTGGCGGGCAACACATTGCCGGAGGAGGAACCTCACAGGCCTCACCGGTCATTACCGGCATTGCGGCCCTGCTTTTGCAGCAAAACCCAGGCTGGACACATACTCAGGTTAAAAATGTGATCACTTGTTCCGCCTATCAGGATATCTACACGGGATCTTCCCTGCCCAATTACAGCTGGGGATATGGAAAAGCCGATGCTTTCCATGCCTTGAGCGGTTGTTTTCCGGCCAATGTGAACACCAGCGCGTCGCTTTCAGGATTGAATGTCTGGCCGAATCCTTTTGACGAATCAGCCGCAATCAGCTGGGGAGAGGCGCCCAATGGCGGTGTGTTGGTCGTGCTGGATATGCTTGGACAGGAAATCAGCCGGATTGTTGTAAAAGAAGGAACGAAGTCCTTAACTTTGCCTCGCGGAAATATGAAAAGCGGGATGTATTTTGTCATCCTGAACCGGACCGGCGAAAAGAATTTAACAAGCAAAATTGTCGTGCATTGAAATGGAAAAAATAACTCAAACAATTGGCGCCCTGGCTTTGTTCCTTGGAACTGTTGCAGCGGCCATGACCGGATTTTACCTGATAAAGACAATTCCATTTGCCATCATTGTGGCACTGATGTGTGGATTGCTGGGCTTTATCAGCTCAAGCGCCTATGTCATGCTGAATCTCCGGTACAGGGTGAGCGAAAAAAAAATCACCCCGGGATTGATCGGACTTTTCCTGAGCTCGGCTCCGGTTATTTTTATTCTTGTCATTAACGCCATGCATAAGCCATGAAGACAGGTGTGTCTCATGCAAAGAACTACCTCTCGCTGGTTAAGTTCAGCCATACGGTGTTTGCCCTGCCCTTTGCCCTTATCGGATTTTTTCTGGCGATGCGTTTGAACCTGAACGTCTTTTCCTGGCGTACATTCGGACTGGTCATCTTGTGTATGGTGTTTGCAAGAAGTGCAGCCATGGGTTTTAACCGGTATATAGATCGGGACATTGATGCTGCAAATCCCAGAACGGCCATCCGGGAAATTCCTGCCGGAATCATTGCACCCGGAAACGCTCTTCTTTTTGTTATTGTCAATTCCGCATTGTTTATCGGGGCGACTTTTTTTATCAATCCGTTGTGTTTCTACCTGTCTCCCATTGCGCTTCTTGTTGTTTTGGGCTACAGTTTCACAAAACGTTTCACGGCGCTTTGTCATGTGGTTCTGGGCATCGGCCTTTCCCTGGCGCCTATCGGAGCTTATCTTGCTGTTACAGGGAAATTTGATCTTCTTCCACTTCTTTACTCGTTCACTGTTCTTTTTTGGGTCAGCGGATTTGATATGATCTATGCTTTGCAGGATGAGGATTTTGACCGTTCGCGAAATCTCAGATCCGTACCGGTGATGATCGGAAAAAAAAGCACCTTAATGCTTTCGGATTTATTTCATATTCTGAGTGCCGGATTTGTCATTTATGCCGGCGTGCATGCCCACTTTGGTTGGTTGTACTGGGTTGGGGCAACCATATTTATCGGCCTGCTTATATACCAGCACATGCTTGTGAAGCCGGATGACCTGAGCCGTGTGAATCTGGCTTTTATGACAACAAACGGAATAGCAAGCGTAATTTTTTCGGTCTTTGTGCTTCTAGAACTTTTTCTGGGATTGTAATATATCGGGATAGCCGCTCCCGGACTGCATGAATTCAGATCAAAAATCAGACTAGACTACAGACATACATTTCGCATTTTCTTTGCCTTGGCATGCAGGAAATAGTTTTCTTCCCGCAGTTTATCAAATTCTTTCATCCCGCTTTCATTGATCTTTGTTTCTCTGGATATCACTTCAATTTCTTCTCTGTGAAATAAGGTTCCGGAAAAATAAAGGACCATCCATTGTTTATCCTTATCCATCGCGACAACATACCAGGATCTGGCAAACAACCGTTTGACACCTGTCTCTTTGGGAATAAAATGCGAGGATTCACCTTTCAGATAAACCTGGGTATCCGTTTTTGATTTTTTCCTTTTCGTATATTTCAATTCTTTTGCAACTTCTGCCGCCTGCACTGAAAAGCGAAGGTTCGCATTGCATCTTTTCTTGCTTTTCCATTTGCAGGCACTGCTCATCGACAAATGCCAATTGCCATCCAGGTCTTTGGGATCCAGGCTGACAACATAATTCCCTTTCAAGCTTGTTTGTGAGCTTAAGCTTCCTGTGGCAAGGAAGAATATCGTGACAATCAGAAGAAGGCAAAAGTACCGGTAGTCTTTCATGCTGTTGGTCTTGCGTTTTATTTCCCGGAAGAGGGCGGAACAGTTGGGTTACTTTTTTTCTTTTTTCTTTCGTTCTCTCATATTGAGCATTTCAACAGCAAAGGCAAAAGCCATTGAACAATAAATATAGGGTTTAATAACGCTGACATTGACATGCGCCGCATCCATGATCAGAATAAAAGAAACGAGCAGCAGAAAAGAAAGAGCCAGCATTTTAATTGTCGGATGCCGATTGATGAAATCGCTGACAATGCCCGAAAAGGCAAGCATCAGAAACATCGCCAGAATAACGGCCCCGATCATAATCAGTACGTTGGAAACAATACTCACGGCGGTGAGAATGGAATCAAATGAGAAAATAATGTCAATGAACACAATTTGCATGATCACCGTATTGAGGGATATTTTCTTCAAATCCAGCTTGGGATCTTCCTCTTTCCCTTCCATTCTGTTGTGCATCTCGCCCACTGTTTTTACAAGCAGAAAGACACCGCCCCCGAAAAGAATCAGATCCCTGCCCGTTGCTGCAAAACCAAACAATACGAGCAGAGGTTTTTGCAAACCCAAAATCCAGGTGATGGAAATCAACAACCCGATTCGAAACAACAAAGCCAGGGAGAGTCCGATGGTTCTTGCCCTGGGCTGTAGATTCCGTGGCAATTTTCCGGCAACGATCGAAATGAAAATGACATTGTCAACTCCCAGCACAATCTCGAGTACGGTCAGCGTCAGCAAACTCATCAATGCGCTTCCGGTAAACAAGGTTGCCCAGTCATGAGCGAAGTCGTGCATAAATCAATATTAGGGACTAAAATTACTTAGAAATAGCCAGTCGGGCAAAGCTGCGATAAATCAGAGAAATTTCCATTCATTTCCTTACACTACCCGAGCTTTAAATCGGGCAGGATTGACAATTCCGGTCTTAAAAACCAAGACAAATGCGAACTGAACAAACGCCAAAAATCCTTAAACAGGTCAATAATTGAATATCGGGGGTTACAGGCACTAAATTTTAATTAACTGATATTCATTACAATACCAAGAAATCGAATTTATTTTAGTACTATGTATTGCATAATA
>PLXK01000237.1 GCA_003151415.1 Bacteroidota bacterium
TTTATGAGGCGTTTGTCTGTATCGGTCTTTTCTTCGTTCTTTGGGCATTGCGCAAACGCATCACAATTCCCGGAGTGATCTTTTGCATTTACCTGATCATGAATGGCATTGAGCGGTTTTTCATTGAGCAAATCCGGGAGAACACCGTTCTTTTCAAGATACATAATTATACCGTCACCCAGGCCATGTTTATCGCCATCTGTTTATTTCTGCTGGGTGTGACCGGCCTGTTCTATTTCAAAAGAAGAGCGGCAAAAGAAGCCGGCAATGGGCAATCGGCAGTTGGCAATTAAAACGGAACAGGCAGTTGGCTAAGCGAATGAATTACTGTTCTCGTTTGTTTTTCGACAACGCCTCCATTCATTTTGCAAATTGTTCCAAAAGAATCTCTTCCGGAAAAATGGCTAACTCTTCAACGCTGTCTAATGGATCCATTATTTCAAATGAAATCTGACCGAAGCAAAATCCATCCCCATGAATACAGTACAACCCGACCTGAAAGAGATCTGCATCAAAGCCTGTAAAGCTGCGAAAACGGCAGGAGCCTTTATCCGAAGCGAACAAAAAAAAATCAAGGCCACACAGGTCGAAGTAAAGAGCCGCAACAGCCTGGTTACCTATGTCGACAAACAAAGCGAAATTATGCTTGTCGAGATGTTGTCTCTTCTCATTCCCCATGCAGGCTTTCTCACCGAAGAAGACACCACCGACACCAAAGGAGAAATTTACAACTGGGTAATTGATCCTCTGGACGGAACCACGAATTTCATTCACGGCATACCTTGTTTTGCAGTGAGCATCGGATTGCTCAAAGAAGGCATTCCGGTTATGGGCATTGTGTATGAAGTCAACCTGGATGAATGTTTCTATGCCTGGGAAGGAAGCAAAGCCTATCTCAATGAGAAGGAAATTCATGTTTCTGCTGCCCTGAAACTCGAGGATGCTCTTATCGCCACAGGTTTCCCGTATTACGATCACGAACGCGAAAAGGAATACATGGATCTGTTTGTACATTTCATGCACAGCACACGCGGACTAAGAAGACTGGGCTCTGCAGCTACCGATCTGGCTTATGTGGCCTGCGGACGGTTTGAAGCATTTTATGAATACAGTCTGCATCCCTGGGATGTGAGCGGCGGTGCTTTTATTGTGNNAAGGTCTGTGATTTTAAAGGAGGAAACGATTATATTTTTGGCAAATCGATTGTGGCCTGCAATGCAGGGCTGTTTGATGAATTTATGCGGGATTTGAAGAAGTATTTCTAAAATTGAAAAGCTTCATCGTTTCGAATAGCCTTTGCTTAATCCTTCTTTTCACCCCGGTAACGCTGCTTAAAAATCGGATTGAAATAAACCTATCGCAAAGTTTGCTTTCAATTTATCAAACGATCTGTCACATTCACATTATTTAACACTTAATCCTCTTTAAAGAGCAGATTTTCACTACCTTAGCCTTGTTATTTGAAAACATGGGCATGAAAGCAGTTCGTCACTTTCTGATTTTCACTCTTGTCGTCCTTATCGGGATGAATTTTGCTTTTGCCAGCAGCACCCCGCCTGTCGGAACTGCAGTGACACCAACAGGCGCTCCAATTGTTTCGGATGCCAAAGATGGCAGTGGCAAGAATCCGTTTTCCATCAATTTCACTATTGGTTTTCCCTCGAGCATTTCAGATAAAAACATAGGCACCCCTGCTCCGCTTGCACCAAGGGATTCCAATCTTTTTTCGGCAGAAGAAAACATATCCAAAGCACGTATTTATCAATACGGCGCCAATGCCGAACTGGGTGCTGCTCCAGCACGCCATCACACCAATGCGGCACTCAAACAAGCCATGAGTCTGGACGTGGACCTGGTTTACATTCACCTCAATGCATTTGCCGATTTTGAAGGTGCGGCAACCGATGTGCGCAACAAACTCAGTGAGTTCAACAAACCCATGACTGTGTTTATTGACAATGGCAGTAAAGGCAGCAGAGCCATCATTTCCACTCGGGCAGACTCATCCGACAAAAGCGACCATCAAAACCAGATACAAACTTCCGTTTACAGCCTCAGCGGAAACCAGTTCCAGGAAAAATACAAAACCTACGTAAACTCAATAGTCACGAAAGCGGCAAAAGAAAAGACAAAAAAAGAGTCCTTGTCTGATTCTGAAAACGCAGGCTCCAATTCGAAAGCCACTGCTGTTGTATCTGGAGGAACCAAAGTTTCCGGTCACGCGGGTGTTTCTAAAAACAACATTGTCCTTTACAATTACCGCCCAAGTCTGTTTGAAAAAATACTGGACTTTCTTTTGCAGCCTTTCATGAGCTTTTTGCTTATCTGCCTGATGGGTCTGGGTCTTCTTTTGGAGTTCAGGAGGCCCGGCTCGGGGTTTCCTCTTTTTGCTTCTGTGGGAGCGGCCCTGCTCTTATTCGTCCCGCTGCACATGGATGGTTTTGCAGATGCCCGCGAAATTGTCTTGTTCTTTTCCGGAGTCATCCTGATGTTGTGTAAAGGGATCTGGCCCAAAAAATCGTTTGTTTTCCTTTCTGCAGGTGCCTGTATGGCTGCAGCGGGTCTTGTTTTCTGTCTTTCACCTTCATTTCTTGTTCCTGCCGGGGTGGCCGGAGGCTGGAAATTTCTGCTTAAACCGCTAGCCCTTGTTTCCTCCGCCTTTTTGAGTCTGGCGCTGGCCGGTTATTTCCTGAACAAATTCTTTCCTGTCGCTCCTGATAACGAGCGCAATGAAACCCAGCCCGTCTTGCAGACGCTCCGGTCTTCGGGCTAAAGTACTCTGCCAATTCCCCTTATCTCCGTCTTTAAAAATCTTTGAACGAGGCCGATAAATTGTACCTTTGTATCCAATCCTTTTCATGCCGGAAAAAGATGATTTGAATTAACCGGATCTTCAGTAAATGTGCTTCCTCCGAAGCAAACGGGACAAGAAGCCGATTGGGCGGGTGAGAAATCCGGAAACCGATTAAGAAATCGCATATGCAAAAGCTCAAAGCTTTCTTCATCAAATATTACAACTACTTTCCCGCAGACGGGTGGGCCTTTGTGATTTTCATTCTGATCTTCGGTATTTTGGCTTTGATCTTTTATTGAGAAGATTGAATAAGGGTAAACATATACATGACCTTATGAATCACGACTACCTGCTCTACTCCATTCTCAATCAAAAATGCCCGCGTTGTCATTCCGGAAACATGTTTGAGACAAACAATCCTTATAATCTTAAAAAAATATACGCCATGCCGGATAAATGCCCGGTCTGCGGACAGTCAAACCTTCCCGAGGTCGGATTCTGGTGGGGCTCCATGTACATCAGTTACGGATTGTCTGTAGGCTTGTCGGTTGTGTGTGTCCTCTTTTTATGGCTGTACATGGGCTGGCCTGACTGGGCCATTTTAAGCACCAATGCCGCACTGATGATCCTGCTTCTTCCTGTTGCTTTCAGATATGCCCGTGCCATCTGGTTTGCCATGTTCGTGCGTTTTGATCCCAAATACTCGGTCCATGCACAGCACAAAACGAATTAATATTTCTTCGGGTGCCAAATGGGAAAGCCTCATTGGCTATTCACGGGCGGTAAGGGTCGGGAACTGCATTGAGGTGGCTGGCACAACGGCTGTCAACGGCGAAACAATTATCGGACATGGCGATGCCTATGCACAAACAGTTGTGATCCTGACAAAAATCGAAAGCGCTTTGCAGGAAGCCGGAGCCAGTATGAAGGATGTCGTACGCACCCGGATTTTTACGACCGACATTTCGAAATGGGAGGAAATCGGGAAAGCGCATGGCGAATTTTTCAAGGACATCCGGCCCGTTTCAACCATGGTTGAAGTAAAGGCACTGATCAACCCGGCACTTCTTGTTGAAATTGAAGCCACGGCTCAGGTTCCTCTCTGATGAAAAATTCAGAAAAGCATTCTACTCTTTCTGAACCAATTTTTTAACGGCACATTTTTATAACAGGATGTTTCAATTTCTCCGCGAATACACCAAATTACCCCGTCACATTCTTCTCATCCTTGGAGCTGAATTTTTTCTGCAGCTCATCAACTCCTCTTTTCTTTCGAATCTTCCGCTGTATATGCACACCGAGGGCTATACCGACGGTCAGATTGCCGATGCCACGAAATACAGATACCTGGGGGTTTTGATAAGCGCCCTTTTTGTGGGTATCTATATCCGCAGAAAAAAACTGATGCCTCTTTTTTTTATAGCAGGTTCTTTCGTTCCCATTTTTGCCGTCGGAATTCTGTATACAGTACATCTGCATCACGTTTTGCTCAATCACACCATGCAAATGCTCTGGGGGGCATCTTTCACCTGCATTCAGATCCCGGTTTTGCCATACATCCTGCGCAACTCTTCGGCCGAGCATCATACACCTGGAATTTCGCTTAGCTATGCCACCTGGAGTGCAGCAACAATTCTGGCAAGCATCCTGTTCTCCACGCTGAATTTCAGTTTTCCCGGATTCTTTACCGAGAGCAGACTCCTGTATATCATGGTTGGTTTCGGATTCACCGCTATTTTCCTTGTAAGCCGGGTTAAATTGACAGAACATATACCGGAGGCTGTCGTAAGAAACGAACATTCCCTGAAAGCCGACAGAAACATCATTGTCCGGGCGCTGATTCCCACTCTGATTATCGCTGTGGGAGCCGGATTTACAATTCCTTTTATCAGTCTCTTTTTCACAACCGTTCATCAC
>PLXK01000003.1 GCA_003151415.1 Bacteroidota bacterium
GAGCTCAAACAATCCCGATAGCTATCGGGATGCCTCAATCCTTCACGCAAAAAAAATCAGACCCAACCATTTGCTTGGCATTTAACGGGTTCTTTCTTACTGAGATCAGGGGGTGATTGTCTCAAGATCATTTTTTTACCCATTCCTGGGCTTTGTAACACAACAGCGAAGATCCTGTACCGATAATTATTCCGGCTAAAACATCGGAAGGGAAATGCACGCCCAGATGCATGCGCGAATAGGCAACAGCAGCAGCCCATACAAAACTGGGCGCGATCACATACCATTTCGGAAATGCCAGACTCAGTGACGCAGCAGTTGCAAACGCTGCCGTGGTATGTCCGGAAGGAAAAGAACAAGGACCCGCCGGTGCCATTTTCTGAATATCGTCATACACCACAAAAGGTCTTTTCCGCCGGATGCTGTATTTCAGGCTGAGCGAAATTCCTGTCGACAATAAAAGTGATGCTCCGCAGACCAGTCCCTGATTTGTCAATATTTTATCGCGGTTATTGATTCCGGTTCCGATCAAAACAAGAGGAGCAGCCAGTGATACAGGCGCAGTGGTATGCGTGACGAAACGAAAAGTATTATCCAGCTTTGTATTTCGGTATACATTGATTTTACGCAAAAGTCCGATGTCCGCATTTTGAGAAAAGCTTGTTGTAAAGGACAAAAGCAAGATCAGCAAACAGCAACGTCTTTGAAATGTAGGGTGTAGAAAAAAGTCCGGCCGTTGGATCATTGAGAGTTCGTGTAGCGTCAAAGTAAATCATAAATTCTTTACCCGTAAAAAAATTGCAGTGCCTCCCAAAGACCTTCATTCTTCCCGTTTTTAATTTGACCGGTTTAATTGAAACCTCATTCTGATTTTTCCGTTGAAAGTTGATTTTTTCAGAAATCCATCCTCCCTGCAATTTCCCAACATGCTGTTATCTTTTCCTGATTAAAACCTTGTTTTTCACCAAAATGGATTAGCTTTGTTTTACTCATTTGAATTCCTGCAATACCCAACATAAATACGCGCCCATGAAAAAATTCTACGCACTGTCTGTCCTGACCGTTCTATTTGCCTTTCAGAACGTATTTGCCCAAACCGAAACTCTTTCCTCGGCGAACCCGGCCTCCATATCTTCGAACTTAGTGGCCGGATCCGTAAAGAACAGTATTTACGAATTTAATATCAACTCGACCAGTGGTGGCACGCTGACCACTTTAACCTTCACTACCTCGGGAGGCACTTATGCGGCGACGGATCTGGTCAATTTCAAATTGTGGTATAACACAAGCCAAAATCTCCTCTCCAGCTCTTCGCAAATCGGCACGGCAATCACTACCGCTCTAGGAAACGGGACACATACATTTAGCAGTATTGGGCAATTGATCAATCCCGGATTGGGTTATTTCTTCATTACAGCGGACCTGCCCCTGTCTGCTACAGCAGGTAAATCAATCAACGTGCCGGCGATTTTGACTACGAATCTTACCTTTTCCACTGGAACAGTCAACGGAAGTGCTTTCGCTGGCGGAGTTCAAAATATTATTGGTCCCGTATTGACAGTCACAAATGCGGGCACTACAAATGTAAACTGTTATGCAGGAACCACAGGCTCCATTTTGGCAACAACGGCAATTGGCGGAACTGCACCGTATACCTATACCTGGAGCGGCACCGGATATAGCGGTGGTGGGCAAGGAACTACCAATGCCACCGGTCTTGGAGCCGGCACTTATACCTGTACAGTTCACGATGCTTTTTCAGGACTGGGAACTTTTACTACCACAATTACACAACCGGCTTCAGCATTGGGCGCCACACCATCCAATACAAATGTGACACCCTGTTATGGCGGGAGCAACGGCACTATTTATTTAACCTCTACGGGAGGCACCGGTCCTTATACTTATTCGGGCTGGACTCCAGCACCTGCTTCAGGAACTCAAAACACCGTTAACTCACTTCCTGCGAATACCTATACCGTCACCATCACCGATTCAAAAGGATGTACTTATAACTCTGTCAATGTCATCACCCAACCGCCAGCGATTGTACCAAACAATACCTCAGTCAACGCCACCTGCAATGCAAACTGCAATGGAAGCGCATCGGTAGCACCAACCAACGGAACCATACCCTATACCTATTCCTGGAGCCCTGTAGGCGGGGCTGCTGCCACTGCCACTGCAATGTGTGCCGGCACATATACCTGCAACATCAAGGATGCCAACGGCTGTACGGTAAACGGAATCAGCACTGTGAATGCCCCATCGGCGGTAGTCCCCGGTTCTGTTTCAAGCACAAATGTCTCCTGTTACGGAGCCTGTAACGGAACTGCCACATCTTTGCCTGCTTCAGGAGGAACAGCACCTTATGTCTACTCCTGGCACCCTTCCGGAGGAGCTTCTCTCAATGCCACCGCAATGTGTCCAGGTTCATATACCTGCTTTGTTACCGACAACAACGCCTGTATGACAATAGGGGCCAGCACCACCATCACGCAGCCTGGAACAGCCTTATCAATTACTCCTTCCCAGGTCAATATCACATGCGGAGGGGCGTCTACCGCATCGGCAACAGCCACAGGCAACGGAGGCACACCGCCATATACGTATTCCTGGAGCCCCATTGGAGGAACAACCTCGACGGCAACAAATCTGCCGGCCGGAAATTATACCTGTACCGTTAAGGATAACAACAACTGTTCCACCGCTCAAACCTATACGCTTACTCAACCCTCTGTTCTGGTAGCAACGGTAAGCGGTCAGACAAATCCCACTTGCTTTGGACAATGCACAGGAAGCGGTTCGATTACGCCCAGCGGAGGCACACCGGGATATTATTACAGCTGGACACCTGTGGGAGGGGCTTCTAACGCGGCAAGCGGATTGTGCGCTGGAACTTATACCTGTACCCTGACCGACATGAGCAGTTGCTCCACAAATAAAATATTTACGATCACTCAACCTCCACAGTTGACTGCATCATTAAGTCCGGTAGATGTAAAATGTTTCGGAGCATGCAACGGAAGTATCACCTCTACGGTAACCGGAGGTACCGGCGCATATACGTATAGCTGGACTCCTGCCGGAACACCTGCCGTAGCGAACCCGACAAATCTTTGTCCCAATACCTACTCTTGTTTTGTATCGGATATGAACGGATGTCAGACCATACCAACGGTTGGAATTGCACAGCCAGCCGCAGCCCTCTCGATAGCTCCTACGCAAACAAATATTCTGTGCGGTGGTGCGTCTACCGGGTCGGCAACGGCCACTGCAGGTGGAGGCACCGCTCCGTATGTATATTCATGGACTCCGATAGGTGGAACTGCCGCAACGGCAACGAATCTCCCGGCCGGAACCTATACCTGTACGGTTACCGACAATAAGAATTGTGTCCTTACCCAGAATTATACAATCACATCGCCGACTGTTCTTGTGGNNGTGCCTGTTTCGGAGCAAACACGGCAACGGCCAGCGTTGCAGTCAGCGGAGGCACACTTACCTATTCCTACAACTGGTTACCCGCACCTGGAGCAGGACAAGGAACCTCGTCTGTAACCGGTCTCAGCGCCGGAAACTATACCTGTTCAATAAAAGATGCCAACAACTGCACCTTGGCGCAGGTTATAACCATAACAACACCCACTCAGATTATTCCAAACGTTTCCGGTACGAATGCGACCTGCAACGGAGCCGCCAATGGCAACGGAGCTGCCGCCCCGACAGGCGGAACAAGTCCTTATGTTTATTCCTGGTCGCCTGGCGGGGCAGCCACATCCACCATCGCGGCTCTGGCACCAGGCACTTACAGTTGTTCGGTTACAGATCACAATGGATGTGTGGTTATAGGAAACATGACAGTAAACCAACCGGCTGCCATTGTGGTTACACCTACACAAACGAATGCGGCCTGCGGATCGAACGGAACGGCCACGGCTACGGTGAGCGGAGGCATTCCGCCCTATACGTATACATGGTCTCCTGCTCCTGCCGGTGGACAAGGAACAACAACTGCCACCGGACTCAGTGCCGGAACTTATACTTGCAATGTGAATGATGCAAACAACTGCACGGCGGTGAAAAATTACACCATCACAGCACCCGCCGCACTTGCCATAGCACCTACCTTAACGAATGCCACCTGCTTCGGCGGATCGAACGGAAGTGCAACAGGTACGGTATCGGGCGGCACACCCTCTTATACCTACAGCTGGTCTCCAGCCCCGGGTGGGGGACAAGGAACGGCAAACGCGACAGGGCTTACTTCCGGAACAACCTATACACTTACCGTTCATGATGTAAACAACTGTTCAACAACTCAGACTTTCAGTATTTCCGCTCCCCCACCAATTACCTCAAGTCCGACAAGTACCGCGGTTACCTGCAACGGTGCCTGCAATGGAACCATCACAGCCAATGTAGCCGGCGGCTTTTTGCCCTACACCTATAGCTGGAGTCCTGCCGGAGGAACAGTAGCCAATCCAACCGGTCTTTGTGCGAATAACTACACGTGCACTGCATCTGACAACCACGGTTGCACAACGATTGTCAACATGGCCATCACGCAGCCGCCGATCATCTCCATTACCCCGACACATACCAACGCAACCTGTGGAAATTCCAACGGAACAGGTACCGTAACGGTAAGCGGAGGAACTCCGGGATATACTTATACCTGGAGCCCAGCACCAGCTGCAGGACAGGGGACACATGTAGCGACAGGACTTTCTGCCGGAACATATACGTGTACGGTCAATGATGCAAACAATTGTTCCCTGCCGGCAAATTTTACGATAACCAACGTTTCCGGACCGGCTCTTGCCCTTTCCTCGCAGACCAATGTGACTTGCCAGGGCAGCTGTAACGGCTCTGTCACGATGACTGCTTCGGGCGGAACACCCGCTTACATTTATTCCTGGTCACCGTCCGGCGGAACAGCAGCAACGGCTTCGGGTCTTTGTGCCAATACATACACATGCAGCGTGACTGATCAAAACGGATGTGTGTCCACACAATTCGCCGTTATCACCGAGCCCCCTGCACTGACCACCTCCATTGCGAGCCAGACAAACATACTTTGCAACGGAAATTCAACAGGCGCCGCACAGATCTCCGCTGCCGGAGGGACATCCGCGTATACCTATTCCTGGACAGGCGGAACTATCGGCAACGGTCAGGGAACTGCAACGGCCAGCGTACTGACTGCAGGAACATACACCTGCCTGGTAACCGATAACCACAATTGTACAAGTTCACAGGTTGTTACCCTCAGCCAGGGAACTGCCATCACACTTAATATCACAACAACCGGTGCGTCCTGTAATGCAAGCTGCGATGGAACAGCAACGATGTCGGTATCCGGCGGGGCAGGCACATATGCCTACGACTGGTCAAACGGAAACACAACGGTCACGGCAACAAATCTTTGTGCCGCCACTTACACCGCTCAGGTATCTGACAACAATGGCTGTAATGCTTCCAAAACATGCATTATCACGCAACCTCCCGCACTCAGCAACCCGCTTACTGCGGTCAATTCAAGTTGCGGAAGTGCCTGTACCGGTCAGATCAGCACCGCTGCTTCCGGAGGAACGCTTCCTTACGTTTACAACTGGTCCAGCGGACAAACAACGGCAGTCGTATCTGCTCTGTGCGCAGCCACTTATACCTGCACCCTGACAGACAACAAGGGATGTACCTTGCAGACTCAGGCAACCATTACTGCTCCCGCATCTCCGACAATCACCGGTGCGGTGACGGGTTCGGTGTCGGGGCCCATCAATTCGGGCTGGGCTTACCTGGTGCTTTACGATACGGTGAAGACCCAGAAACTCATAGACAGCGTTGCCATCAGTGCCGGGCGTTTTCTGTTCAGCGGTACTATCGGCGGAAAATTCCTTGCCTATGCCGTGGCCAATGCAACAACCTATCCGAGCGCAGTAAAAACTTACAGCAAAAGCGCCGATCAGTGGAAGAATGCCGTTATTGTACTTGCCGGTTGTGCAACAACCGATACAGCCAATATCGCCCTGATTGAACTGGCTCCCACCATTGGATCCGGATCATTGTCGGGCAATGTGGCTTCCGGCGCAGGGTTTGTGCCGCGTCTGGCATTTGGTTCTCCGGTTGTTATTCTCGGCGAACCGATTCCAGGACTGGACGTGAATCTGGAACAACATCCTAACGGAATTATAGCAAGCACAACAACCGACATCAACGGAAACTATCATTTCGGTAACGTGCCTCCCGGAACGTTCAGTGTGTATGTAGACGTACCGGGTCTGGGCATGGTGTCGCAGTATACGAAAACGGTGACATCCAACCAGATGTTTACAAATCTGAATTATGTGGCAGACTCGACACACATCTATCCGGATTCGGTTACGGTCATTACCGGTATCGTTAAACCTTCCCTGCCGGCTGACAACCTGGTGCTCGCTCCCAATCCTTTCAAAGATCAATTCTTTGTAAACTATACGCTTTCCGAAAGTTCGGATGTGGTCATTGAAATTTACAACATACTCGGAGAACAAGTATCGGGAATGACAAAAACACATCAGGACGCAGGGTCATACAGCTTCAGGATGAATGCAGCACAATACAACCTGGCTCAGGGAGTATACATGTTCCGCATGACCATGCAGGGAAAAACAATTACCCGAAGAATCGTCAGTTTGAAGTAGAACGGATAACCCTTCCATTTAAAGCCGCCTTCTGAAAGAGGGCGGCTTTATTCTTTGATGCCACTTGAGCAGGAGGCTGCTTTTCAGGAGAAAACATGCCGCCGCACCCGCTGGTATATTGCAGGACTGTCTTGTTTGCTAACCAATGCAGTGCCGGAAAAAAGATGAACTGAGTTGCTCTCTATAGTTTTTTGGAGGAAGGTATCGGAAATAGTGCCTTTGCGGGTCTGAAAGTAATCAGCGGTAAATACCCAGCTGAACCCCGACAACCGCTTCTAAAGTCCAGCCAGAGGCGGAGATTGGACCCAGGCTGGAAGCCCCGGTACTGCCAGCCCAAGCCGGATCAAGCAAATCAACCCGATAGCTGGCCCGCATACCCACAACCAAATAACTGAATATGAATTTGGGATAAACCTGAATTTGAGGGCACATGAAATTTTTGGTTGAAATCTGATCGGGTATGGAATGTCCATAATTGGAATAATTTGTTTTAAACCGGCCTCCCTGAAAGCCGATACTGAAAATCAAATCGACCCAGCGGTATCCTGGCAGTGCATCCATGCCTATGCCTGCCCCTGCACTAAAGCCATTCATCGAAATCTCCTGAAGATTCAGGTATTTCAAATCCTGCGGCAGGAAATAATTGTAATCCAGATTGACGTTGAATTTTGCAACCTTCTTTATTCTCCATGGAAACTCATAAGTCAATCCACCAAAAAGAGGCTTATCATTGAACTGCCCCATGTTGCTTACCAGGGCGCCCTGATTCAGTTTCGTAAAATCGCAGGACATTACACCGATGCGTGCTACAAAACAAGGATATGAAGTCGTTGAGCGGGTATACACCAGGGTCTTGGCTGGCGCGATTGCTTTTGATTCAGTTTTGACGGATGCCAAAAACATAGCTTCAAATTCAGGGTGTTCTGTACCGGCAAAACAATCCCTCTGGTTGAAGCATCCCGATAAAATAAGAATGTAAAAAACAAATTTGCGCGTCATGTATAAATTAAATATTTGCTCTTTTCAGGAGTCTTCAAGACAAAATCCCCATAGTGGTCTCGGCTTGCAAATAAAACAAGGGTCAAATTGCAGAGTGCTTACACCCCAAATCCGTCAACTTCACAAAAATAAATGATTGATTTCGAGTCCTTTCAGAGAACAAAAATAGTAAAATTATCAGAATTCGTTTTGGAAACAAATGATTTATCACCCCGAACCCAAATCTTAGCAACCGGCACTGAACGAGATAAAAAAAAGTCGGGGCAAGCACCCCGACCACTCAAATTCAACACATCATCAACAGGCCTGAAAACACCCAAAAACTTTATCCGAAACACTATAAAGTCAATTTTGTTCAGCTGTTCATCAGCAAGATTCCATATACCTGAAGATATTTTCGTTCCTGGAATTTAATTAATCCATTCTTTCTGTTCTTTCTTCATTTTCTTCCTCATCCGGGGTCAGGGGCTGTTTTGAAGAATAACTGGCACTATGACCATGACTGCTTTGCTTACCCATGCCATTTTTGCCATCTTCATCCTTGCCTCTGGCAGGTTTAGTGGCAGGAACTTTGTTCCCCGCTTTGCTTGCCGATGATGTATCAGTCCTTGATTTGCTTTCATGACCTGGACGACCATTTTTGCTCAGAGCCTTCCGCTCTTTTTCTTTTTTGCTCATAGTTTTAGGTTTTAGGACATTATATTATATCAATTAGCACCATGTATATTCATAATCAATCCTTGTTTTCAGGCTTTCAGACTACCGATTGGAGATTTGCGTTTCTTCATCGGTATCCAACTCTTCATCTTCCGCATATATTGAAAAACCCAGGAGATCCATTCTTTCAACAGGCCATATTCTCCATGGTTCGTCTTCCACCTGATCTCCAACTTTTCGTTTAGGCAGCTCGTTATCCCTCTTTCTATCAGGACGTTTTCCTGCAGAATTTACAGAGCGACTCAAATCCTTTCTTCCAAGACGGCTGCCCTGAATATCAAGGCTTTTTTCTTTTGTTTTCATGATTTTGATCCGGTTTAGTGCCTGCATTTGATTCTTAAATGAACAACACATTCAAATTATTTTTTTTAAACCACATTTTATGTGTCACCGACACCCTGTCACTCAAATGTACATCAGCAATTTTCGGTTTGCTTTTTTATTCGTTCAACAACAGGTATAAATAGGTGTACCCAAAAGTTGCTTCGTTAAAAAAAAGAGCCTTGTTATTTCTGCTTCCATGTGCCATCTCACTTGTGCAGGCCTCTTTCGGAAGCGGTATTCGCACCGTTGAAATGATAGGACATGCCGATAGAAGACACACCCGTAGAAAGATCGAGAAACACCCCCCATTGGCTTGTCAGACCGTATCGCGCACCTGCATGCAAATTCAGATAAAGCGGACCCGGACTGTATGGCATTGATTTGTCGCCGTAATAATCGCCGGCCCAATAAACAAATCTGAAAACAAAACCACCTGAGAGCGCCGCATAAAAATTCCAGCCCGGCGGAGCGTGAAGTACTTTATCAAAATAGTAAGCCAGTTTGACTCCGGCAGGAATAAATGTCTCCCGGTAGGCGTAATTTCGAAAAGGGTAATTCGGGTCTCCCCAATAGACATAGTCACTGTAACTGTAAAACCCGATGAAGGGTACCAGGGTGAAATTGCGATGCAAATCAAATTCGTAATTTATGTTCAGGGCCGGTCCTGAATGCCCCCCCAAACCGTAATATCCGATTCCCAAACCCACATTCAGGGTTTGGCCGTAATTATCTGACGTCTGACTGTAGCCTGAAGGATTCAAAAGAAACAAGGCAAGAATGAAGAGGAGAGGTCGCTTTTTCATGTGCTCAAATTTTCGTTGGTTATAATCCATATGAATCTGATTGCATTGCAAATGCCCGAAACCGGGCCAAGGTTCAGTTCCTGCTGTGCGGGATTGCCTGGTTTTGGGTGGAAACAGATTGGACAAATCCCGGGACAAATAGCAAAGAACTTGAAGAAGGCATACTCACAGGCTCCCCATAATGCAAACCGGGGGACATGCTGGATTTACAGAGGCTTGTCTTTTTCTTTTGAAAAAGCGTCGACATTATCTATAAATCTGGAAACTTTCGGGTCGGCATAGGCACCGTATGAATCCGAAAGAAGTCCTTTGGACCCGTCATTGGTTTCAATGACATATAAAATGGAGCTGTCGGCCGGATCCGTTTCTCCTTCAAAACGATAGAAAGCAACAATCTTTATATCGGCCGCCGAATAGACTTTATTGGTATCCGCCGAAAACAATCCCTTGTCATTGACAAGAAAATTTTCCTTGTATCCTCTCTTTTGCATGGTGGTCATGCAATCGGCCAGAGTGGTCATTTCCTGTTTTTCAAATACATTACTCATCGCTGCGTTTTTAGGATGTGATAAATCAAGCATTCCAATCCCAATAGAATTCTTCACCATGTATTCAAAATGGAATATTATATATAATATATTCCATAACAAAGATCGGAAAAAGAGTCGGATAAACCGCCCGGATTACTCTTCGATTTCGATTTTTACGAAAACGAAACGGAGTTCCTCAGTATAAAGGCTTAGCGTGTTGTCAGATCGAATCCGGACAACTGCATGTAGTCTTCACAGAGTCCTGCCCCTTATCAAGGCTGATACAAAATGGAAGAAGAAGGCTTGTTGAGGAATGGGTTGGGGGTTACAAAGCGAAGAGCTATTTCCATGCCCCCTCTGAAACTGCTCGCTGTCTTGAGCGGGGAGGAATTGATGTCATAGCTGAATCCTATTGCATAGTTCGAATACTCAAGAAGCATGGCTGCTGCCACACCATCACCTTCCCGGTAATAGGCTCCCACCGATATGGCCGCGCCTTTATGAAAACCGGTGTACTTGCTGTCTTGTTTCATTTTATACCGAATCATCGAGCCGGCATAAATTTCCTGGGCTGAACCTTGTCTGTAATACATCAATCCGGGAACGACAGCCAGGCTTGAGTTTGGGATGCTGATCAGGGCATCGCCATGGAGAACAAATTTCATGTACAGCTTTTCTCCGTCATGGTAAAATGAATAATCGGGTTCCTGAGGATGAAAAACAGAAGCGCCCACATTGATTTTCAGATCATGGTTATCGGTAACGTTTTTTGATCCGGAAGCATTGGTATAGGCCCAGACAACGCCTGCACCAAGATCCATGTAGGTTGTCGTAAACCCTTTTGCAACTTCACCGCTTCCAAGCCCGGGGTCATATGCGTTGCCATTGTACTGATTGCCCCATTGGAGGGCCCCGTAATTGATACTTCTTTGTGCAAACCCCGCCTGAATTCCCCCGCCCAGGGTATTGTACCTGTCGAGGTGAATGTGGTAAGCAATATTGAGGTTCGCCTGCAGCAGCGCCATTTGGGCATCTCCGGCCTGATCGTTGAAAACATTTATTCCGGCAGCCCAGAAACCTTTTTTTGCCTTTTTGTTGGTCAGCCGCATGTCAAAAGAAACCGCAATTGTTTTATAGGGGGTGGCTACGCTTTGCCATTGGTCTTTGTAATTGACAATGCCCTGCATGTCATAATTCGCACCGGCCATGGCAGGATTCTGTGTCAGAGGAGACATATAGAATTGAGAAAAATGAAGGTCCTGCCCCTGGAGCAGGCTGCACAAACAAAGCAGGACAGGAACTGCGGTGAGTCTGAAAAAATATTTTTTCCCGGCTGGACTTTGCATGTATTTTTTTCGTGTATGCATAGAATCTGGTTTTATCCGTTTCGGGAAATGCTTATCGAATGAGATTGATGTTTCCTTTTTTGGTAATCGTCTCGCCGGTAATGAGTGTTGCTTTCAGGTAATAAACAAAAACGGCTGTGTTCATCATTTCTCCCCGAAACACACCATCCCAGCACTGTGTCGGATCGCTTGTTTCGAAAACCTTTTCACCCCAGCGGTCAAAAACAGAGAAGTCCATGCTTTGAATACATTTTCCATACACGCACACCAGATCATTCACCCCATCGCCGTTGGGAGAAAAGGCTGTCGGCACAAAAACCTGCCCGCATATCAAATCCACGGTAACGGTAACAAAAGCAATACTTGTACATCCGCTGTCGCTGGTCACAGTCACGCCGTAAATCGTGGTGCTCAGAGGATTCGCAACCGGATCGGCACATGCCGTACAACTCAATCCGCTGGCCGGGCTCCAGCTGTATGTCCCGCCGCCACCTGCCTGAAGAGTGGCGCTGTTTCCATAATTGATCGTAACCCCAGGGCCTGCTGATGCTGCAGGAATTGAATCGGCTATCACTTTCGAAGACGAAGATTGAGTACATCCCTTTGCATCTGTAACCACACAGGTATATACTCCAGAAGACAATCCTGTTGCTGTTTGAGTGGCCGCCCCGCCCGGGCTCCATGCATAGGTATAAGGAGCCGTTCCTCCCGTTGCCGTTGCTTTTGCTGATCCATTGGCAATGCCGCAGGCTTTCAGCGATGAAGTGAGGGTGCTGAGAACAAGCGGCTGGCTGATGGTTACAGGTTGTGTTTGTATGCAACCATTCGCATCGGTCAGGGTGACGGTATAAGTACCCGCTGGCAATCCGGATGCAGCGGCAGTTGCCTGCGAAGGAACCGTGTTCCAGGAATAGGTGAATGGAGATGCTCCTCCGCTTACGGTAGTCGTTGCCGTACCATCGGATCCGCCAAAACAAGACACATTGGTCTGGCTGCTGAGGCTGATGGCAGGCATATTGCTATTGAAAACCTTTGCCACCCCCGTTTCCATGCAGCCATCGGCAGTGGTTACGGTTATTGTATAGCTGCCTACAGCCAGTCCGCTGATGGTTGGTGTCGTTTTACCATTGCTCCAGCTGTAGGTGTAAGGCGAGGTGCCTCCCACCACATTGACAAAAGCGAAACCGTTGTTGTTGCCGCAACTCGCATCCCCCGAGTTTATAGTCAGACCCGGCAGAGGGTTGATGGTAATCACAATGGCCGTACTTGCCGGGCCCGTACATCCCGCATTTGTTGCAACTACGGTAAGGCTGTTTCCGGGTGCAAGTGCTGAACTTGCAAAAGTATTCGAAGAGCCGTTTTGCACGGAAACGGCTCCGTTATAAAACTGATAATTCGAGAATCCTGCCGGAGCCGCGGTGAAAGTTACAGTTTGTCCCTGGCAAATCTTGTTGGCTGTTGCCGAACTGCTGAGCGTAGCCGAGGGTATGGGATTAACCGCAATGGCAATTGCATTGCCGGGCTGACCCATGCATCCATTGGCGCTGGTTGCAACCACGGTGATTGAATTTCCGGCAACGAGTGCACTGGTTGAAAATGTATTCCCTCCGCCCGTCTGCACCGAAGTTGCTCCATTGAAGAATTGATAATTCGTATTCCCTGCAGGAGATGCCGTGAATGTAACAGGATCGCCCATGCAAATCTGGTTTCCGGGAACAGAACTTGTCAGGGTGAGAACAGGAGCCGGATTGACGGTTGTGACAATCGAGGAACTTGCGGCACTTGGACATCCGTTAGTGCCAACAACGGTCAGGCTATTCCCCGAAATCAATCCATTTGTCGTATAACCAGTGCCCGCTCCGTTCTGAACAGAAACACCACCGTTAAAAAACTGGTAATTTGAATATCCTGCCGGAGAAGCCGTGAATGTAACGCTCTGACCGGCACAGATGCTGTTCGTGGCAGACGAACTGCTGAGCGTAACAACGGGGATCGGGTTTACCGTGGGACGAATCGTGGCGCTTGGATTTGTAAAACATGTTCCCGCCAGGGCAATTACCTTGATGCTGTCGCCTGCAAGCAAAGCGGAGCTGGTAAAAACATTACCGGTTCCGTTTTGCACAGATACATTGTTCACGTAAAACTGGTAACCGCTGTACGAAGCCGGACTGGCAGTGAAGGTAACTGGAGCCCCCTGACAAACAATCAGCGGAGAAGCCGTAAGGGTCACATTGTTTGCACTGGGAGTGACGGTAACCTGAGTAGAATCAATTACTTTTCCACAGCAGGGAGTTGTGATATAGAGATAAAGGGTATGAATTCCGGGAGAGGTGAAAGCAATGTTGTTTGCCGTTTGCGCCCCGGCACCTTGCACGGTATCAGGATTCGCATTGGAACCGAAAATCCATTGGTAGGAACTTCCGGTCATGGATGTTGTAAATGAATTCGGACAGCCCAGCGTTACTGTTGCATTGGCAGGCGTTATTCCTGCCGTGGCCGGACCTGCCTGAAAGATATTGATGTAGCCTGTAAAGATTATTCCTCCCAGAAGAATGTCTTTGCGGCCAAGGCTTGAATAAAAAACAGAAAATGGCCCTGCACCGGTTGCCGTTGCGGGGCTTGCACCGGCACCAAAATTCCATGTTCCGCTTGTTGTTGAACTAAAGACAACCTGTGAATTT
>PLXK01000080.1 GCA_003151415.1 Bacteroidota bacterium
AAGCCGAACCTGACTTTGCTCCCCTACAATACCGTCGTACTCACTACCTGGCTCACCGGTACAATGCCCTTTGTGCCGATGGTCCAGAACCTGAAATGATAAAAGTTGCCGCTGATCAGACCGTTATAGACGAGTTTGGTTTGTCTCACCACTTCCAGCAGTTCCCAATTCATCTCAATTGTCGGATCGCCTGTGCTCACTTCCCATCTGTAGCTGCCCCCACGGGTATATGGGCAGNNTCTCCTTTGTTTGTTGAGGCAACATGGAGTTCGCAAGGCTTCTGGATATATGTTTTTTTTACCTCCATACCTGCACTCTGGATAATTGCTTCCGCATTTTCGGGCGTGGCGTTTGCAATGGCTTCAACATAATGTGCCAATTGCCACAAAGAAACATGAAGCACCTGCTCCATGGCATCCATAATTGCAACTGTGCCTTTGGCCCGGGTTTGTGCAGCCACATGAGCTGCCTGAAGGTTGTCTGCATTGCTTGCTATTGTTGACAAAGCAGGTGAAGGATTCGGGAAATATGCGTTTCCGGTCATGGCAATGATGATTGACCGTGCAAATTCAAATTTTTCGGGAACAGTCCTTCTTCCCATATGCAGAACCACTTTTTTAAACGGAATTTTTTTACTCATTGACCTTGTTTTTTTGCCGACCGGTTCATTCCGGAGATAAGCGAACAGTGAACATCCTGTTCTCCTTGGAACCGGAGGAAATGTTTTTTCTTAAAAATGCTTTTGACCCACAGAAAACCCGTTCATCAATCTTTTAAATACACTTTGGATGATTCAGGACCGTATTCTTATATAAATACATGGCTCTTCTAAACCACAAAGCAACCTTTTGAGTAGTGATCGACACAGTTTCAATTGAATCTGTGGCATTTTGATTTAACGATTGCTGCAATCTCAATTGAATCTGTGTCAATTTGTTTAACGATTGCTGCAATCTCAATTGAATCTGTGGCTTTTTGTTTAGCGATCGACTCATTTTGTACAATCCAGGTCTTTTTATGAATCAGAAACGAGTCCGAATGGTTCCCAACCCATTCCTTGCTGTTTAAACACCTTCCGTTTTTACGGTGTATCTTTCTTTTCGCAATGAAATCAGGATGTCTTCTTCGTTTTTCTTTAAAAAGCGCATCAAAAATGAAAATTCTTCTAAATATATAACAGCCGGATTGGTTGTTTTGTCGTTGATGCAGATCAGTTTACGACTTTTTACTTATGAAAGCCTATTGTTAGCTAAGTGTAAAATCCTAGAGAAAGGAAATACAAAGAAAATCTCTGTGCTTTCTCCGTGTTGGTGTTTCATCAGCCTTTGCAGAACAAGTCAACCAAGAAAGAATAGCCATATCTTTGCCCAAAATACAACCAGCATGATCACCCCTCCCTTTCTGAAACAAGGCGATACCCTTGGCATTATTGCCCCGGCAAGGAAAATAAGCCTGGCCGAACTGCAGCCCGCTTTGAATACCTTGCACGGATGGGGTCTGCAAACCAAACTCAGCGCCAATCTTTTTGGAGCCGAGCATCAGTTTTCGGGAAGCGATGCCATGCGCGCATCCGACTTGCAGGACATGATCGACGATGCTTCGGTAAAAGCCATTGTTTCTGCCCGTGGAGGCTATGGTACGCTGCGCATCATCGATTGCATCGATTTTTCGTCATTCAAAAAATCGCCCAAATGGATTGCCGGATACAGCGACATTACGGTTTTGCATAGCCACATACAGCGCTTTGGAATTGAAACCCTGCATGCTACAATGCCCATCAGTTTTGCAAAGGATGATGCATCGGCAGAAAGTCTTCGCAAGGCCTTGTTTGGCGAATTACACGCCCATGAATTTCCGGCCCATCCGCTCAACAGAAAAGGGAAAGCCGAAGGGCAGCTCAGCGGCGGCAATCTCTCGCTTTTGTATGCCTTGCAGGCCAGCGCCAGCGAAACGGACACCAAGGGAAAGATTCTCTTTATCGAGGATCTGGATGAATACCTCTACCACATCGACCGGATGATGATGAATCTGAAACGAAGCGGAAAGCTGGAGCATTTGGCGGGGCTTGTTGTGGGGGGAATGACGGAAATGAAAGACAATGCCATTCCCTTTGGAAAGAACGCCGAAGAGATTATTTACGATGCGGTGAAGGACTACAACTACCCGGTTTGTTTCGGTTTTCCGGCCGGCCATGGGGTTGAGAATCACGCGCTTTATTTTGGAAGAAAGACGACGTTGGAGGTAGCGGAGAAGTGCGTGCTTCAATTCTGAGGCTAGGGTAGGAAGTATTTGGGGTACGCCCACCCTCTCCTTCTTATAAACCCTCCCATAAAAAAAGACCTCCCGGTTCAGGAAGGTCTTTTTTAGGACTTAAAAATCAATGCCTATTTAAACTGTTTGTAATCTTTGGGGATTTCCAGAGTCGCTGCATCAATTGCTTTCTTCTCGATTTTGATGACTTCCAGTTTGCCTTGTTCTTTTCCGCTCAGATCGGCTTCTACAGATAACATCGGCAGCATGCCCTTGGTGTCTTTGATGGCGCGGAAATAAACCGAAGCTTTGTCTTTGCGGTTCCACAGAGTAACAACCGATTCGAAGAACTGGTAATTGCCCGGAGCGAGCCAGAAAGTGATCTGCGCATTGTCGCCTTTGGATTTCACAATAAAGCCCTGGCATTTGATGCCCTGAATGGTCTTTGTGTCTTTCAGCTTGATGACCGTATCGATCTTGTTGGCGGCAGGATTCTTGCTTACCGGAACATCGTCATACACCTTGCGGCTGTGGTTGACGCCGATAATTTTGTTTGCGCTCAGATCAAAAAGAAAAGAACCTTCTGCCTTGTGCGAAGTTTTGCCAAGCTGGTCAAGTTTTACCTTGTTTCCCTTTACATAATAAAGGTTCAGCGTGGTATCTTTGGCTGTAAATTGTTTGAACTCGATTGTTCCTTCAAATCCCTGTGCAAATGTCGCAACCGACATGGAAAGGGGAAGAGCCAGACAAAGAGCGGTTTTCTTGAGTAGGTTCAGGTTCATCATAATAAAGGTTTGATTTTCAGATTAGAGCACTAAAATAGTAAAAATTTAGAAGTTGTTTGTATTTGGGGTGAATATATGATTCACAGCCTTTTGTGCATTGAATTAAAACGTATTCGGTATGTTTTTGCAAATCCGGCAAACGGTTTAAATTTATAAACCGGTTCCAAAAGCAAGGTCGAACCCTTGTAGAATGAAACTGTTTGACAAGGCAACAGGTTTTTACATGGCAAATCACAATAAATTGGGCATTGAAGGCGAAGAAAAGGCAATTGACTATCTGCAAAGCAAAACCTATGCCATTCTCGAAAAGAACTGGAGATACCGCAAGTCCGAGATCGATATCATTGCCCTTGACGGACCTTTGCTGGTGATTGTGGAGGTGAAAACCCGCGAACACTGGATGGTTGAAGAAGCTGAGAAATCCGTTACCAAAGCCAAGCAGCGCAGAATCATCCGCGCGGCCCATGCCTATATAACAGACAGGGATCTGCAACACGAAGTGCGTTTCGATATCATTGTCGTCACCAAAGCAGGCCAGGCTTTCCAGATCCGGCATATTCCCGATGCGTTTTACCCGATAGCCTAGCTTCGGCTCCGCTCAGCTACCGACAGAGCTTAGACTCTTCTCAGCCGCCGAAGCAATCGTCGGCTGAGCGGAGCCGAAGCCCGAATTTGCTATCTTTGCAGCCAAACAGTACAGATCCATGCCAAGCCCCAAAAACAACAAGTCAGGACGCAACGATAAAGCCCCCAAAACAAGACGTGCCCGGGTGGGTGAAGAACCCCCATTCCGTAAGCCTGGAGCACGCTCAAAAGCAGGCTCCGGCGATGACGAGAAACGCGAGGACAAACCCCGTTTTGGCGATAAGCCCTTTGCAAAAAAAGAATGGGGCGATAAAGCGGCTTCAGGCGACAGACCTTTTAAGAAAAAAGAATTCGGTGATAAAC
>PLXK01000094.1 GCA_003151415.1 Bacteroidota bacterium
TCATGGAATTGATGATCGCCTCGATGCCTTTGAAGGAATCGTCGCTGATATCGATATCTTTCACCGCTTTGCCTACGCCCGGGATCATTCCTAACAGATCCTTGATATTCCCCATTTTCTTGATCTGTTCAAGCTGGGAAAGAAAGTCGTTGAATGAAAATGTATTTTTTGCAATTTTTTTCTGAAGACGTTTTGCTTCAACATCATCGTATTGCTCCTGTGCGCGCTCCACGAGGGTCACCACATCGCCCATGCCCAGAATCCGGTCTGCCATCCGTTCGGGATAGAACACGTCCAGCGCCTCCATCTTTTCGCCGGTTCCAACAAACTTGATGGGCTTGTTGACTACCGAACGAATGGACAGCGCAGCACCACCGCGGGTGTCGCCATCCAGTTTGGTCAGCACAACACCATCGAAATCGAGCCGTTCGTTGAAAGTCCTGGCCGTATTTACGGCATCCTGTCCTGTCATGGCATCGACGACAAAAAGAATTTCATCGGGGTTGATGGCTTTCTTTACTGCGGCAATCTCATTCATCATCTGTTCATCCACAGCCAGACGTCCGGCCGTATCGATGATCACAACACTGTTTCCGTTATCGCGGGCATGCTGGATGCCCTTTTTGGCAATGGACACAGCATCCTTGTTTTCCCTGTCCGAAAACACATCCACCCCAATCTGTTCTCCGAGAATGTGCAGCTGATCAATTGCCGCAGGACGGTATATGTCGCAGGCAACCAGCAGTGGCTTTTTGCCCTTTTTTGTCTTCAGATAATTTCCAAGTTTTCCGGCAAAGGTGGTTTTACCCGATCCCTGCAATCCGCTCATGAGAATTACAGTCGGATTACCGGTCAGTTTAATATCCGTCTTTTCACCTCCCATCAGGTTAACCAGCTCGGCATGGGTGATTTTGATGAGCAGCTGACCCGGAGATATGGACGTAAGTACATTCTGCCCCAGGGCCTTCTGCTTCACCTCATCGGTAAATGTTTTTGCCACCTTGAAGTTTACGTCGGCATCAAGCAAGGCTTTACGCACTTCCTTGAGTGTTTCAGAAACGTTTACTTCGGTAATTTTCCCCTGGCCTTTTAATACTTTGAAGGCGCGGTCCAGTTTGTCTGATAAATTTTCGAACATCTTATTTTGGCGTTAATGATAATATCGGTGAACAGGTCCTGATCATTGGGCTCCCAGGAACTCCAAATTTAAATTTCCCAACGGGGTTTCTACTCTTTTTTGAAAGACGGTAAAGTTAAAAAAAAATGGAGAAAGGCCGGTATCCGGAGCTGAAAGATAGGACCGGATTCAGTCCGGACAGGGGCAACACGCCCAATGCCCGAAAGCCCTTTGTTTTGAAGAAGATGAAAATCAGGAATACCCGATTTCAATAGCTCAAAGGTTCCGGGCCGATAAACCGAATAGAATCGGTAAATCCACAATCTTGATTAAATTTGCCGGATTCGACTGGGATCTCATTTTCAAAAGAATTCAAGCACATTGAAAAACATTTCAAAAATCACCATTCTTGTTATTCTGCTTGTCTGCGCTTATTTCGTGAAGACCGCCAGGTGGGACGGCTCCAGCGGAGAAAACTGGAAAGAACAGTTTTCCAGCAGCGACGCCAAAGGGTATTACACGTATCTGCCTCAGTTTTTCATCAAACACGACCTCGTCAACCACAACCCCGACCTGCCCTATATCAATAAAACTGACAAAGGATTGGCCAACAAGTACTTCATTGGCACCCCCCTTTTCTGGTCGCCGTTTTTTGGTGCAGCTTATACGTATACGAAGATGAAAGGTGAAGTCAGTGACGGGTATACGGCGCCATTCAAAAAGATGATCAGTCTGGCTGCTTTGTTCTGGCTCTGCATTGCCCTGTTTTGCCTTTCCGAAACCCTGCGCATGCTTCAGTTTTCGGAAACAGTCAATGCCTTGACCCTGCTGTTGATCACATTCGGGACAAACCTGTTTTATTACAGTGTGATTGAACCCACCATGTCGCATTTGTATTCCTTCACGGCCCTGAGTGTTTTACTTTGTTTTGGAATGAAATTCTTTCGGTCGGGCCGGAAACTTTTTCTGATTGTGGCCTTCCTGGCTTTTGTTCTTGGGGTTCTGATACGTCCCACAAATATCATTTGGATGATTTGCCTGCTTCCTTTCCTTGCAGGAAGCATTTCTGCGGTTCTTGAAAAAGTGCGAAACAGAAATGTTCTGCTCACGGTCATTCCCATTGCTCTGATTTTCGTTTTTCTTCAATGCGGGGTCTTTTACCTGGAAACAGGACATTGGTTCTTAAAGGCATATCCGGGCGAAGGGTTTTATTTCTTTCATCCTCAATTCATCAAGGTACTGTTCGGTTTTCAAAAAGGCTGGTTTGTCTATACGCCACTGGCGGCAATTGCCATGACGGGTTTCATCCCTCTTTACCGGCAGAACAAAACAGTCTTTTATTCTTTTCTGTTGGCCCTGCTTTTGTTTGTTTACACGATAGCCGCCTGGTGGAGCTGGTCTTTTGCCGATAGCTTCGGACACCGGGCTTTCATCGACCTGTACCCTGTTGTTGCCATTCTTCTGGCCGCATCGCTCAGTTTCATTCCGGCGCTGATCGGCCCGAAAATTAAATTCCTGAACGAAATCGATTGCCGTTTTCTGCTCAGGACAGCCTGCTGCATTTGCCTGGGCATTAATCTCATTCAGACCTACCAGTTTTATACCCATATCCTGCATTACAACAGCATGGACTGGAATCGCTACAAATATGTCTTCCTGAAAACCACTCCCCAGTTTGTCAATACACTTGGAGGCAGCGTGGATATTCAACCCTACAGCACGAAAACGCCGGAGCCCATTTATCGTTCAGAAAACACGTTCAAAAGTGCATTGCCGGGGTGGACAACACTGTCTCCTGCATCCTTCAATGGCAAACCAGCCCTCCATTTCAGAGGAGAGGAATACGGGGCCACGCTGACTCTTCCCACCGATACTTCGCTGGTTTTGAGCAAAAAACTTTTTGCCCGGATTTCACTTACGCGGTACGAGGTTTTGAGAAACTGTTCTTCCGGAGTGCTGCTTGTTGCCGATGTATTCAATTCAAAAAACGAACATGAATTTTACAATTCATTTCCAATCAATGATGAACCTGCCGACAAGGAAGGCGATCTGAGTACATTCCACTATACACTTGAAATTCCGGAATTGAAAGACAAGAACGCCAAAGTGTCATTCTATATCTGGAACCAGAAAAGACAGGATTTCTACATTACCGATTTTAATGTGGAAATAGACCGGGTTTTCCCCTGAAGATCCGCATTCAAAATTGCTGAAGCCCTTTCCGCATTTACATCCTTTCCGGAACGTCAATCCCCAGCAGGGACATTCCATTTTTCAGAATCCTTCCCGTAAGCTGGGAAAGACCCAGCCGGAAAAGGACAAGCTCCGTGTTCTCTTCTTTCAGGATATTAACTGTCTGATAATAAGTACTGTATTCTTTGGAGAGTTCATAGACATAGTTCGCCACCACGCCCGGATTGTATTCGGCAGCCGAGGATTTCAATGTTTCCGGAAACCGGTAAATGATTTTCAGCAGTTCTTTCTCTATCGGAAGCAATGACGAATCGGCCAGTGAAGAGACAAAGGAATCGACGGCAAGCTCTTTCCGGGCTTTGCCAAGCAGGGAATTGATGCGGGCATAAGTATATTGAATAAAGGGTCCGGTATTGCCATTGAAGTCGATCGACTCCTTTGGATCGAAGACCATTTTCTTCTTCGGATCCACCTTAAGGATGAAATACTTGAGAGCGGCCAAACCGATTTGTTTGTAAAGCTCTTCTGCTTCAGATTCCGAGAAAGTATCTGCTTTGCCCAGTTCAAGAGTCATGGCTTTGGCCGTACCGATCATTTCGGCAATCAGATCATCGGCATCAACCACTGTTCCTTCACGCGATTTCATCTTGCCTTCGGGTAGTTCCACCATACCATAAGAAAGATGGTAGCAGTTCTTTGCCTGAGGATAACCCATCTTATCCAGGATCAGAAAAAGCACCTTAAAATGGTAGTCTTGCTCGTTTCCAACAGTATAAATCAATTGATTCAGAGAAGAATACTCCCTGAAACGTTCTGCTGCAGTGCCCAGATCCTGGGTCATATAGACAGATGTTCCGTCGGCTCTCAGAAGAAGCTTGTGGTCCAGTTTGTCCTGGGTAAGGTCGATCCAAACCGATCCGTCTTCCTTGCGGTAAAACACTTTTTTAGCCAGACCTTCTTCAACGATTTTCTTTCCCAGTAGGTAAGTCTCTGATTCGTAATACATCCGGTCGAATTTTACACCCAGGGTCTGATAGGTGATATCAAATCCGGCATAAACCCAGGAATTCATCATTTTCCACAAACCAATGGTTTCCGGCTCTCCGGCTTCCCAATCCAGGAGCATTTTTTGTATACCAAGCATCAGAGGAGCTTGTTTCTCAGCCTCTTCCTTGGTTTTGCCACCGGCTTCAAGCACTTTTACTTCTTCTTTATAGTGTTTGTCGAATTCAACATAGTACTTCCCTACCAGATGATCCCCTTTCATTCCGCTCGACTGAGGTGTTTCACCATTTCCCCACCGGGTCCAGGCCAGCATGGATTTGCAGATGTGAATGCCCCGGTCGTTTACCAAATTGGTTTTGATCACGGTATTGCCATTTGCTTCCAGTATCCGGGATACTGAATAACCCAGGAGGTTGTTCCGGATATGGCCTAGATGGAGAGGTTTGTTTGTGTTGGGCGAAGAGTATTCGACCATAATGGTTCGGCCGCTTGCTCCCGGAAGCTGGATTCCGAAGTCGTTTTTCGATAAAGCAAAGGCAAAAAAATCGAGCCAGTACGAATTGCTGATGACCAGGTTGAGAAATCCTTTCACCACGTTGTAATCGATCACCTCCGGAGTGCTCTCTTTCAGGTGGTTTCCAATCAGCCTTCCGGTGTCTTCGGGCGACTTTCCTGCAGCTTTCACATAAGGGAAAACAACAAGCGTGATATCACCCTGAAAATCTTTGTTAGTTTTCTGAAAACCAATAGTTTCAGGCTTTATATCTATACTAAATAATGAGCTTAAGGATTCGCTTATTTTTTGGGAGAGAAGGTGTTCTAAATGCATACAGTCGAAGAGGATTTAGGCTAATGTTTATAGGTCAGGTGTCCAACGACCTGCTGCAGGATTTCAACGGTATTTTCGGCCATGAGATTTTCTGTGTCCAGGGTCGGGTTTACCTCACAGATCTCAAAACAGCAGACTTTTTCGTTTTGTATGAGTCTGGTACAGAGACTTCCGGCCTCCTTTTCGGTAATTCCATTGCGAACGGGAGTGCCGGTTCCTTTTGAGATGGCCGAATCCATGCTATCCACATCGAAAGATATATAGATATGGGTGCAGCTGCTGAGGTAAAGCAGAGTTTCCTTGGCAATCATTTCAACTCCGTTGCGTTTGACTTCAGGTACGGGAAAGACTTTGACTTTATTCTTTTTGATCAGATAACTTTCTTCCGGTTCAAGATCGCGTAAAGCTATGAAAACCAGATCTGAGTATTGTATTTTGGGACTGATGCCGCCTACAGATTTCAGCTTGCTCCAGAGTTCAGCCGTTTCTTTATCGGGGTTGTTTATGGCACAATCCATATTGTCTTCGCCAAGAACGGCAGACAGGGTCATACCATGCATATTGCCCGAAGGGGTGGTAAAAGGAGAGTGCATATCGGCATGGGCATCGATCCAGATCACTCCCAAACGGGATTCGGGGAATGCCACTTTGATACCTGCAATGGTACCGGCAGCGGTACTGTGATCACCGGCGAGTACAATGGGGAACACTTTCTTTTTCAGATTTGAAGACACTTCGGCAGAAATGCGGTCACACAAAGTGTAAACTCCGTCAATGCGTTTGGCATAGGGATGTTTGGGGGCTTCGAAAAGCAATTGATTTTCTGTTTTAATCTCCACAGAAGGGATTCTTGCAAAGATAAAACTGCCCAGATCAAGGGCGGCAGTCTTCAATGCATCCACACCCATACTCGCACCACGGGTGCCGGCGCCTATTTCAGACTTGACTTCTACAAACTTAACATTGGCCATAGTGCCGGTTTAGATTAATTGAATTTAAAATCCTTAATCCCTAAAGAATAAG
>PLXK01000012.1 GCA_003151415.1 Bacteroidota bacterium
ACGTGGGCGATCCAGGTGCGCTGGGTGGTTGAGTCAGTTCGGAAGCACGGGCTTCGCGAGTCCCTGATTGAAGTGCTCATGTGAGCCGATTTTTAACTGTAGATGGGGTCTAATTCTCTTCGACGTGAATTTCACTTGAACGAATTTCGGTTTGTAGCAATCGCATCCAATCTTTCAATTGGGTGGCACGTTCTGGGGTAAGATCCTCAAAACTTTTTATATGAAAATGAATAACCAAGGATGTGCCCGCATCCTTTGCTGGGTTTGATGGGGATGCCAAAGACACTTCGGTGATCTTTGTTTGAGGTGGTGAGACTTGCTTGGACTCGCTAACGGAATCTGATAATTCGTCAAAATTTCCTTTGGAAAGGCCGCCATTCTCACTGGCCTCAACCAATCCAGTGTAAATAACAAAATCGATGAGATAATCTAAGGCGCTGGCATCACCTTCGGTCGCGCCGCATTTGATAGCAAGTGTGCGCTTCAAGTCCTCGCGCTTGAGGTTCGGATTTAGTGTAAAGTTCTGAACGAGAACCTGACCATACCAACAGCCAAGCACAATTTTTCGAAGATGGGCTTTCGCTCCCATTTCATCCCACGCTGACTCACGTGCAAAACGGACCGCACCTTCACTGGGAACATAATAGCCATACTTTGGTGAAGTTAAGATTTGGGATTCTAATAAAAATGAATTGTTCCGGCTAACCACAGTGGGATTGAGATTGGCGGCACTTGCCACGTCTTTGTAATTGATTTGCGTTTCGCCGCCATTCGATGCCACCGCATACCCCTTAATGATTTTTACAAGCTGTTCAGAGCTTGACTGTGGCAGGGCTTTTTCAGTGGACATTTTGGGAGTGCGCGCCTTTGGTGCTTCCTCTTTTAGCTGCATGTCAGATTCGTTCATGGGTATCTCCTATTTCAAGTGCTAGTGCGTAGAGAAATGGTATTTCAAAATTGTCAGATTGATTGACTGATCTTTTATCTTTGATTGCAAGCGCACCGACACGCACAAGGTCAGCGATGACTAAGTTGGCATCCAACGGATCATTCTTCCCCAAAGCGATACTTAAATCAGCTCGGTTGAAAGCTGATGACTGGCTACCCTTTATTTGATCATATGTTTCACTAAAATTTTGGAATACCTGTAAAAAGTCTTTCAGCTTGAACGCAGCAGTCTGGATAAAGGAGTCTCTGATGGCAGGAGATGAAATGAGTTTATTGGCTTTTGGCGGATTAACACCCTGAATATCAAAACTCATTTGAGACTTTTGAGAGGTGATGCAAAAATTGATCAAGTCACGAGGCAAAACATCCCCGTTACCATCCTTCATGAATTCATATAAAGCATCGAAACTCTTTAGGTTTCCCTGGTTAGGCCAATCAAATACCTGATTGATCCAATCCAATCCGACAGGAAACGTTAGCGCCGCTTCGTGGTTTGGATGAAGATTTTGCAAGCGATGAGCAAGCAGGATCGCCAAATCTTCTTTAGACCAGCGCAATTCGAGCTTCACTGCACTGAAGTGATCTTTATTGACGTAGGTTAATGAATGATAAATGTCCGTCCTGAAAAACAATTTAAATCGGATTCGTTTCAACCGAATTAATTCACCAACCGCACGCATCATGCTGCTTAACAAGTCTTCGGTCTCATCATGTCGCGAATGGCCGTTGAGGCCGGCTTCGTCCAGACTATCTAAACAAATCCACAAATCCGCCCCGTTCTCATCCAGCCACTGATTTGCAGAAAAAATCACATAGTCAATTTCTGTCACTGCAAGCGGGATTTTTAGTGGGATTTCGGTCTTTAGAAAGTCACCAAAGCCGACCGTAAATTTCAACAGCTTTGCGGCTTGCCAAGCTGTCGGTCTTTCCGCAAAGAGACTCCAACGCACCAAAAATCTTCTGTATGCCTTTTGCAACTCCTCCGGCAAGTTCGCTTGCTCCAAGCAAACTTTGGCAATCAGGCTGGCAACGTAGAATCGCCATAATGTAATTTGGGATGAAACTCCATTATTTTTTAAGGTAGCCCAGTGATCGCGTAGCTGGGGTTCGTCAGCAACCCAAATATTTGGAGGGTGAAAAATAGGTATTTCTTTTTGAAGTTCTTGGAGCATTTGAAATATCGCGCTCTTGCCAGCCCCCTTTGCTCCCAAAACTAAATATGTCTTATCGGAACTTGCCAGCTTGAACGAGCCGGAACGGTAAAAATAGTTCCTCAACTGCTTTTCTTGCTGGGCAGCCCCAAGGCCAAAATCAATTGTTTCGAGAACGCTCACCTGCAACAAGAATAGCTGATAAAACTCCGTGAAACAAATGGAAATTTTTGAATAAAAATGAACCTGGTGCTTTCGCAATTGCTATGTTCTGTTCATTCCTCTACCGGCATGACGATTGGGGGCTCGTGGGACTCATCCCTCAACTGGAAACAAAAAGCCGCCGGATTGCTCCAGCGGCTTTTGAATTCTTTGCGCGAACTTCAGTTCGCAGCGCGACCGCCAACGCCCTTGGTGCCCTTGGCGATGACCTTGTCAGATTGCTTCGGACGCAGCGCGCGAGATGCCGCGCCGGCACGCCACATTTCGGAGTTGTGGATTTCGCCCAG
>PLXK01000178.1 GCA_003151415.1 Bacteroidota bacterium
CCAATACCAACGTTGAATGAAAGTTCGTTCCTGGTAAATGGATATTTAAAAACCAGGTCGGGCGAATAATTACCATATAAATGTTCAGCACAATTAATCAGATATCCCAAACCCGGACCAAATTCAAAATAAATACTCTTTCTATGGTATTGAAAAAGGACAGGAACTTCTAAATAATGGAGTGTGACAAAATGTGGACTATTTCCGGATAGCGCACCGATTCCTTTATCTAAAAGTAAAAGTTCCGTCTGAGCTGTCCATTTTTTGTTCATTTTTAGCTGGAACCAGAATCCTGCTACGCCGTCTTCGTCAGGACCACTCTTAGTAAGATCTCCCGTGAGCGTGTGAAGCGAAAATCCAAGCTTAAGCCCAGCGCGATATGGTGACTTGTTGCTATTCTGAGCGCATAGCCAAACACAATTAAAAATTGCTATTATAACAAGATTTTTTTTCAATGTGTTAATAACGCAATTTTCATTGAAAAATTGTACTAAGTTTTAAAAAGTAGTGCAGGTTGCTTCTTTAGCTAGCCACCCAATCCTCCAACTCATTCGAAATCAACATAATTTTCAAAAGGTCCTCCCGATAAGGTTCGAATTTTTCATCAAGTGGCCCGCTGAATAGAATGAATTAAAAAATAAAGACAGGAATGGTCAGAGATGAACATCTGATGTGCTCTTTGGGCTTTCAATCTGTTCCTGTTCTGATTAAAAATGGTTATGTGTAAAAATCCATTACAGCAACTGAGCATAATTCATTCTAATCTGATGAGCTTCGCGGCTAAATTTTCACCAGCATTTTTCCTTCATTTTTCCCTTCGAAAAGATCCAGAAAGGCCTGTGGAATCTGGTCGAATCCGGAAACAATGGTTTCGGAATAAGTCAATTGACCGTTTTTCAGCCAGGCCAGCAAATGTGTAAAGGCTATGGGAAATTTGGCCGAAAAGTCAGAAATGATGAATCCCCGCATGGTTGCACTTTTTGTAACGATGATTGGTTGAATGCGTGGTCCTACCGGAGTTTTTGTTTCGTTGTAGAGCGAGATCGCCCCGCAAACGGCTATGCGGGCAAATTTGTTCAGATTGCCCATAACAGCATCTGAAATTTCACCACCCACATTGTCAAAATAGATGTCTACGCCATTGGGACAGGCTTTTTTAACGGCTTCTCTCAAATCAATGCTCGTTTTGTAATTGATAGCCTCATCAAATTTGAATTTTGAAAGAAGCAGGTTTGCTTTCTGTTCCGATCCTGTCACACCCACGACCCTGCATCCCAGAATTTTTCCAATCTGACCCACAACGCTTCCCACAGATCCCGCAGCCCCCGAAACAACAAGCGTTTCGCCTGCTTTCGGAATGCCGATTTCAGTAAGACCCAAATAGGCTGTCATGCCGGTCATTCCCAAAATGCCAAGATATGCTGATAAGCTAAGACCGCTCGGGTCGACTTTGTTCAGGCCCTTGCCGGCCGATGTTTGATATTGCTTCCAGTCCAAAGCTCCGGAAACGAAATCTCCTTTTTTAAACAGGCTGTTTTCTGAATCCATGACTTCCGCTACAATACCCGATTGGATGGGTTTGTCCAGTTGAAAGGGTGGGACGTATGATTTTGTGTCATTCATGCGTCCTCTCAAATAAGGATCAACGGACACATACAAGGTCTTCAGCATCACTTCTCCATCCTGGCAAACGGGCATCTCTGCTTCGGCGAATTTAAAATTGCTCAAAACGGGTTTTCCAACGGGTCTTTTATTTAAGAGGATGACTTTGTTCATTTTTTTGTGGTTTGTGTGTGCTTAAAACGCGCAATTTCCTGGTTATTGCGTCGTGATGCAAATGTAAACCAAATCGAAAAGGCCGCTTCTCCAATTCGTTCGGAGTCCCGAATCAATCGCCCAAATGGAAAAACAACCTCAGCGGGAGTAAAAAGCCCGGGATGTTGAAAATTCAGAAGATCAATGCAGGCAAATTCATCTGCGAAAAGAAATGTTTCAACAACGGTGTTTTTGTCTGGTTACCGGCAACCTTATTGTTTCAGTGTTTTGGCCGAAAATGCAATGATCTGAATTTTTCTTTCGGTCGCTGCGCTTGGGTGGTAAATGGAATTTCGGGTGTCAAAATAATCGTCGCTGACATTGGGCCGGGCTTTCAATTCGCCGATGTCTTCTTCAAAAAACTCGAGTTTCCCGAACTGAGCGCCAAGGCTATCTGTCCGGTTGATATATTGTTTGAAAACACCGTTTCCGTATTCCGTAAAATAATTCTGCAGGCTTGAGATCCTTCGTTTGGCCAGGTTGATGTTGTACTCTGAAGATGCAAGCGGACTGCAATATCCCTTCATTGTGATCTGAACCTGTTCTCCTTCTTTGAGTATCCGGATCAGCAGTTCTGCAAATCTATCCAGATCCCTCATTCCCGCAGCCACTGAATCTTCAAAGAAATCTTCCACCTCAGCGGCAGCCTTTTCTGACTGGTCTTTGTGCAGACCGCCGGAAAATTCCTTTTTGTATTTGTCCTTCATCGGATAATACTCATCAAAGGTCTTTTTGTAATTCTTTGTTGTGTTGATGGCCTTTGTTCTTGCATCCGGCTCGTCGTTGTGGAAATAAAGGGTGAGCGGAACAAGCAGTTTCATTTCATTGATCCGGATGCTTGTGCTGTCGATCTTTTTAGGGATTTCCACCGAATCGTGTTCGGCTGTGACATAGGTCCAGATATCATTGCAGCAGGTGGCGTGTTTAAGAAAGAAAGAACCTATCCGGTTGGAAGTGATGTAGGCCTTTTTCCCTTTTGTACTCAGAGAATAATACAGATCATTTTGAGGGGAATTGACCGGAAAGCCCATGTTTTCGGGTGCGCTGTATCCGCCATTTTTTCTGAAGGAACGAAAAATATCAAATCCTCCAAAACCGGGATACCAGTCTGAACTGAAATACAAGATCCTGTGCCGGGTGTTGAAAAAGGGGGTGATTTCATTGCCGGGTGAATTGATGTTTTTTCCCAGGTTATAGGCTTTGGCTCCGTTGCCTTCCCGTCCGATGTTCGCTGCCCAGATGTCCATCTGGCCTTCGCCTCCCGGACGGTCGGATGCAAAGAAAAGAACTTCCCCAAGTGAATCCACAAGAGCACTGTTGGGCTGGGTGGTGGTATATCCTGAGGCATTGATGTCTCCGCTGAGCTGCATGGCCCTTTGCCAGTGGCCGTCAATGTATTCGCGCATATAGATGTTGCAGCGCATTTCGGTGAGGTTTACATTGGCACATCGGGTAAAGTAGAAGCGCGATTTGTCGGGGCTGAAACAACTGTTTCCATTGTGTAAACTGCCGTCGTTATACAGCGTGTCGAGCAGTTCGGCCAGTTTTTGTTTGTCGTTTTCAAGACGCGAGAGGTAGATTTTGGCATAGGCAAGCGGTCTTCCATTCTTGTCCACGGCGTGCGTTTTGTCTCCGCGCAAGGAAGTGAAATACAAGAGGGAATCATTCAGGTCAAAGGCGCCGAACTCTGCATTGACGCTGTTTACATTTGAATCCAGGTGCAGAATCTGAAGATCGGATTTGTTGGCCATACCCAGCAGGGCAAAATCGCAGGAGATAACGCCCTGAGCGGCTTTCTGCGCATACAGGGTGTTTTTTTTCTTGTATTTCCGGGCATATTTGTCATAGAGCTTTTTTGCTTCCTTGTATTTTCCCTGACCTTGTTTGACCACAGCGAGCCAAAGCGGGGCTTCCGGATATTTGACCCCTTTGTCTTTTTTGTATACAAGGTCATACGCGTGCTCTGCTTCATCAAAAAACAGGAGGTTTCTGCATGATTCGGCATATTTGTATTGAACAGGAAGCAAGGTTGAATCGATCAGAAGCACTTGCCTGTAATTGAGCTGCGCGTTCAGGAAATCGCCTTCGCTGAATTTCTCATTGGCTTCCCTCAAATACTTTTTGATGCTTTGCGACCACAGGGTGTGGCTGCCTGCAAAGACGCAAAACACCAGGAGAAGAAATGTTCTAAAAAAAATCATTTTCCGACTGCCCGTATTGGGGGATATTGCCAGGTCTGTCTTGTGCATGGAACGCATTTCAGGGAAGGAGGGTTTGTTCATTTCATGCATTACAAATAAACAGGGCAGAATGATTTGTTTGATTTCTTGGGTACGAATTTCTGGATAATGTAAATAAGTGAAAGCTCATAGGCTCCGCGGTTGTTTGTCGCAGCTGTCAGGGCTGAGGTATTGACATCGTAACTCATTCCGAAATTGATGTTGCCAAAATCGAGTCCGGCATAGGCTATCGGAGCATCCGCCAGGCGGTAAAAGACACCCAGATGAAAGGCCGTATTTTTACCTTCTTCGGGAGCAAGCAGATATCTGGCCGATCCTCCGAAATCAAATTCATGTGCCTTGCCCTGTTGCGAATAGAGCACCGTCGGAATCAGATCGAAGTTGGCATTGATCTTTACGCTGAATTTGGCGTGTACAATGACTTTCGGATCGAGCCTGACGTTCTCGTTCGAGAAAAAGCTTTGCTCCGGTTTGTCCAGGTGCCAGTAGGAGGCTCCCAGGTCAAGAGCGGTGCGGTCCCTGATTTTCCAGAGCCAGTTAAGTCCGCTGCCGATATCGGGATAGGTGATTTGCGCGGAATTGAATGTTTCATGGCTGGGTAAAGAGGCATTGTATGCATTTCCGTCGTACTGGCTGTCGAAAGTGGCGTAATCCGGCACAAAAGCTTTGTTGGTTATACCCACCTGTATGCCGGCGGAGAGAAACATGGTTGAATCGGAGGTTAATTTTTTGATATACGAAAGGCAAACGGATGCCTGAAGTGTTTTGTACCGGGTATCTCCTGCTTTGTCTGAATTGATCTGAATTCCTGCGGCCAGGTTGTCTCCCGCTTTTTTTAAGGGGATGCGCATATCGGCGGCAATGCAATAGGTGGCGTAGGGAACCGGTATGGAACTCCACTGGTTGCGCTGATTGGCGACAAAGCGGTAGTCGCCGTTAAAAAGTCCGGTCAGTGCCGGGTTCAGATTCAGGGGGGAGTTGTTGAACTGCGACAAATGAACATCCTGCGCCCTGCAGCAGGTGATGAACAAGGTAAAGAAAAGCAGGGCTGTTTTACGCATTTCATTTACCGGATAAGGGTGACATTTCCTTTTTTGAAAGAGGACGGTCCGAATTCACATCCGGCCTTGACATAGTACGCGAAAACATCCGGATCGACAGCCACGCCATTAAAGGTGCCATCCCAGCCTTCATTCTGATCATGGGTTTCAAACACTTTCTGTCCCCAGCGGTTGTACACTGCAAAATAAAAATCAGGAAAGGCGGTAGCTCCTCTTACCCGGAAAAGATCATTGATTCCATCGCCGTTGGGTGTAAAGGTATTGGGGATGAAGAGATTTGTGCTTTCCACGATATGGAGTTGTTTGTTGCTCACCGTATCGGAGCAATGCAGGGAATTGGGGATGGATGAAACAAGGGTAACCAGATAATTGCCCGCTGCGGTATAGGTATGAACCGGATTGGNNCAAAATTCCATTGCCATACCGGCGTTTGATTGGAAGGGCTGTTTGAGCTTTCGGAAAAAACGATGGTTTGGGAAAAGCAAACGGCCGGGGTGAAGGTAAAAGAAGAATGATAAGCCGCCTGGATGTGGATGGTGTATCTGCTGGTGTCGTTGCAATTGCTTTTTGGGGCATAAGCCACAAGTGTGGTTGTGTAATATCCCGTATCGGGATAGGTATAAGAAGGAATAATCTGGTGGGAGGTATCGGCTGCCGTATTGGGATCGCCGAAGTTCCAGAAATAGCTGCTCGCGCCATTGCTGTTGTTCTGAAACGAGACGGTGCTCGAGCCGCATACAACCTGGGGGGCCTGCAGGGCGGCAACAACAAAGGTGGGACAGGGTACTACATTGAACTGATAATCGCGCCGGGTTTCGCCAAAATAAACTCCGTTGCGGTATTCTTTCACCTTCATTCCCACCACAAATTGTCCGATACTGGCAGGGGTAGCCGTCAGCCGGCCTGTATGGGGGACGATGGTGAGGGGAACTCCGCTGAGCATATTGGCCGTATTGAAAGGAGGCTGCCAGACA
>PLXK01000146.1 GCA_003151415.1 Bacteroidota bacterium
TCGTACCTTATTAATGAGTGATATTGAAACAAAAAAAAAAAAGATCCAAATGGTGGATCTCAAAACCCAGTATGATCATATAAAAACAGAGGTTGATCTGGCTATTCAGAATGTCATAAACAGTACGGCATTCATCAATGGGCCCGAAGTAAAATCCTTTCAGGCCGAACTTGAACAATACCTTGGGGTGAAACATGTGATTCCCTGTGCCAATGGAACAGATGCGCTGCAGATTGCCATGATGGCCCTGGGTCTGAAACCCGGCGACGAAGTCATTACGGCAGATTTTACTTATGTGGCCACAGCCGAAGTCATCGCCCTTCTGGGACTTAAACCTGTTCTTGTCGATGTCCATCCGGAAACCTTCGACATCGATCTGAAAGCCATTGAGAAGGCCATCACCCCACACACAAAAGCCATTGTTCCCGTACATTTGTTCGGACAGTGCGCCGACATGCAGGGCTTACTGAACCTTGCCAAAAAACACAAGCTCTTTATCATCGAAGATACGGCTCAGGCCTTTGGTGCGGAATACACCCTTGGCGACGGAACCCGACACAAGGCCGGCACAATGGGTACCATGGGAACGACCTCCTTTTTCCCGTCAAAAAATCTGGGTTGCTATGGCGACGGCGGAGCCATTTACACCAACGATGATCAGCTGGCCCAAAAAATAAAAATGATTTCAAATCACGGACAATCGGTTCAGTATGTACACGATTCCATCGGCGTCAATTCACGTCTGGACAGCATCCAGGCGGCCATTCTTCGTGTCAAACTCAAGCATCTTGATCAATATGCCGCTGCACGTCAGAAGGTGGCCACTTATTACGATGCTGCTTTTGCAGGCCATGCAAAGATCCGAATTCCGAAAAGGATGCCCAATTCGACCCATGTGTTTCATCAGTACACACTTCGGCTCGTCCAAGGCGACAGGACAAAACTCCGCGAATTTTTAAGTTCAAGAGATATTCCTGCCATGATTTATTACCCGATTCCTTTGCATCTCCAAAAGGCTTTTCAGGATCCCAGATACAAGGCAGGGGATTTTCCTATTACTGAAGAATTATGTGCCTCGGTGATCTCTCTTCCGATGCATACTGAGATGGATCCGGAAACACTGAAATATATTGCAGATACCGTATTGGAATACCTGAATTAAGCTTCCTGTTTGTTCCTTTTGATTCCCGGAAGGAACCGAAATAATTTGCTCAAAACCGTTAAACTTAGCCTATGAATATTACAGTAGTCGGAACCGGATACGTTGGCCTGGTAACAGGTACCTGTCTTGCAGAAACAGGAAACACGGTCATTTGTGTAGACATCAACACGGAGAAAGTGAAACAGATGAAAGACGGCATTGTTCCGATTTACGAACCCCATCTGGACGTATTGTTTCACCGCAATATAAAAGCCGGAAGACTGAGTTTCACTTCCAATCTGGCAGAAGCCATTGAAAAAGCCAAAATCATTTTCCTGGCCCTGCCTACTCCTCCGGGAGAAGACGGATCAGCGGATCTGAGCTATATCATTGGTGTTGCCAATGATCTGGGCAAACTGATGAAAGATTACAAAGTCATTGTCGACAAAAGCACTGTGCCTGTAGGCACTGCCGACAAAGTAAAAAAAGCAATCGCCGCAAATGCCACCTGCGAGTTCGATGTGGTATCCAATCCCGAGTTTCTTCGCGAAGGCTTTGCTGTCGATGATTTCCTCAAACCCGACCGGGTAGTCATCGGATCGGGTTCGGAAAGAGCCAGTAAGATCATGGAAGAACTATACAGGCCGTATGTCCGTCAGGGAAACCCCATCGTGTTCATGGACGAGAAATCCGCGGAGCTGACCAAGTATGCAGCCAATGCCTTTCTGGCCACTAAAATTACGTTCATGAATGAAATTGCCAATCTCTGCGAGAAGCTCGGAGCCAATGTGGATATGGTCAGGATCGGCATCGGTTCGGATGAACGCATCGGCAAACGATTCCTTTTTCCGGGCATTGGATATGGCGGGAGTTGTTTCCCAAAAGATGTTCAGGCCCTTGCCCAATCTGCGGCAGAGGTGAATTATGACTTCAGCATGCTCACTGCCGTTATGAAAGTGAATGAAAATCAGAAGACAATCATTCTTCCGAAAATCAAAAAATATTTCAACGATCAGTTGAAAGGCAAACGGTTTGCTTTGTGGGGATTGGCATTCAAGCCCGACACCGACGACATTCGGGAGGCCCCTGCACTTTTTGTCATTGACGAATTGCTTAAAGCCGGAGCCTCTGTGTGTGCGCATGACCCGGAAGCAATGAACAATGTCAAAAAATTAATGGGCGATAAAATCACCTTTGCAAACGATCCGTATGAGGCGCTGAAAGGGGCTGATGCGCTGATCATTGCCACTGAGTGGGGATTGTTCCGTACGCCTGATTTTGACCAGGTCTCGGCGCTTCTGAAAAACAAAGCGATATTCGACGGGCGCAATCTGTATGCCATAGAACAAATGAGACAGTTGGGATTCTATTACAGTTCTATTGGAAGAGAAACGGTTATTCCGGCTTAAAGTCAGCCCAGACTCTTTCCTGGCAATGACCGACAGGGAATCAGTTCTTGCAATTGCAATTGGCTGAAAAATAGATTTTCGTTTCGGGAAGCAGTGCTGCAATTCTTGCCTGATCCTGATCGCTGATGAGAATTACCCTCAAATCCAAGGTCTTCAGTTTTTTCAGATTTTTCAACTCTTCGGGGAAATGATCGAGGTTATTGCTCCAGAGATCGAGATACTCCAGATTGATGAGGTTTCCGATTTGCGGAGGTATCAGAATCATCTCGTTTTGATTCATGACCAGCCATTTGAGATTCGTCAATTTTCCGAGCTCGGGCGGAAATATTTCCAAATCGGATTTCATGATCGAGAAATACTGCAGATTTTTGAGCTCCCCGATCTCCGCCGGAAGCTCTTTGATATTGTTCTTACTCAAATCGAGATACTGAAGATTCCTGAATTTCAAGATTTCCAGGGGCATTTCTTTCAGCTTTTGTTTGCGGAGACTCAGACGGATCACATTGTCAGGTTCTTTGAGCGCCTGGGCAAGATCGGTGTAGATGCGGGCTGTATCCAGTGAAAGGGAATCCAGCAGCGGAATTGACTGAGAGAAACCTGCTTCCGGGCAAAGCCACAGCAAACCCGAAAATGCCAAAGCCAGGAATAAATTCCTTCTCAAAATAACTAGGAGGGTCGTTTTTTTCAGGGCTTTCAATGGATTGGCTAAAGATTTAAATCTCCGTGTGCCAGTCCGGATTCGAAGATCCGGATTGTTTCGAGTTTATCCTTGTGCAATTGCTGTTTCAGTTCCTCGAGACCGGCAAACTTCGCTTCATCCCTGATTCTCTTTACAAACGAAATTTTAATCATTTTGTTGTAAATGTCTTTCTCAAAGTTAAGAATATTTACTTCGATTGTCCGTTCCTTTCCATTCACAGTCGGATTCATGCCGATGCTCATCATGCCCCTGTGCATGTGCCCTTCCAGTTCAACTTTTACGGCATAGATTCCGTCCAGGGGTATGAGTTTATGGGCATCGCCGATATGAATATTTGCAGTGGGATAACCCAGCGTGCGTCCAAGTTCTTTTCCTTTTACAACCATCCCCTGTAACGAATATTCCCGTCCCAGATAGGACGTGGCTGTAGCAATGTCACCATCGAGCAGGGCTTTGCGGATTTTAGTCGAGCTCACTTCCACCTGATCCACATCCTGTGCAGAGATCTCTTCCACCTCAAAGCCATATTGAGGTCCATATTCCTTGAGATGTTCAAAAGTGCCTTCCCGGTTGCGCCCGAAATGATGGTTGTACCCAATGACCAGCTTTTTGGTACCTATCTGATTCACAATAATGTTTCTGATAAAATCCATCGAAGACAAACGGGAAAATTCCCTGGAGAAAGGATGTATGATGAGATGTTGAACACCGGCCTTTTCAAGCAGATCTATTTTTTCATTCAGTGTACTGAGTAATTTGAGGGAATGATCATCGGGATAGAGAATAAACCGGGGATGCGGGTGAAAAGTCAGCACAACCGACTCTCCCCCTGAAAGCAAAGCGAGTTCGGAAAGACGCTGGATGATTCTTTTGTGGCCCAGATGCACGCCATCGAAGGTGCCAGTGGTCAGAACCGGCCTTTTGACACCCTTAAAATCTGCGATTTCCCTGTATACGTTCACCTTTCTTCTCTGATTCAATATTCCGATGATTTTTCCGGCCAATCGGGCTAATTAAGCAAACCTTGTTTGACATGCATTGGCTGCGGATTCAAAATTAGATATTTTATACCAAAGCAAGGCGGGTCCACTTATTTTGGCACCCGTCATTTGCCGGTATTTATCGATGAAGTCTGGATTTAACGATTTTTCATCCCCGGGAGCGTCTTCGGGTCATTTTGCCAGGGAGGCTGTTCCTTTTCATTTGGCATAATTTTATTAACAATCCTTACCTCATTTGAGCTATTTATAGTACTTTCGCATCGAAATTGAAAAAACAACCCAACACATACTACACACAGCATGTCAGAAGTAACAGGTAAAATTATCCAGGTGATTGGTCCCGTAATCGACGTCAGTTTTGATACCGGTGGAAAATTGCCCAATATCCTTGATGCCCTTGAGGTTGTAAAAGCGAACGGGCAGAAAGTAATACTTGAAACACAACAGCATATCGGTGAAGATACCGTAAGAACTGTTGCCATGGACTCCACCGACGGGCTTTCCCGCGGAATGGCTGTCAGCTCGACCGGCTCCCCGATAACCATGCCTATCGGAGACCAGGTAAAAGGAAGACTTTTCAACGTGATCGGCGAAGCCATCGATGGCATCGGTCCTGTAAGCAATAAAGGCGGTTATGCAATCCACCGCTTCCCGCCCAGATTTGAAGACCTGAGCACTTCTTCGGAAGTTCTTTTCACCGGAATCAAAGTCATTGACCTTCTTGAGCCGTATGCAAAAGGCGGAAAAATCGGTCTTTTCGGCGGTGCGGGTGTTGGCAAAACGGTTCTGATCATGGAATTGGTGAATAACATCGCCAAGGCCTACGCCGGACTGTCGGTATTTGCCGGTGTGGGAGAACGTACCCGCGAGGGAAATGACCTTTTGCGCGAATTCATCGAATCGGATGTCATCCGTTATGGAGATGAATTCAAACACAGCATGGAAAAAGGCGGATGGGATCTTGCCAAGGTGGATAAGACAGCCCTGCTGGATTCAAAAGCAACCCTTGTTTTCGGACAGATGAACGAACCTCCCGGAGCCCGTGCCCGTGTAGCCCTTTCCGGTTTGACTGTGGCCGAATATTTCCGTGACGGAAATGACGAAACAGGCGGACGCGATATTCTTTTCTTTATCGATAACATTTTCCGTTTCACCCAGGCCGGTGCTGAAGTATCGGCCCTTCTGGGACGGATGCCTTCTGCAGTAGGTTATCAGCCTACCCTCTCTACCGAGATGGGTCTGATGCAGGAACGCATCACCTCTACAAAACGCGGTTCCATCACTTCGGTTCAGGCTGTTTACGTACCTGCCGATGACTTGACCGATCCTGCTCCTGCCACCACATTTGCCCACTTGGATGCGACAACCGTACTGAGCCGTAAAATTGCCGAGCTTGGAATTTATCCCGCTGTGGATCCCCTGGATTCCACTTCACGGATTCTGACTCCTGTTGTTTTGGGAGATCTTCACTACAACACCGCTCAACGCGTTAAAATGATTCTTCAGCGCTACAAAGAGCTTCAGGACATTATCGCCATTCTGGGTATGGATGAACTTTCGGAAGAAGACAAACTCACCGTACATCGCGCACGCCGGGTTCAGCGTTTCCTTTCCCAGCCTTTCCATGTGGCCGAACAGTTTACAGGATTAAAAGGAGTTCTTGTTCCCATTGAAGACACTATCAAAGGTTTCAACATGATTATGGACGGTGCCGTGGATGAATATCCCGAAGCCGCTTTCAACCTTGTCGGATCCATTGAAGATGCGGTCGAGAAGGGCAAAAAGATGCTTGCTGAAGTCAGCTAAAAGCTATAGATACCGAAGGACATGATCCTTTTCTCATGTCCTTCGGTATAAAACGAACTCATAAACCAAAGCATGTTTTTAGAAATCATTACACCCGATAAAAAGTTGTTCAGTGGCGAAGTCAAGTCAATTGTTTTGCCCGGCGCCGACGGTAAATTCGGACTGCTCAATCACCACGCGCCGATCATCTCATCGCTTAAAAAAGGCACCTTGAAAGTGATAGACAATGCAGATGCCACACAGCATTTTGATATCAAGGGCGGTGTGGTCGAAATGCTGAACAATCAGGTTATTGTATTGGCTGAATAAGCATTCTGCCCGGAAATTAAGACGTCCGCTTCAGGCGGACGTTTTTGTTTCAACTAGAATTGCTATCTTGCTCTACTCAAAGGTTCGATCCTTTCTCAATCTTCCTAATCTGATTCCATTATGCGTACGATGAAACTCGCTTTCCTGTTGCCCCTTTTCCTGTCATTCAATCTCAGGGCGCAGAAACTTGTCGAATTTCCTTCTGCAGACGGAGTGATTATCTCCGCCAATTTGTACCAGATCAGCGATACGCTACCCTACATCATCCTCTGCCACCAGGCGGGTTTCAGCCGCGGAGAATACAACGAAACTGCACGGAAATTCACCAAGTTCATGTACAATGCCTTCGCTATCGATCTGCGTTCGGGTTCGGAAGTCAATGGCGTAAAAAACGAAACGGCGGCCCGTGCAAAAGAAAAAAACAAACCCACCTCCTACCTCGATTCAGAACAGGACATTGTTGCGGCCATCGATTATGCGTATGCCAAAACAAAGAAAAAAGTGGTTCTGGTCGGCAGCTCGTATTCCGCCTCTCTTTGCCTGAAGATTGCAGCAAAAAACANNAAAGAGGCCATTGCCAACATTCCTGTCCCTGTTTTTGTGGCCTCCTCCAAAGAGGAAGCTCCGGCCCTGGCCAGACTCATGGCCGATGTAAAGGCGCCGACAAAAACCATTTTCTGTCCCGCCTCCAAAGGCGATCATGGATCGAAAGCCCTCTGGAAATCGAATCAGAACAGCCATGAATACTGGCTGGCGGTATTGATGTTTATGCGCTCGGTGAAATAATTTTTTTCTTGTTCCAATCACACAACTTTATTCGCGGTTAATTTCGGCCCTGACTAGTCTGTTTTCAAATACTCTGTCCTGACATCATCCACTTTCCCAAACAAAGTAATAATTCTTTCAGCTTCTCCTTTTCTGACAGAAATCTCCAATACACACTGCAAACCAAAATCCTGTTTG